>NZ_AP022332.1:3575040-3918175 GCF_009936375.1 Methylosinus sp. C49 | reverse complement strand
GCTCCCCGCATCGCCAAGCGCGCCGCTATCCTCGGCCTCGCCGGCTTCGCCGCCTTCGCTTCGGCGCCCGCCAAGGCCGATCTCTTCTCCGATCTGTTCGGCTCCTTCGACAATGGCTATTCGAGCCGGGGAGCCAGCTCGAGCCGCCACGGCTATTCGCGCCGCTCCGATCTCGCCGGCGGCTATACGCCGCGCGCCGATTATTCGAGCTATGACCGCGGCGGCAATGTCCTCGACTATTATGAGCAGGTCCGTTCGGCCAATGTGACGCGGCGGACCGTCGCCATCGACGGCTACTGCGCCTCGGCCTGCACGATGAAGCTCGGCGCGCGCCATGCCTGCGTTTCGCCGGAGGCGACGCTGCGTTTCCATTCGGCGCGCACGAACGAGGGGGAGACCTCCTGGGGAGGCAACACGTTGATGATGAGCGTCTATCCGCCGGCGATCCAAGCCTGGGTGCGTCGTCATCAGGCTCTAGACAGTCTGGCCTTCACGGACATGTCCGGACGCGAGGCGATCGGCCTCGGCATCCGCGCCTGCGCATAGGCAATGAGCGACCGTCGTTCGGAAGCGTTCGCGGACGATCAGCGCCGCCGGCGCTTCCGCCAATAGCCGAACGCCTCCTCGTGAACCTCGACATCCAGTTCCGCTATGCGGGCTTGTAGCCTTTGTTGCACATCCTCGACCGCCTTGTTGTAGATGATCGGCCCGATCTCTTCCACGAAGAATTGGAGCAGGCCTTCGGCTACGAGATTGCCGATCTCATTGTCCATGTTCTCTTTGAAGTAGCGTTGAAGCGACAAGACCGCTTCCTTGGCAGAATCCTTTGGTATCTCGATCGCCATCGGAGTTCTTTCCTCATCCGTCGCAGTCAAAATTCAGCTCGCTCGAAGGCGCATTGTTTATCGTATCGGATTGCGCGGCTGTCCTCACAGCAGTCTCGGCGCCCACCGACCGCCGCGATGGAGACCTTTGGAGCCACCGGCGGGGGCCTGATATAGCCGCATTCGCGCGCGTGGATGGACGCCGGCCGTGGGGAGACGCCATTTGCGCTCCGCTCCGCCCTTTGACGGGTCACGCTTTCGCCTGTCTCCTGACGAGCGGTCTCTCCGGCTCGGTCAACTCGCTGAACGAACGAAGCGCGCCATGCGTCGGCCCGTCCTGGTTCAAAGGGCGGCTGGTCTCGCTTCAGGGTCGCTGGAAGGAGCCAAACTCCCCGAGGCATCGGACCAGATGACGCAGCTCTTTTGATCGAACGATCCAGTGCTGCACAACCACGAGAGCGGCGCGTTTCAATACGTGATGCGCGACCGGCTGAACGTCGAACTGCTGCGCGAGTTCGCTGAGCGTCTTCTCGCCCTTGATCGCGGCCAAAGCCACCTTCGCTTTAAACGCCGGGGACTGCGTCCGGCGGCTCTTCTTCGTCATCGAATGCCCCTGATTCGCAGCGAGAATCCTCGCCACTGTCAGGCAGAAAATCCACTCGAGCTGCTGTCCGAATTTCTGAGGCAGGCGCTCTTTGGCCTCTCAGATGATTGGTATTAGGTAATGCTGCGGAAAGAATTCCACCAAAAAGACGGATAGGTTTTCGGGAGGCTCGTCATTTGGTGGAACTGCGAATGACAGCACTTTGGGTGAATCGTTTCACCCAAAGTGCGGTAGCATTTGGTTGACTCTGAACTCCCCGGCGATCCGAGAACCAAAGATCCCAGACGCCCATGCCGAATGATGAGAAAATCTCCTGGAAAGATCTCTCTATAACGAGACGTCGTCTTTCGGCTGTCCGAGCAACCGGGCAATGCCTCGCCTACACGGTCTTTCTCCTCGTCTTTCTGCCTGTCATGATTGCGCTTGCACTGGCCGCTGCAGCGTTCGAGACCGAGGAGCTGCGCGAACTGTAAAATCGACTGCAGTGGCGGCCGATGCTGGGGGGATTGCCGGAGGCCATTTCGTCTGAGTCACGCCGCGATGGCGGGCTCCTCGAGTTGCGCATAATAGCGCGCTTCGGCTTCTGCCGGCGGAATGTTTCCGATCGGCTCCAGCAGTCTGCGATTGTTGAACCAGTCGACCCATTCGAGGGTGGCGAACTCGACCGCCTCGAAGCTCCGCCACGGCCCCTTTCGCCAGATCAGCTCGGCCTTGTAGAGTCCGTTGATCGTCTCGGCGAGCGCATTGTCGTAGCTGTCTCCGACGCTGCCGACCGATGGCTCGACGCCGGCCTCGGCGAGGCGCTCCGTGTATTTTATAGAGACATATTGAACGCCGCGGTCGCTATGATGGGCGAGGCCGCCGCCGTGAACCGGCCGACGATCATGCAGCGCCTGCGCGAGCGCGTCGAACACGAAGCCCGCATGAGCCGTGCGCGAGGCGCGCCAGCCGACGATCCGCCGAGCGAAGGCGTCGATCACGAAAGCCACATAGACGAAGCCTCGCCAAGTCGAGACATAAGTGAAGTCGGACAGCCACAGCGCATTCGGCCGCACCGCCCGAAATTGCCGGTTCACCTTGTCGAGCGGGCATGGAGCCTTGCGGTCGCTGACCGTCGTTTTGACCGGCCGGCCGCGCACGATCCCTTGCAAACCCATGCTCCGCATAAGCCGCGCCACGGTGCAGCGCGCGACCTTTTCGCCCTCCCGGTCCAACTGCCTCCACACCTTGCGAAGGCCGTAGAGCTGGAAGTTCTCGTCGAAGACGCGCCGTATCTCCTTGCGAAGGACCGCGTCCCGACATGCTCATGCACGACTATCCAACCGAGGACGTATAACTGATGATCGAGGCGTTCGGGAAGGTGTGGTCGCAGCTCGAGGTAATGAGGTGAGCCACGAAGTCGGACAAGCGGTCGCGGCCAACGGCGATTCTCCCTTGCGTCTAGAGGGGCCTCGGTTGCTCGTGCGGAGCTTCACGGTCGACGATATTCAGCCGACCTATGTAGGCTGGCTGAATGACCCTGAGGTAGTTCGGTTCAGCAATCAAAGGTTTCGTCGGCACGACGAGGAAAGCTGCCAAATCTATCTGTCGAGCTTCGAAGGCTCGAGCAACTACTTCCTGGCCATTGTCCTACGAGATAGCGGGCGCATGATCGGCACAATGACAGCGTATTGTAACGAACATCACCAGACCGCCGACATCGGCGTGATGCTGGGCGCACGCGAAGCTTGGGGCAAGGGGTTCGGGCTGGAGGCGTTCTCGCTGGTTCTGAACTGGTTGCTGGCCCGATCGGACATCCGCAAGGTCACGGCCGGCGCGCTCGCATGCAACATCGGCATGATCCGGATCATGGAGCGCGCCGGTCTGCGTCTGGAGGCGATCCGCCGGGCGCAGGAACTGGTCGACGGGCAGGCTGCGGATATCGTCTACTATGGCCGCTTCAAAGACATCTGACCTTCCATCTCCGCTCGCCGTGGTGTGCCACGACGCCGGCGCGGCCAATCTGATCTTGCCCTGGATAAAGGACTGGCGTGGAGAGCTGCGCGCTTGCATGTTCGGCCCCGCCAGCAGGCTGTGGGCGAACTACTTCCCAGAACGGCCTTTGCAGGACGATATGCCGACTGCTTTGCTCGGCGCCGCCGCGCTGTTGAGCGGCACGGGCTGGGCTAGCGATATCGAGCATCTCGCCCGTATCGAGGCCGCGCGCCTGGGAATCCACAGCATTGGCGTCATCGATCATTGGGCCAACTACGCGGCGCGATTTGAGCGGAACGGCTTCCGTCAGTTGCCCGATGAAATATGGGTCGCCGACGTCCAAGCGGAAGCGATTGCGCGGCGAACGTTTCCACAAATGCAAGTGTTCCGGCGGCCCAATCTCTATGTCAGGGAGCAGCTCTCGCGCATCGGCCCACCTCCCGGAAAGGAACGAATCCTTTACGTGCTGGAACCCGTTCGCAACGACTGGGGCCACGGAACGCCCGGCGAATTCCAGGCGCTCGATTACGCCTTGTCGCGCCTCACCCTGTTCGCCCCCGCTTCCAACTCGATCCTCGCCTTGCGGCCCCATCCCTCGGAGTCTGTGGAGAAGTACCAAGCCTATGCGGACCGGCATCCATACATTCGTTTCGATCATGCGCCGGACTTGTCGGCCGCCATTTCAGATGCCGATATAGTGATCGGCGTTGAATCATTTGCTCTGACGCTGGCGCTCGCAGCAGGCCGGCGAGTGTTCAGCACGCTGCCGCCTTGGGCGCCGCTGCTGCGCTTACCTCATCAGGGCATAATCCAAATCAGGAATCTGCCCCAGGAACAAAACTTCACGCGTGGGGCGTTTGCCCGCGCGACTGACGAGGAGCAAGTTCTATGCAGACAGCGACCTCCACACCGTTTAAGAGCCTTCGCTACTGCGTGCGTTGCTGCATGCCTGAAACCCAAGAGGGCGTAAAATTCGACGACCTGGGCATCTGCCAAGCCTGTCAGTCATCGGAACAGAAAATCCATATCAATTGGGTCGAACGCGAAAAACGCCTTCGTAATTTGCTAGAAAACGCGAAGGCGAAGGCTGGAAACAATTACGATTGCATTGTCCCGATCAGCGGCGGCAAGGACAGTGTTTTCCAATTGCACGTGCTGGTCAAAGTTTATGGCATGAAGCCTTTGACCGTCACGTTCAGCCACAACTGGTACAGCGAGACGGGCTGGTACAATCTTCAGAACGCGCTGCAGCAGTTCGACGTCGATCACGTCATGTTCACCCCGAACCGAGGCTTGGTGAACCGGCTCGCTCGTCGGTCGCTGGGAATGATCGGCGACGCCTGCTGGCATTGCCACGCCGGCGTCGGGTCCTTTCCTCTGCAGGCCGCTGTTCGTTTCAATATTCCTTTACTCATCTGGGGCGAGTCCGTCGCGGAATCCTCTGGAAGAGCCTCATATGAAGATCCGGTTCACAAGTTCGATCGCGAGTACTTTACAAAGGTTTCAGCCAAGCGATCGCCGAAGGAAATGACCTGCGGCGCTCTTTCCGAACGCGATCTGTATCCTTTCAACGTGCCGTCTCTCGAAGACGTTGAACGGGTGGGCGTCCACGGCATTCACCTTGGCGACTACATATTTTGGGACGAGGAGCGCCAGACAGAATTTATTCGCCAGGAATACGGTTGGAAGGAAACCGAGATGGAGGGGGCCTACAAAGGCTACAAGAGCGCGGAATGCATCATGGCCGGCGTTCACGACTTCACCTGCTATCTCAAGCGCGGTTATGGCCGTGCGACATTCCAGGCGTGTGTCGATGTGCGCAACGGTCTCATGACGCGCGAAGAGGGCTTCGAGATCGCCCAGGCGATCGATTCGGAGCGTCCGGGCGCTTTGGACTATTACTTGAAAATCACCGATCTATCAGAGAGCGAGTTTTACGAGACGATGCGGCAGCTCAAACATCTCAAGCTGATCGACATTAATCCGCCCGTTCGCCCCAAGCAGCGCCAGAACCGGGAAGTGACTGTGCCATTCTTCGAGCAACTGATCGCTAAGCACCGTTACCGTCAAGACCCACGTGAAGAGGCCTAGACGCATGTTCAGGCGGTTTTCGATTTCCGAAATTCATAGCCAGATGGAAACGGGCAGGTTGCATCCCATCGATGTGGCGGAGGAATGTATCTCCCGCGTCAAACGATTCGATCGCGATTATCGGCCCTGGGTCTGCTTCGATCCCGAGGCGCTCCGGCGAGGAGCAGACGCCGTCAAGGAGAGGCTGGCGTCAAAGCAACCCCTACGTAGCTTGGAGGGTATCCCGTTAGGAATAAAGGACGTGTTCAACACGTCGGACTTCCCGACGGAAATGGGCAGCGAGATCTGGCGGGGCTTTACTCCCGGGAACGACGCTCGAGTGGTTTACTACTTGAGGATGGCGGGCGGATTGATCGCCGGAAAGACGGTGACCGCCGAGTTCGCCGTGCATGCTCTCAATGAGACGCTCAATCCTCACAATGTCGAACTGACGCCGGGCACGTCGTCCAGCGGCTCGGCGGTAGGGGTCGCCCTCGGCATGGTTCCCGTGGCGCTCGGCACGCAGACCGGCGGCTCCATCATCCGTCCGGCGAGTTTCTGCGGGATTTACGGTTTCAAGCCGTCTTTCGGGTTGCTTCCCAGGACAGGGTCCTTGAAAACGACGGACAGTCTCGACACGATCGGATTCTTCGTGTCGCACCCGTCTGATCTTCGGCGCGTGTTGGAGGCCTCCCGGGTGCACGGCCCGAACTTCCCGTTCAGCTATTCCGCGCTCAAAGACGATAAAAGGCAAAGCAAGCCCAAGGAACGACCGTGGCGTGTGGCTTTGGTAAAGACGCATACATGGCGGCATGCCCCAGATTACGCCAAAGACGCTCTACTGCGCTTCGCCACGAAGTTGGACCAGCACGGAGTGCATATCTTCGAACGGGAGCTTCCTGCCGAAATGGAGCAGGCTCATCAGGTTCATTCCGTCATTTACGATAAATGCCTATCTTACTACTTCAGGGAAGAGTATAAAACTCAAGGCCGTATATCGGAAGTTATGCGGAATATGATCGCCAGAGGTGAGCAAATCACGGGCGGTCAATTTCATGCAGCGCTCGAAATGCAGAATAGACTGATCGCTGAGATGGATCGATTCCTGTCGGATACTGATGCGATCATCTCCTTGTCCACGGCTGGCGCCGCCCCCAAGCGTCACGTGCTCGAGGAGCTCGATCCGGCTCTGATGTGGACCTTGACGCATCTCCCCGCCATCAGCGTTCCCGCCTTCCAGTCGCCACAAGGCGCGCCGTTCGGTCTTCAGATCGCAGCTAGAAAATATAACGATCATCTGCTGCTGAACCTGATCGACGATCTTTGGATGAGCGGTTTGGCGCCCGCCAGTCCCTCTCCACTGCTGTCTTTCTGGTAAACGACGCGGCCCCCTTTCTTCCTGCCAAGTGGTTGTGGCGCGCACGCCGGACGGCAAGCCAGACAAGCGAATTGAAAAGATGAGCGCTAAAGTCTATCGCGATTTTTGGAACGCCTATGTGGAAATCCAACGTGGAAAGTCGGTCGACACGAGCGCCCTAGCGGCGACGCTCGTGTCTCTGAAGCCCGCGGCTTACACATCTGTCTCCGGCAATCTGCTAGCCATATTTAATTCAGGCCGATTGGCCGACACAGATCTCCTTCGCTCGGTGTCGATGCGGCGGCATTTTCTCGCAGGAGAAGACGTGTCGGCGAGCCGTTTCATCTTCGCGGACGTTAGGATCGACAGATATGCTGGAAATCGGTTTTCGCTCCGTCGCGCAACGTTGATTTGGGTCCTGAAACATTTCCCGAGTTTCGTGTCGGGGCTGTTGTCCGGGCGATGCCTCGCTACCGGCTTGATAAGCGTCTATCAAACTATGTTTCGCGTGCATGAGATTTCGAAGCTGGAACTGTTTTCGTCCAACAGCCGCTCGATTGAGCTATTACGAATCGCAGCTATTACAGAAGGCCTACAAATTACTGAATATTTGCACGGAATATGCTCAGATATTTTTGCAAGTTACTATTCATTATTGCATATAATGGCGGCAGATAGGCAAATTATCTACGTTAATATGATACCAAAACTGCCGCAGCCGGCAATTATACGTGACAATATTTTATGGCATAATTCGTCGGAAGTTTTCTATCAGAATGAGGCGCCGTGGAGCCCGCGCTCTGAAGAAAAAAGAACAGATGTGCTGATCGTCGGGAGTGCGGTTGCGGGTAAAAGCTACTGGGATACTGAACAGTTTGTTGAAGATGTAGCTCTGATCGAATTTTGTCAAGACAACAATATTAACGTAACATATTGCCCGCATCCTGATATTTATCAAGAGGCATCGAATCATATTCCATCCAATATTAAAATTGGACGTTTTCGTGAGCATGTCAACTCCTGCAGGGTTTTAGTAGGCCACTACAGCACCGCCCTATTCGTCGCTCATATCTTTGGTAAGAAGATATTTCTATTCAAGACGTCGTTACAGC
Source organism: Methylosinus sp. C49 (assembly GCF_009936375.1). Taxonomy (GTDB): domain Bacteria; phylum Pseudomonadota; class Alphaproteobacteria; order Rhizobiales; family Beijerinckiaceae; genus Methylosinus. Next base: position 3,910,234 of record NZ_AP022332.1, on the reverse strand, counting down.
TTCTGCCAGACTACTTAATTTCAGAAATGTTTGATTCTGCTAATGTGACTCTGGATAAGGCATCTCTGCTCGAATTCCTGGCGACAGAGGCGCCTGACGTCATTGTCGATGGCGGCGCCTACCGAGGCCCAGGAATCTCGCTTCAACATGATATCGAAGACATTTGTTTGGAAAAACCCTGAGGCGATGTGTCGATCTTCACGCGCCGACAGAATTGAACAATCGTGAGCGATATGAGTGTATTGCAATCGGCGAGGGAAATCCGACATGACGCCCGCTGAAGCCTCGGTGGTTTGGGTCAACGCTCCCGGCGAACTGGAAATACGGACCGAAGCCTTGAGAGCGCCAGACGACAAGGATCTGCTTTGTCAAACGATTGTTTCCGCAATCTCCCCAGGCACCGAACTCGCTGCGTATAAAGGGCTGCCCCCGCTGCGCTCGGGGCCAAACTATCCGCGTTTGGTCGGTTACTGCAATGTCGCTCGAGTGCTCGATACGGGAAACCACGTGACCCGTTTCAGAACCGGCGACCGCGTGCTCACATTCACCTCGCATCGCAGCGCCTTTGTTGTCGCGGAAGACGAGGTTCTCTATCGGTTGCCCGCATCGGCGTCGGCGGATGACATTGTTTGTGCGTATTTGTTCCACTTGGGCTACAATGCGGTGCTGAGAGGGAATGCGCGGGCCGGAAGTCGTGTCTTGGTCATCGGACTTGGCCCTTTGGGCTTGACTACGGTCGCGATGGCTTCGGTGGCGGGAGCGCAGGTCTACGCTCTGTCTGATCAAGGTGGACCGGCAGCGATCGCCCGAGAATTCGGGGCGGAGGCGGTCTTTGCTCGACATGAGCGCGCCGCAATGATCGAGGCGCTGGGGTCAGATCTGGCGGATTTGGTCGTTTCGACCACCAACGGATGGAGTGATTGGGAGACAGCGCTAGCGGCGGCTGGAAAAATGGGGATTATCGCCGTCTTGGGATTTCCGGGCCGCGGAGAGCCTGCACCCACCATCAATCCGTTGGCTAGTCAGCACTTTTACATGAAGCAGCTTCGCATCGAGGCTGTTGGCCTATCTCCTGAGCATCCCGACAGTCGAGGCTTCAGTCGGTTCAATGTAAGATCCAATCTCGACTATTTGGCGAGACAAATCTCGAGCGGTCGCTTGAGATCTTCGCTACTTGTGTCGGGTACCTATGAAGGTTTGGATATTTGTTCGGCATACCGAGATTTGGATTCTCGACGCTCGTCTCCGACTACGTATCTTCTACGATGGAGCGCCGTCTGAAAATGGAACATTGCTTCGACGCGGCGGTAATTGGATGTGGGCGCATGGGCGCCTTTGCCAGTGAAACCATGATTGCGCACGGGCCGCCCTGCTGGCTTCCGCTGAGCCATGCGGAAGCCATTTTGTCCCACCCTCGCCTGAAGCTGAAGGCCTTGTGCGACATCAGCCTCGAGGCCCTGAACCGGGCCGGCGAGAAGTTTGGCGTGCAACGTCGCTACGCTAATCCCAGTGACTTGCTCAAAGCAGAAAAACCCGCTCTGCTCGGCGTCGCGACGCGAACATTTGGGCGAGCGGCTTTGATCCGGGAGGCCGTGGATTCGGGGACCAGAGCGATTCACGCGGAAAAACCGCTTTGCAACAGCATGGCTGAACTGGAGAAGTTGCGGACGCTGTTTGCATCGAAGGAGCTTTTCGTAACCTGGGGTGCGATCCGGCGGCATCTTGACGTCTACAGACAAGCCTTGGCGCTGGCGAGATCAGGGCGATACGGAGCCTTGCGGGAGGTGAGGGTCACTTTCGGCTCGGCGCCGCTCTATTGGACTCACTCTCATTCCGTAGATCTATTGCTGTTCGCCGCTTCCGGTCGCCGCGTCGCTGGGGTTCACGCCGTACTGGACAATGTGGTAAGAGACGGGCCCGCCACATCGGTGACGTCCGATCCTCGGGTGATTTCAGCGAGCGTACATTTCGAAGGAGGCTTGGTCGGTCATATCACCCAGGCATTGGGTCACGATTTCATCCTTTCCTGCGAACGTGGCGAAATCACAGTTCGCGCCAATGGTGCGGGGTTGGATATTTATTCGGTTAAAGGTGGCGGCGTATATGCGAGCTTCGCGGATTTGGAACTCGCGCCAGTCGAGCGTCCACAGGGGGCGCTCAGTCCAATCCGGCAATTGGTTTGCTGCCTGGAAGGAGAAGAGAAAAGTATTCACGAAAATGCCCTGCTAAAGCAGGATATACTTGATGCTCAGCTGATCACATTTGCGATGCTGCAGTCTCATATTCAAGAGTCGAAAATTATAAACATAGGTTCAGTCGATCCCAACATAATTATCTTCGCGAAAACCGCAGGAAGATACGCCTAGCATTACAGTTGCGTATTTCGACGGTTTCTGCCACCAAGCCGGCGATGGCGCTCGCCATGATCGCGCGCGCCATCGCGGCAATTTAATGGTAGGTCCGTAGCCGGTTCTTGGTACCCATCAGAGCCTGTTGACGAAGAATAAACTGGGATGGGCAATATTTGAATTGCGCAGCCGTCACGCTGGCGATCGCTTACATCTTTTGATAAGGGGTCCGAAGTGGTTACAGACCTAGTTGCTCGCGGCTCAGCTGCGAATGCTCTCACTCCCGGCGGGACTTCCGGGCAGCTTCAATATAACAATGGGGGGGTGATCGACGGAGCAGCAGGGACCAATTTCGACGGAACGAATGTTAGCGCCAACAGATTTTACGCTTATGGCTCCGGCGGTATTGTATCCAATTGCGCTTACGGGAATGATTCTCTTTTGGCCAACACAACAGGTGATTATAATACAGCGATTGGTGTCTCAGCGCTCTCCTCTAACACGGTAGGGCAGAACAATACTGCGAATGGCTGGAGGGCGCTCTACGGCAATATGACAGGCGGCGGAAACAGCGTCTTCGGTATGCAAGCGCTATACTCTGCCACAACAGCCTCTTACTGTAGCGCCTTCGGTGCTAACGCTGGGAAAAATAATACTAAAACCAGCTTCACTGGAATGGGCTACGGCGTCGGATTCGACAATACAGGTGATGGATTCGTTGGCGTCGGCGCCTCTACCGGCTACAACAATTCTGGAATTGATTTTGTCGGTTGTGGAAATTATGCTGGCTTCAACAACATAGGCGGCAGCGTGACCGCGGTTGGTAATTATGCAGGCTTCAACAACACAGGCGATACTTCTACCTGCATTGGCGCGTATGCCGGCTATAGCAACAACACTGGATCTCTTACCGCAGTCGGGTTTAGCGCTGGAAATAGTGTGACAACTGCGAGTTGGGGCGCTACAGTTGTTGGAGCTTATTCTGGGTATTCCAATGACGGCAATGATGTGGCGGCAGTTGGAAATTACAGCGCGTATACCAACAAAGGCCATAGCCTCACTGCTATGGGGACGCAATCTGCAGAGTATAATACGGGCAACCAGGTTTCTGTTATTGGTCAATACGCCGGACGAAATAACACAGGACAAGGGCTTGTCGCTGCCGGCTATCAAGCGGCGCTCGACCTCGGCTTGCCGTCGATGGCAGGCGCCTTTGTCACAGGGCTCACCTACCAGATTTTCACAGTGGGGACCACGGACTTCACGTTGATTGGAGCCGCGAATAATGCGGTAGGAACTGTCTTCCGGGCCACGGGCCCCGGCGCCGGCACGGGTACCGCAACGGTAGTCGTTGGCGCGCCACAAACGGCGGGAAGTTTTGTTGCTGGTCTGAGTTACGTAATCATTTCTGTAGGGACGACGGACTTCACACTAATCGGGGCCAGCAGCAACACCGCCGGAACTCTATTCGTCGCGACAGGCCCCGGGGCAGGAACGGGTACTGCCGTCACTAGCACGAGTCCGCCGGAGTACGCCAGCAGCGGCGGCGTATTGGGTTTCACGAACGGCGTGCGCTATGTCATCGTCACTGCGGGAACAACGGATTTCACATTAATTGGAGCGGCAGACTCTAATCCTGGAACCGTTTTTATATGCACGGGCGCTGGAGCATCTGGACCAGGAACGGGAACAGGAAGCGCAGTATCGAGTACTCCATCTGGCAACACCGCAATCGGGTGCAACACGGGTCGGGGTATAACCTACGGCGCAAACAATACGATTGTAGGCGCTGAGGTTACCGGCCTTCCCGCTGGGCTTACAGGCGCGGTCATTCTCGCGAGCGGCGACGGGGCGATCAAATACGATTTCAACGGGACAACTCCCAACGTGCATACGTTTGCCGGGGGCCCGGTAAAAGTTTCATCCTATACGGTCGCAACACTCCCCTCCGCCGCAGCTGTTGGCGCTGGCGCGTGCGCATATGCGACGGACGCTTGCAACGTCGGCGAATCTACAGGAGCCGGCACTGGCTCTTTTGTCACGAGTAATGGAACGATTTGGAGAATCCCCGGCGTGGCGACGGCAGTGACAGCATAAATTTGGCGTGAACAGAACTGGGCTCGGTTGTTCGAACAGCTTCCCGCGGATTTTGAGTGGATCTCTGCTGGGGTTTGCTGAACGCTGAACGCGGGGCGTGTCGATTTTGTCGCGGCGGCGGGAGGGCATAGCCAGACCAGAGCCGCGACAAAATCGTCGCCTGCGAGAACATAGAGCGAACGCTCTCGGCGAGATTACGACCGATGTCAAGCGACGGTGGCGGTTGCTACATAAAACCTCATCAATCGCAGACCGCTTGAGCCGATCAGAAACAATCCGCTGGTATGCTCAACTAGAGGAGCGGCTATTATTACCACCGGTCAAGCCCGCAGACTGCCGGAGCGATGATAAGGGGCTCCACTCACTTGTTCCCGATGATGTGATGTTGTACCAATGACTTGCTACGAATTCGATATTGAGGGGCAACAAGCTCGCGCCGATTCTGTTGCGAGCTCGACAAGTCTTTCAGACCAATTTCGACGAGGAGCTCGGACGATGCAGCGGATTTTCGACATTCTGCTGTCTGCTTCGGCGCTGGCGCTACTTTCGCCCTTTTTGATTCTGCTCGTGCTTTTATTGAGGCTCACCGGCGAGGGAAAGGTCTTCTTCCGACAAAAGCGGATCGGCAAAGATGGCGCGCCCTTTAACCTCTACAAATTTGCGACCATGCTCGAGAACAGTCCGAACATCGGCGCAGGAACCGTCACGATAAAGGACGATCCACGCATTTTGCCAGTGGGAGCGATGTTACGCAGAACAAAGATCAATGAGTTGCCGCAGCTCTTGAACATCCTGCTCGGAGACATGAGCTTGATAGGTCCTCGTCCGCAGACCAAGCGATGCTTCGACGCCTTTCCTCCCGCTTTACAGAGCGTCATCGTGAAGGTGAGACCCGGTCTCTCTGGGCTCGGCGCCGTCGTGTTCAGAGGAGAGGAAGATATCCTTCCGCGCGAACCAGACAAGCTGTGCATTTACGATCAGATCATCGCCCCGTACAAGGGACAAATCGAAGCTTGGTATATCGAGCACGCAACGCTCGACACATACTTTGCTATCATCGCAGTGACGATATGGACTGTGCTCTTCCCCGGCTCGGATCTCGTGTGGCGAGTATTCGTCCAGCTCCCCGAGCCTCCTGACGAATTAAAATCGGCGCTACACTATCCCGCAACACTAGGCTCAAGACCTGTCAATTTCGAGTGAGGCGTAATCAAGGTCTCCGATATGGCGGCTTTGATGGGTGATTTGTTTTTGCTCAGCGAAACGCAGATGGCGCGAATTTTCCCTCATTTTCCCTTGGCGCCTGCAATGGAAGGATCTCAATCGGCACCGAAATTCGGTAGTGGATCAGTTTGAAATTTCTTCGGTCGACTTTTTATACGGCCCGCGCTTCGTGATCGCGCACTCGGCTTCGCCTCGACGACAATCAGCGCACGTGTTCCCACGGGCGCGGCGGCGGCGCGGCGCTTCCTCACCGTCAGCCCTTCCCCGCGGTAGAGCCGATAGATGCGGTTCTTGCCCGAGCGCTCGCCCCGCTGACGAAGCAAGACGAACAGCCGCCGGTAAGTAAGCGGTGCGGCCGTGCCACACCGATCGGCTGTGGACGGCGGGTGCTGGGCAGTTGACGTCTGATCGGAGGGATGGCGTCGTGCTTTTGAGGAGCGACGCCGATGACGATCGAGGACCAGCTTCGAGAGCGGTTGCGGAAGGTGGAGGCGCTGCATTTCGGCGCGACGAGCGCGGGAGAGCGCGAGGCGGCCAGCGCGGCGGCCGATCGGCTGAGGGCGAAGCTCGATGAGGCGGCGCGCAGCGATCCTCCCGTCGAGATGAAGTTCAGCCTCCCGGACGAATGGTCGGTGCGCTTGTTTGTCGCTCTATGCCGACGCTACGGCGTGCGCCCATTCCGCTATTCGCGGCAACGCCGCACGACGATCATGGTGAGGGTGCCGCGGCGCTTTTTCGACGCCGTCGTGTGGCGGCAATTTTCCGATCTGCACACGGACCTTTGGATCTATTTCGAGCAGACGACGGAGCGGCTGATCAAAGAGTCGATCTGCTCCGATACGAGGGACGCGGAGACGGCGAGCGAGCCGAGCCTGTTGCGTTGATGGCGGATCATGCCGCCGCTTCGGCCTGGTCACGCGCAGCTTTCCAGTTCCACACGAGAAGCTCGGCGAGCCGATTGTTGGTGGTCGCGCCGGAGACCATGCGCTCCAGCACATCCGCGAGCCATGTCTCTGGATCGACGCCATTGAGCCGCGCCGTCTGAATCAGCGTCGATAGGATCGCCCATGTTTCGGCGCCGCCATTGTCGCCGGCGAAAAGCGAGTTGCGCTTGCCGATCGCGATCGATCGAATGGGGCGCTCCACGATATTGGTGTCCGGCTCGATGCGGCCATCGTCATGAAAGCGCGTCAATCCGCTCCAATGCGCGAGCGTATAGTTTATCGCCTTGATCAGCGGCGAGATTTGCGACAGCCCGTCGCGCACGGCGATCAAGCGGGCGTGGAGCGCCTCCATGATCGGCTTTGTCTCGGCCTGCCGAACCGCGCGCCGCTCATCGGCGCTTTTGCCGCGAATGCGCTTCTCGATCGCATAGACCAGCGCGATCGTCTCGATGACCTCTTTGGCGAATGGCGAGTTCGTCGTTTTGAACACCGCGACGAACTTGCGGCGCGCATGCGCGAGGCAGAAAGCGAGTGTGACGCGGCTTTCGGCGCCCGAGTCCTTGACCAGCGCCTTGTAGGCGGCGTAGCCGTCGACCTGCAAGATTCCGGTAAAGCCGGAAAGCTGCGACGCGATCTCCTTCTTGCTGCGGCCGTCCGCGAACACATAGGCGACGGCCGGCGGAGCCGGTCCCGCCCAGGGGCGGTCATCGGTCGCATGCGCCCAGAACTGTCGGAGCTTCACATGTCCGGACGCGAGCACAGGCATCGGCGTCTCGTCGCAGAAGAGCCGCGGATAGCGATGCATCACCTCCAATTGCAGATCGTAGAGCCCCTTCAGCATCCAGGCCGTCTGCTTCATCCAGCGCGCCAGCGTCTGCCGATCGAGGACGACGCCCAGGCCGGCGAGGATGGCGGTCTGACGATAGAGGGTCGAGAGCCAGCCATATTTGGCGACAGCGATATGAGCGACGAGCGTCGTCGAGACCATGCCGCCTTCGATCAACTGCGCCGGCGCCGGCGCCTGCACGACCGCGCTTTCGCAAGCCCGGCATGCATATTTGGGACGGATCGTGCGCAAGACGCGCAGCACGGCCGGCACACGGTCGAGCACTTCGCTCACATCCTCGCCGATGCGATGCATCCGTCCTTTGCAGCAGGGACACCGCGTTGTCGTCGGTTCTATGACGCGCTCGCAGCGGGGAAGGTGCTCGGGCAGCTTCCCGATATTGCGCCCGGCCTTTTTGCACGGCTTCTTCGCGGCTTCCTCGGACGCCGGAATGTCGTCGTTCGTCGCCGCCGTCTTCCGCGTCTCTTCGTCTCGATTATCCGAAAGGTCGAGCGCGAGCTGTTCGGCGCCCAGCCTGGACAAGCGCTCGGAGCGCGCGCCGAAAATCAGGGCTTTCAGCGTCACGATCGTCGTCTTCAGCGTCTCGTTTTCCGCTTCGAGCGCGAGCGCCAGCTCCGTCAGCAGAGCCGGGTCCGATGGAAGGGGCGTGGAGCGAAGCGCCATGACATGAATGTACCACCGCGCTCGCTGACGCTCCAGCGAATACAGCAATATCACGCAGTCTTGTTCGGCCTCTTCACCGCCTTCGGCGTCATGCGCGACCATTCGGAGAAGCCGTCGAACAACATCGCGAACTGCGTCGGCGTCAGAGACACCACACCGTCTTGTGCTGGCGGCCAGGCGAAGCCGCTATCCTCCAGCCATTTCGTCGCCAGAACTGTTCCCGAGCCGTCGAATAGCAAAAACTTCAAGCGGTCCTTGCGCTTGGCGCGGAACACATACACGTCACCACTGTAAGGATTGCATCTTAAATCCTCCGCCACCAGTGCGACGAGTCCATGCACACCTTTGCGGAAATCGACCGGCCGCGTCGATACGAACACACGTCGCTGCGCGCCGACGGAGATCATCGCGAACGACGCAGCGCCGAAATCACTGCGTTGACCGTCGCGCTGTCCGCGCCCATCGGCACACGGACCGTCGCATCGGCCATCGAGACCTCGATCGTACATGACACGACAGAGACCGCATCTCGCTCCTCGACGATTGCGGCCGCATTCTGCGGGCGCTCCTCGACACATCTCACGCGCACCGCAGCGAACAGCGATTCATGCTCGGACGTGCTTCGCGCCTCCCAGGCCTGCCGACGCCAGACGGTCAGCAGTCCACGGCTTACGCCATTGCGCCGAGCGACGTCCGAAATGTTGGCGTTCGGCTCCGCGCTTTCCGCGACGATCCTGGCTTTTTCCTCGGACGTCCAACTGCGCCGGCGCCGGCCGCCGGTGATCAGCTCCACCCGTTGATAAGTCCTGCCTTCATGCATGGCATCAAGCATGGAATGATCCATCGCCCAACCCTCCTCATGACCAAATCACTTGAAGAGGATCGCGCGGCGCTCAAACTTTTTCGAGGTGGGACGCTCGCACCGCTTACGCCGGTAAGCCGAAGCGCCGACGCGCATTGGCGAGATCGCGAAGCTCGGGCGTCGGCCGGGCGCTTCGACGTGTAGCGCGCCGTCTTGCGATCGATCGCGACGATCCGGCAGGCTCGACGTTCCGACAGGCCCATGACGGCCTGACGGTGCGCGACGGCTTCGCGCTCGAGGCGGGCCCTACCATTTTTGACAAGAGCTCCCGAAGCGCCGCCGCATCGAGCATCTGATCGGCCGAGAGCTTCTTCAGACGCGCGTTTTCCACCTCCAGCGCCTTCAAACCGCTTGGCCTCGGGAACGTCCATGCCGCCGAACTTGGCCTTTCAATTGTCGAGCGTCGTCTCCGAAACCGCGTATTTGCGCGCGAGGTCCGCCACCTTCGCGCCGGCCGCGTCCGTCCTGCAATCGGCCGGACTCTAATCGATGCTGGTGGGGTTTTTCAGGGGCATGTCAACGCCCTTTGCTCCTGAAAAATGAGCGACAGCGACGCCGACGCATCGACAGCTTTCGCTCGACGTATGAGATTTTCTTTGTAGACACGATCCGCGCGGCGGAACACGCCGCCGAGCATCTTATCGAACATGACGAGCGCGGCGTCCGTGAGGATCGCGCTTCTTCGTCAAAAGTGATAGGCGATCTCTCCGAAAACTGCACGGCGAGGTTGCAGATAGAATTGATAATATTCCTTATCGAGGAGATTGGTGACGATGATGCTCGCTTTTAGGTTTTCCGAGAAGGCGTAGGAGACTTTTGTGTCCATCGTGAAGAATGGATCATATGCCGTCGGAATTCCATAGAAGGTATCGCGGTTCTGATCGTCCGAATAGACTTTGGAGGTGTAGCGGCCGTTCAGTTCGGCCGACCACGGCCCCGCGGAATAAGCGAGGCCCCAATTCACCATCCATTCCGGCGTGAAGGTGAGGCGCGAGCCGACGCTCGCGGGCTGGGCGAAATTGCGCACCATCAGCGAATCATTGTGGGTGACATTGGCGAAGCCCGTCAGACCCTCGGCGATGAAGCCGAGGGCCTGCTCGATTCCGGCTTCCACGCCTTTCACACGCGCTCGGCCCGCATTGGTCCGCGAATTTTGTGTCACGCCTCCCGGAAGCGCGGTCGCGTAAGTGTAGATGAGGTCATAGAGCTGATTTTCGTAATAGGTCGCGCGGACGCGCGTGCCGGTCTCCGCGAAGCGATAGTCGAAGCCGATTTCCCAGGACGTGACCTTCTCGGGGCGAAGATTGGGATCGCCGTCGGTGTAATTGGTCAGCGTCGTCTGCGAGCGCGTATACATTTGAAAGAGCTGCGGCGTGTTGAAGGCCCGGCCTACGGAGGCGCGCAGCGTCAGCTGCTCGAAGGTGAGCACTGCGGATGCCTTAGGCGAAAAGGCCTCCGCTCCGCGATCTGGATAAATGTTGGAGAATAACGGCAGCGAGGACTGGACGGGGCTTCTCGTCTGCCATGTGCTTCCGCTCGTCCGCCAGTTGTCGTAGCGGCCGCCGACATAGACGGTCAGCCAGTCGGTCACGTCGAATTTGTCTTGGGCGAAGAAGGCGAGCGTGCTCGAGCGTCCATGCGTCGAATAGCTCACTGCGCCGGTCTTGCTGTAGGGGTCCTTGTGATCGGCGAGATCGCTGACGTCGCGGTCGAAGCGCTCGCGCTGATATTGCATGCCGATCGTCAAGAGATTCGATTGGACGATCGGAATGTCCGCCTGGAGATTGCCGATCATCCGCTCTTGCTGCGCGGGCGAATAGGTTCCGGGGCCGCCGATCCAAATCCCAGTCGGCGCAGCGAGCAGGACCGATCGCGCAACGGGGCTCACGAACCAGGCGTCGCCGACCGTGTAATTGACGCCCGCCTTGATCGTGACATCGCCGATCTTCGCTTCGCCGCGAAGAAAGGTGCGCGACGTCCATTCGCCGGCCGGCGTGAAGCTCAGAAAGGCGTTCGCCGATGTGTCGCTGAGATTGATGCGTCGCAGCCCGCCGGACTGATCGAGAAAGGAGACCCAGCCATTGTAGACTGGAAAACCGGCTCCGTTGAGCGCGGCGCTCGTTGGCGCGGAATAGCCATTGTAGCTGTGGCCGAAGGACGTTCCGGCAGTCAGCTTCGTGTGCTCGTCCACGTCATAATAGAGCTGGCCGCGGACATTATAGGTGTTCCACGGCCTTTCGCCGCGATTGCCGAGCAGCGTGGTCACGCCGCCCGAAGACGTCGGGATCATCTGCAAGCAGCAGACAGGAACGACGGAAGCGGCGCCAGGGCTCGTCGTCGTCGCGGCTTTGGTCGCGAATTCGTCGCCATAGCCGGCGCTGTTCGAGCCGCTGAAGTTCAGCGACACGCCGAGGCCGTTCTCGTAGCGATCGCGATAATAAGCGGTGACGCGCTCGGTGAGCGAGTCGCCCGTCACTTGATTTCCAGTCGCGAAGCCGCCGACGGCGGTCGTGAAGCCGAATTCGCGCTTCTCCGGCTTCTTGGTCGTGATGCTGATGAGGCCGCCCATGGCGTTTGTGCCATAGAGTGACGAGAAGGCGCCGGGAACGACCTCGATGCGATCGATGCCGGTCGTCGGGATCGTCGAATAGTCGATTGTTGCAGCATAAGGAGAGTTCAGCGGCACGCCGTCGACGAGCATCATCGTGCGTGACGCGCCCGGTATGCCGCGCATCGTCAGTGTGCCGACGGAATTGCCCGGCCGTGTGAGATCGTAGGCGCTTCCTCGCATATAAATGCCGGGCGTCGTCTTCAGAATGTCGCCGATGCGGCCGGAGACGCCCTTCTCGATCTGCTCGCCGGTGATGACGGTGACGCTCGCCGGAGCCTTCTCCTTCGCGACGGGCGTCTTCGTCGCGGCGTCGACCGCGATCTCGATTTCCGGCAGCGCCTCCTGCGCGCGCGTCTGCGTCGAAAGCAAAGTGAAAACGACCAGGCTGGCGTTCGCCACCAAACCGCTCCGATCGAACATTTGAGGCCCCCACCTCGACCTTCCTCTCCATCCGCTGCGGATGTGCGAGGGCGCTTATATTTTAGGTAAATGTTCATACAAACGAATGCGTGGAAATAGCCGCTCCGGCAGCCGAGACGGATTTTCCGTTCCTGTTGCAGAAATGTAACAGGCCGCACAACTATTTGATCTAATCTCATAAACTCGCGCCTCTGGCCCGCTGCGAGCGCCGGCTTGACAAGCCGACGATAAGATGAAGAGAATTAAAGTGCATATTTCGTGACGCGCCCATAAGCGCAAAGAAGGGCGAAGCGCTCGATCGATGGGGGGAGAGGAGTGGAGGCCGTCCAAGTCCTAGAGAGGTTTCTCTACACAGTTTCGTCCGGTCTCTATCTGCCGGTCATCGCCATCGTGTCGATGCTCTGCCTCTACACATTATGGCTTCTGGGGACGCTCGCCGCAGATGCGCTGCTGCGCCACAAGGGCGGCTCGCCGGAACTCGAAGCCTATCGCCAGCGTCTCGCGGCGGAGCTCGCCCGTCCCGACGATCACGTCGATGCGAGGCTCGAACGCATGTTGCAGGCGGCGGAGCTTTCCGCCAGCCGGCGCCTCGATCGCGTTCGCTTCGTCATCAAGGTCGGACCGGCGCTCGGACTGATGGGCACGCTCATTCCAATGGGCGTGTCGCTCGCCTCCTTGGCCGAGGGCAATGTGCCGAAGATGGCGGGAAGCATGGTGACGGCTTTCACCGCCACGGTCGTCGGTCTCGCCTGCGGCGTCGTCGCCTATCTCATCGCGCTGGTGCGGGAGAATTGGGCGCGCGCCGAAATTCGCGAGATGGAGTTCATCACCGAGATCGGCGCGCGCAATGGCGCGCCGCCGGTCGCCGAGCCGACGCAGGCGGAGGAAATCGATGCGCTATCTGCGACGCCGACGGCGGTTTGACGGCGACGCGCCGCTCGAGGATCCGATCGCTGGCGTCGCAAATCTTTTCGACGCCAGCGTCGTGTTTATCGTTTCCATGATGATCGCGCTCTTCATGGCCTACAATATGATGGATCTGCTCGACCCCAATGCCAAAGTCACGATGACGCGCAAGGGGTCGGACGGCAGTCTCGAGGTCATTACTCGCGAGGGCTCGCAGATCAAGGTCCAGAAGGTCACGGATAAGAAGCTCGGCGGCGAGGGCGAGCGACTCGGCGCGGCCTTCCGCCTCAAGGACGGACGCGTCGTCTATGTTCCTGATTGACATCGCGCGGGCGTTGCTCGCAGCTATTTTCGTGCTGATCGCCGTCGCTCCATGCGGCGCGAGAGCGGAGCGGATCGAGCTCTCGCTGATGCTCGGCGACATAGATTCCGTCACCGCCATCGAAGCGATCCGTCGCCTGCGCGCCGATCCCGCGCTCGCCGAGGTCGAGTCGCATGTCATTCCTGCAAAGGATTTCGCCGCCGTCGATCGCGCGAGTCTGCGTCGCTCACGCATCATTCTCGTCAACGCCGTCGGCATGACGCTCGCGCGGGCCATCGCCTCGGAGATTCCTGAAATCGAGAGGAATGGCGGAAAAGTCTTCGCGGTCGGAACCAGTTGGGACGCGCAGGTCGCGGGCCTCGGCCTGAAACGCGATGAGACGCTCGCCGCCTACATGGCTGCCGGAGGCGTCGACAATGTCGTGGGGATGACGCTCGCCGCGCTTTCGCGCCACGCTGGTCTCTCCGTCGCGCCGCCGCCGCCCATGGCGCTGGCCGAGTTCGGCGCGCTGGAGCTGTCGAGCGGGCGCATCTTCGGCTCCTTCGCCGATTTCAAGAAAGCCTATCCGCGTCTACGCGAAGATCGGCCGTGGATCGGCGTCCTGTTCTACCGCAGCAACGCCCTCTCGGGGCAGACGGCGACGGTGGTGGCGCTGGCCGCCGCGCTCGAGCGGCGCGGCTATAATGTCATTCCTTTCTTCGGCTATCCCAATGATCAGGCGCTGCGCAAATTCGCATTCGACGAGAATGGCGAGCCGGCGATCGCGGCCCTCGGCGCGCTCGCGCTCAAGATCGGCGTCAATCCAGAGACGATCGCTCCGCTGCTGCGTGAACTGAATGCGCCCGGCGTCAACCTCATCACGCTCAACACGCAGAGCCGCGCGCAATGGGAGAACTCTAAGCAGGGGCTCGATATCATGGAGCGTGGGTGGCAGGTGAGCCTCGCCGAGCTCGCGGGTCTCGTCGCGCCGGTCGTCGTCGCCTCCAAGGAACCGTTCGTCGACGCCGACACCGGGCTCGAAGGCGTGCGCGAGACGCCGATCGCGGAGCGCGTGGAGCGCGCCGCGGAACGGCTGGCGCGCTTCGTCGCTCTGCGCGAGACGCCGGCGAAGGAGAAGCGCGTCGCGCTGATCTATTACAATTATCCGCCCGGCAAGGAGAATATCGGCGCCTCCTATCTCAATGTGCTGCCGAAGTCGCTGCGCACGATCCTCGAGCGGCTGAAGTCAGAGGGCTACGATCTTACCGGCGCGCCGCAGAGCGACGAAGAGCTGTTCACGCTCATTCGCGAGCGCGGCGGCAATATCAATGGCTGGAACTCTGGAACGATCGAAGAGCGCGTCCGCCAGGGCCTCGTCGATGGCTCGATCTCTTTGCTGCCGGTAAAGACCTATCGCGAATGGTTCGACCGCGAGGTCCCGGAGGCGACGCGCGCCTTCATGCTGGAGAAATGGGGCGAGCCGGAAAAATCGAGCATCATGGTGTGGCGCGACGAGAAGGGCGAAGCCTATTTCGTCTTTCCGACGCAGCGATTCGGCAAGCTGCTGCTCGCGCCGCAGCCGACGCGCGCCTGGGAGCAGGACCCGGAAAAACTCTATCATGATGTGGCCCTGCCGCCGAGCCATCAATATCTCGCCTTCTATCTCTGGCTCCAAAAGACTGTCGACGTCCATGCTATGATTCATCTGGGAACGCATGCGACGCACGAGTGGCACAATGGCAAGGAGGTCGGCTTCACGTCCGGCGATCCGGGCGAATTGTTCATGGGCGCGGTTCCACAGCTCTACCCCTATATCGTCGACAATATCGGCGAGGCCTTGCAGGCCAAGCGTCGCGGCATGGCGGCGATGATCAGTCATTTGACGCCGCCGCTCGATCGCGCCTCGCTGCATCCGCAGCTGCGCGAGCTGAAGGAGCTGATCTCCAATCTCCGCCAGGCGAAGGAGAAGAGCCCGCAGCTCGCAGAAGGCTTTCACGTCGAGCTGCGATCGAAAGTGCGCGCGCAGGGGATCGACAAGGATGTCGGCCTCGACTCCTTCGAGGACGCCGAGAAGCTGGAGCGTCTCGACGACTATCTCCAGGAGGTTCAGGAGAAGGCGACGCCTTTCGGCCTGCACACATTCGGCGTCGCGCCGGAGCAGAAGCTGAAGGAATCGACCGCGGATGCGATCCTCGCCGTCGACGCGCAGCTCTCCGACGCCGAGCGCAAGGCGCGCGCGACGGAGATCGTCGCCTCGATCGACCGCTCGGCGGAAGACGAGCTCGGCGCGCTCATGAGAGGACTTGCGGGCGGCTATGTCGCCGCCGGTCCCGGCAATGACCCTGTGCGCAATCCTTCCGCTCTTCCCACGGGACGCAATCTCTACGGCTTCGATCCCGCGCGGTTGCCGAGCCAGGCGACCTGGGCGATGGGCCGCAAGCTCGCCGAGGATTTCGTCGCCGATTTCCAGAAGCGGAAAGGCGAGCTTCCGCAAAAGCTCGCCTTCAATCTCTGGGGAGTCGAGACCAATCGCCACGAGGGCGTGATGGAGGCGCAGATCATGGCGCTGATGGGCGTGCGTCCGCAGTGGGACGCGCGCGGCCGGGTCATCGGCGTCGAGGCGATCACGCGCGAGGAGCTCGGGCGTCCGCGCGTCGATGTGACGATTATTCCTTCGGGCCTCTATCGCGATCTTTTCTCGCAAGTGATGAAACGTCTCGACGAGGCCGTGACCATCGCGCAGCGGCAGGAGGAGGCGGACAACGCCATGCGCAATAATTCGCTCGCCGCAGCCGCCGAGCTGGTTCGGGATGGCCTTGCGCCCGAGCGCGCGCAGCAGCTCGCCCGCGTGCGCATGTTCACCGTGCCGTCCGGCGCCTATGGCACGAATCTCGATAAGGCGACGCCGCTCTCCAACACCTATGGAAACGGCAAGGACGCCGACGCCAAGCTCTCCGGCGTCTATTTCATGCGCATGCATCACGCCTATGGTCAGGGCCTGTGGGGCGACGATCTTCAGGACCGTCCGGGCCTCGGCGTCGATCTTTTGAAGCGCGGGCTCTCCGGCGTGCAGGCCGTCGTGCACAGCCGCTCGTCGAATGTCTACGCCGCGCTCGACGGCGACGACTTCTATCAGTACCTCGGCGGCACGGCGATGGCGGCGCGCGTCGTCAATGGCGCGACGCCAGATGTCTTCGTCACCGACATGTCCAATCCGGTGAAGCCGACGACGGTGACGCTGGAGCGCTACATCGGCCGCGAGATGCGCGCGCGCTACCTCAATCCGAAATGGATCGAGGCGATGATGAAGGAGGGCTACGCCGGCGCCCGCTTCGTCAATTATGTCGTCGAAAATCTCTGGGGCTGGCAGGTGCTGACGCCGGAAGCGATCGGCGACGCGAAATGGCAGGAGATGTACGAGACCTGGGTGGCCGACCGCAATCATCTCGATATAAAGGAGAAGTTTCGCGCGGCCGGCAATCTGCTCGCTTATCAAGCGCTGGTCGATCGGATGCTCGTCGCCGTCAACAAAGGCTATTGGAAGGCCGATGCGCTGACGATCGCGGAGCTCCAGCGCGTGAACCAGGAGGTGATCGCGGAGGCCGGCGTCGCCTGCGACCGCGACACATGCTCGTCGCCTGAGATCGTCGCCCTCGCCGAGGCGCAGGACAAGCGGGCGATGGAACGCGCTATTGCGCAGCCGGCCCCCGCGCCGTCGCTCGTCGCCGCGGCCGTGGCGGCCGGGTATCCCGCGCCAGCTCGAAAGCCCGCGCAGCCCGCGGCCGCATCCGCTTCGTCTCCCTCACCTGTCGCGCCTTCCGCATCGGAGCCGTCCAAGGTCGAAGGTTATGCGATGGAGGAGAAGACGCGGGGCTCGAACAGCGCCACCGATAGGGAATCTCTGATCGCCGGCGCTGCGCTCGCCTTCGCCGCGCTGTTCGGATTTGCTTCACGTCTCGCAATGGCGGCAAAATCCTGATCGAGCGGCTTTTCCAGCAGCTCGCCCGGCTGGCATGGAGCCCACGCGATCGTCAGACATTTTACCGATCATCTTGCGCGCGGCCCCTCGGACCGCTGGCCGAGAGAGCGATTTTGAAAGCAGCCGCGGCTCAGCTCAGAATCCCGCCGATCCGCCTGCGGTGAACGTCCGCAAGACCTGGGGAAGCGGACTCTACAGTCGCCCGTGACGAACGGCCGCTCCTGGCGCGAGTTCCCCCTTCCCGATGGCGAAGGGGGAACTCGACCCGTTGCAGCCGCGCCTCGCCCGCAGGACCGACGTCCGGCCATGCCGATAGTCGACATTCCGGGCTCTGGCGCGCTCGGCGTCGGCTGGTTCCTCGGCGGAGGGTCCGCTTGGTCTCGCCTTCGGCTCTGTTGCGCTTCTGCAACAGGGAACGGGTTTCGCTGGCTCGTTGGCCCCCGCGCTTGACACTGGCCGGCATACGGGGGTTCCGTATGCAGAATGGACAAGTTCGCGCTCTGGCCGAGGGGAATAGCCCGCCTATTGATCGTGGGCCTCTTGGCTTGGGCTCTCGTCTTGCCCGGCATGGCGGCCGCGGCTTTGTCCGCTGTCGAACCGGGGCTCGCCGCTGCAGAGGCCGGCGATTGCGCAACGCCCGGCGATGGCCATCGCCATTCCCCAGCGCCGCATTTTTCTTGCTCCTGCTGCATCCCGTGCCGGGCCGGCCAGATCGATGGTCCGACCGGCTTTCTCTCGGTCCTTCCGATCGGCGCCGCTCCCTCGTTCCGGGCCGTCGAGATCGGTCTGGGCGACGCGTATGGGATGGCGCAGCCGTCATCGCCGGCCGGCTGGACCAGCTCGTGGTCGCAGCGCGCTCCGCCACTCTTTTTCTCGATCCCATTGCCGCCAGCCCTAGAGGCGTAGCGATCTCCCTGCCGGGACCGCCGCTCGGGCTTTTTGCGATCTCGATCAGCCCTCGCCGGTGCAAAATGCTCGATTCTGCATTGCGGCGCTCCGTGGGCGCGCTATTCAAGCGTCACGGTCGTCAGCTTCTCGTCTACCTGCGCGGCAAAGCGGGCGCGAACGACGCGCCGGACCTGTTGCAGGAGACCTTCATCCGCGCTCTGCGCCGTGGCGGGCTCGAGGCCATGCCCGATCCAGAGGCGTTTCTCCATACGATCGCGACAAACCTCGCGCGGGATCTCGCGCGGCGGCGCGTTACCGAGGCGAAATATCTCGAATTCAAGGAAGAGCTGCCGGAGACGCCTTCGGCCGAGGCCTCGCCCGGAGCGTCGAGCGAGGAGAGCGACAGATCGCGGCTTTTGATCGCGACGATCGAAACGCTTCCACCCCGCTGTCGGGAGGTCTTTGTCCTCGTTATGCAGGAAAATCTGCCCGTGAAGGAGGCCGCCGCGCGGCTCGGCATTTCCGACAGCATGGCGCGGCGGCATATCCGCCTCGCCTTTCGCCGCTGCCGCGAGGCGGCGCGCTGAACATGCTGTCACATCGGGAGGTTCCGTTTTTTCCATCCAGCGCGTTGTGCTCTATAGAGGGCGCGGGCAAAGCGATCAGGAGCGGGGCCTGGCGGCGCGCCGCGGCGTCATTCCCGCAATCACTGTCCATGCCGATCAGGCGGCGACGCGCATGAGCTTCGACAGCGACACGCCGGAAGATCCGCACGACATTGCGGTGGACTGGGTCCTTCGAAAGAAGGAAGGACCGCTGACGCGCAAGGAGCAGGAGGCGCTCGACGCCTGGCTCGCTGCCGATACCGCGCATGCGGCGGCGTTCCGCGAGGCCGAGGGATTATCCGCCGAGTTCGCAAGGCTGAGCCTGCGCCACCCTGCGAAGCGAGCGTCGGCGAGGCGCAGGGGCCGCCCGGTCGTGGCCGCCGCCGCAGCCGCCGTGGCTCTCGCCTTGCTGCTCGGCGATCTCTCCATTCCCTTTGTCGCCGACTATTCCACTGGCGCCGGCGAAACGCGTCGCGTGACGCTCGGCGACGGATCGCATGTCGAGCTCGGCGCGCGCTCGGCGATCGCGCTCCACTTCACGCCGGCGCGTCGTCGCCTCACGCTGCTGCGCGGGGAGGCATGGTTCGATGTGGCGCCGGATGCGTCGAGGCCTTTCGTCGTGGAGGCCGCCGGCGGCTCGGCGACAGCGCTCGGCACGTCCTTCGACGTCGCCCTCGACGAGAATGGCGCGCGTGTGACGGTCACGGAGCACAGCGTTTCCGTGGCCAGCGGCGGCGCGGAGGTCGTCGCGCGGGAAGGGCAGGAGACGAGCTTCCTGCGCGGCTCTTCCGCGAGCGCGCCGGCCGCCGCGAATGTGGCGAAGCTCACCGCCTGGCGGCGCGGCAGGCTGATCGTCGAGGACGAGGCGCTCGGCGATGTGCTCGCCCTGCTCGGCCGCTATCGTCATGGCGTCGTCTATTGCCTGCGCCGGGAGATTTGCGCGCGCCGCGTGACCGGCGTCTATCGCACGGATGATCCGACGCAGGCCCTCGCCGATATCGAAACCGCGCTCGGCCTCTCGGCCTATCGCTTGTCGAATTATCTGATCCTGCTCCACGAGTGACGTCCCTCGCCGAAATTCCACCCGCCCGGAAAAAAGTTCGAGGCTTTTTTTCGGCATGGTTCCGAGGCGCAGATCGACCGCGTTGAATCCAATGAGGGGGCATTTTCGCGCCCTCGATGAATTCAAAAGGCGGCGCAATGGCGAGGACGAAGGCCCCGAAGGGGAAGAGCGACATGGGTTCGGCAATCGCGGCGGCGACAGTCGGCTTTTTGATGGCGGGCGCAGGATTGACCTCCCGTCCGGCCGAGGCCGCCATTGCTCCGCAGGAGCGGACCGGCGCCGTCAAATTCTACCGCATCGACCAAATCCCGCTCACGGAAGCGCTCACCGCCTTCGCGGATCAGAACGATCTTCGGCTCTCCTATGACGCGCGGCTGACGCGCGGTGTGCGAACGCGCGGATTGTCCGGCCAATTCACCATGCAGGACGCCTTGCGCGCTCTGCTGGAGGGAACCACGCTCACTTACAGATTCGCCGATAACGGCCGCTCGGTGCTGATCACTCTGGCGCAGGCGGACAATGGCGTGCGCAATGACGCCGGGGCCGAGTCGCTGCCGCCGATCGATGTGGGGGCGGAGACGCGCGGCGTCGTCGGTGGCGCAGGAGGGGCTGCTGGCCAGAATGCCTATCGGCTCCCCAACGCCAGCTCCGCCACCAAGACCGACACGCCGATCATGGAGACGCCGGCCAGTGTTCATGTGGTTCCGCAGGCGGTGCTGCAGGACCAGCAGGTCGTGAGGATCGAGAAGGCGCTGCAGAACGTTTCAGGCGTCATTCAGATTCCGTGGAATCAGGGCCAATCGGACGCTTTTCTCATTCGCGGCTTCTCGAACGGCACGATCTATCGCGATGGTTTCCTGATTCCGGACGTGCTCGGCGGCGGCTCCAGCAAGCGCGACACGGCGAATCTGGAGCGCGTGGAAGTGCTGAAAGGGCCCGGCTCCATCCTCTACGGACGTTCGGAGCCCGGCGGCATCGTCAATGTCGTCACCAAGCAGCCGTTGGAAGAGCGCCGCTATGCGATCCAGCAGCAGATCGGCTCGTTCGACGTCTATCGCACGACTCTCGACGCCACCGGGCCGATCAGCTCGGACAAATCTGTGCTCTACCGAATCAACGTCGCCTATGAGAATGCCGGCTCGTTCCGAGATTTTCTGCACAACGACCGCATTTTCATCGCGCCTGTGGTGCGATGGAACATCGACAACCGCACACAGGTGACGGCTGAATTCGAATATTCCCACTTCAATGACACCGCCGACCCCGGCATTCCGCCTATCGGCAATCGCACGGCTCCTGTTCCGCGCACGCGTTATGTGGCGGAGCCCAATTCGAACCGATCGACGGGCGATCGCTATCTCTTTGGCTTCAATTGGTCTCGCGATCTCGACGAGAATTGGACATTCCGTCATCGGTTCATTGGCGAGCTCTGGCGGTTCGGAGAAAACAACAGCCTTTTCTTCGACAAAGCAAACGCCACCGGAACGCTCGATCGCTTCTTCAACGTCTCCTTGCCGGGCGGCCGCTCCGATCGTTACTACACGACGGCCAATCTCGCTGGAAAGTTCGAGACATTCGGCGTCAAGCACAATGTCTTGTTCGGATACGACTACTTCCATATCGACGATAGTCTGAGAACGATCTGTTGCCAGGCGGCTCCCGCCTTCAACATTTTCTCGCCTAGCTATCTACCGAACAGGTTTCCGCTCGATCCTGCGCTCCTGTCGAGGATCAGCTTCACGCAGTCCTGGCAAGGGTATTATTTTCAGGATCAGATGCAGCTGCCTTACGACATCTTCCTGCTCGGCGGGTTTCGCTACGACGACGCGACCGGCATGAACAATGTCTCGCAGCTCGTTTCGACGCGGGACAATCGCATCAGCCCCCGAGCGGGGGTCTTGTGGCGTCCCATGCAATGGCTTTCGATCTATGGAAGCTACACCGAGAATTTCGGCGTTTCCAACAGCCTCTACAGGGGCGCGACTGGCAACATGATTCCCGCGCAGACCGCGCGGCAATGGGAGGGCGGCGTCAAGACGGAGCTCTTCGACGGGCGACTGTCCGCGACGGCCTCCTATTTCGATTTGACGAAGAATAATATCGGCGTTCCCGACCCCACAAATCCGACGCTCTCGCGCACGATCGGCGAGGCGGAGAGCCGTGGTTTGGAATTCGACCTCTCTGGCGAAGTGCTGCCCGGCTGGCGCATCATCGCCACCTACGCTTATCTCGGCTATGCGAAGATCAACAAAGACGTCGGCTGGGACGGCGGCGCCGGCAACACGGGCAAGCGTCTGTTCCTCGCCCCGCGTAATTCCGGGAGCCTATGGAGCACCTATGAATTCCAGGGCGATCTCGCGGGATTGAAGCTCGGCGGCGGAGCCGTGGCGCTGGACGATCGTTACGGCGACACGATCAACAGCTATGTTCTGCCGAGCTATGCGATCTTCAATTTGATGGGGAGCTACAGCTTCGAGGTCGCGGGTCGGAAGCTCACCGCGCAGCTCAATATCGACAATCTGTTCGATCGGACCTATTGGGCCGGCTCCAACAGTTGGACTTTCGCCATGCCCGGCGCGCCGCGCACCGTCCTCGGGTCGCTCAAGGTCGAGTTCTAAAAGATGCGGCGTCCCTTCTTCGTCTTCGCGCATCGCTGGGTCGGACTGACCATGGCCGGGTTTCTGATCCTGGTCGGCCTTACCGGCGCGCTGCTCGCCTTTCTGCCGGAGCTGAACCAATGGCTATCGCCGCGGCTCTTCCCCGGCGCGCGGGCGAGCGTCGCGCGCGACGCTGGCGCGCTCGCGCTGCGGGCCGAGGCGCTGGTCCCGGAGGCGCAAGTCCAATCCGTCTTCTTCAACGGAATGGGCTCAGCGACCGTTCGCATGGAGGCGCGCCCCGGCGCGTCTCCGCTCGACTTCAATCAGCTCTTCCTCGACGAAGGCTCCGGCGAGGAGCTGGGCCGCCGCTGGACCAAGGGGCTGCCCGACGGGCCGAACACGATTCTGCCCTTCGTCTATCGTCTGCATTATGCGCTGGCGCTCGGCGAATTCGGCGGCTGGATTCTGGGCCTCGTCGCGCTCGCCTGGACGATCGATTGCTTCGTCGGCTTCTATCTGACTTTGCCGCCGCAGGGCGGAGCGCACAAGCGCGGCTTTCTCCAGCGCTGGAGACTGTCCTGGCTCGTGAAATCCGGCGCGTCCTTCTATCGCGTCAATTTCGATCTGCATCGCGCCGGCGGCTTGTGGCTGTGGGCGGCGCTGCTCGTCTTCGCCTGGTCCAGCGTGTTCATGAATTTGAACGGCCTTTATATGAGCGTGACAGAGCTGCTGCTCGATTTCGAGCGGCCGATCTGGGCGCAGCCGGCGCCGCCATCCGCTTCCACCGGTCGCGAGCCGCTGGGGTGGCGGGAGGCGCAGGCGATCGGCGCGCGGCTGATGGACGAGCAGGCGAAAGCGAAAGGCTTCACGGTCGACAGGCAGGTCGCGCTCGCTTTGGAGCGCGAGGAGGGACGCTATCGCTACAGCGCGCACAGCAGCCTCGACATCGGCGAGAAATATGGGAGCACATCGGTCTATTTCGACGCTCATGGCGGCGAGTTGTCGGGCTTTGCTCCGCCCTCGGGCGCGCGCACGGGCAATACGCTGACCACATGGCTGACGGAGCTGCACATGGCGAATGTGCTCGGCCTTCCATATCGCATCTTCGTCTGCGCGCTCGGCCTCGCTATCGCCATGCTGTCGGTCACTGGCGTCTATATCTGGTGGAAGAAAAGGAAAGCGCGCGGACTCCGCGGGCACGGCGCCGCGACCCGCGCGTCGCCGGAGCCGACGACCGCCGAGTAGGCGCGGCATGCGAAGCCGCCGGCGCGCCGCCATAGGCGCATTCACTGACATTTACGCCGCGACATTTCGTACAGAAGTGGATTTCGACATGACGCGCGCGGCGCGCCGACGCCCGCCGACTGCTTCGACGACACTCGCCGCTCATGGGCTCATGGAGCATCCTCGAGGACGGTCGTCCGGCCGCGTCGATCGCGGCCGCGCGACGCCGGGGCTCGGACCGCCGCTACCGAGTGGCCCGCGTCGAAGACGCCGACCACCTCGAGCTGCGACCGTAAATCGATTTTCGCGTCCCGCACCGAGGCGGCGAAAGTGGGCCACGGCGAGGCTCTGAGCGGCGCGACCGCGCGCAGCCGCGCAACGATCGATCTTCGGACTCTCGAACAAACACGAATTCGAATGCTCACATCGACTCCGGCAGCTCTTCGGTTCTCGCGACGACCGCGCC
Organism: Methylosinus sp. C49; assembly: GCF_009936375.1. GTDB lineage: Bacteria > Pseudomonadota > Alphaproteobacteria > Rhizobiales > Beijerinckiaceae > Methylosinus. The sequence continues at coordinate 3,886,189 of NZ_AP022332.1, read as the reverse complement.
GGATCGTTCGCCCGATCGACGACGCGCTCCGCGCTTTTTCCGCCAGATCACGACGCCGGTGACGGAGAGGAGCGCGATCGCCACGCCGGCGGCGCAAACGAGTATCCGATAGGGCAGGCCGAACACATTGGCCATATGCAGCTCCAGGAGCCATTCGGTCGCCGTGTCGCCGCCCTTGCCGCCGGTAGGAGCATGGAAGCCATGCACGGCGCCTGTATAGGCGTCGATGGCGATCGTCGTTCCGCCATATTTCTCGCCGACGTCGCGGCTGCTGTGAACGCCATAGACATAGAGACCGGTCTCGCGATCGAGAGTGAAGTCGACGCGGCGGTCGATCGTGAAGCCTTCGCGCGCGGCGCGCTCCTCCATAAGATCGCGTGCGATGCGCTCGGCCTCTTCGAAAGGCATCGGCTCGCCTCTGTCCGCCATAGGCGGAGCATCGCGCTTCCAGATCGATGGCTCGAAATCGAAGACGAGCCCCATGGCGCCGCAATAGACGACATTGAGATCGAAGCACACGCCCGACCAAGCGAGAACGAGCAGCAGCGGATACAGCCATAATCCGCTCGCGCGATGCAGATCGAAATTGAGCCGATAGAAGGAGGCGCCGCGCTTGATGAGCCAGGCGGGCTTCCACCGCGCGAGGAAGCCGCGCCGGCGCAGGAGATTGGCGGGCAAAGTGAGATAGAAGGCGATGAAGCAGTCGATGGTCCAGACGAGCGCGACGACGCCGAGCAGCCACACGCCCCAAGGGCCGAGCGCCAGCGACCAGTGCAGACGGTCGATGAAGGGCAGGAGATCGCCGAGGCTTTCCGGCAGGCCCTTTTGCTTCACGCGGCCGAGCGCATCACCGCTGACTGGATCGAGATAGAGAGCGTCGACCTCCGCCGCGCCCGGCTTCGCCTCGAAGGAGACGATCGTGGTTCCCGGCGCCGCGAAGAAGATGCGCGTCGCGCGCGCCTGCGGCGTGAGCTCCTCGGCGCGGCGCAGCAGCGCGCTGGCGGAGAGTTCCGCTCCGTCAATCCGGCCGGGATAGAGGTTCGGCGTCAGCCAGTGATTCAATTCGGGCAGGAAGACGAGAATGCTTCCCGTGACTCCGACCAGGATCAGGAAGCTCGCCAGGGCTAGTCCCGTCCAGCGATGCAGGAACACGAAGATTGTGCGCGTCATGGCGGCCGCTCCAGACGTTCGACGAAAAAATCGGCGCGCGCTCGGGACGCGCGCCGATGCGTTTCACGGCGAGGGCTCGCCCCTCACCATTGGAAATTGACCGAGCCCATGAAGGTGCGCGGTTGGCCGTAATAGGCGTATTGAGAGCCGTCGCTGTATTCGAAATAGTGGCGGTCGGTGAGATTCTTGATGTTGAATTGGAACTTCACCTTGTGCCCGTCGATCTCTGTCCGATAGGCGCCCATTGCGTCCAAGCGGACATAGCCGGGCAGCTTCCATGTGTTGTCGTTGGAGCCGTAACGCTCGTCCGACGCATAGAGCCCGCCGCCGAACTCGAAGCCCTCGGACTGATGCGGCGCGGTGTCCCATTTGGCCCAGAGGTTGCCGACATTCGGCGCGGCGCCATTGTAGCGCTTGCCGGCATTGCCATTGTTGTTGTCGTTGGTGAGCTTGACGGAATCGAATGTGTAGCTGGCGATGACGCTGAGATTTTCAGTGACCTGCCCCGCTATGTCGAGCTCGATTCCGCGGCTCGCGACCTCGCCGATCGCGATGCTGCGGCCGGGGAAGAACGGGTCGCGCTGGAGAAGGTTCTTCTTGCGCAGATCGAACAGGGCGAGGCTGGTCGTCACTCTGCCGTCGAGCCATAATTTCTTGACGCCCACCTCCCATTGCAGGCCCTCCTGTGGCGGAAAGGCGGAGCCGTCTCTCGAGGCGCCATTGTTCGAGCCGAAGGAGCGGACATAGCTGCCGTAGATGGATAGATCGTCCGTGACTTTGAACAGCACAGCGGCGCGGGGCGAGAGTTTCGGCTTGTCCTGATAGTTGTTTCCTGGAAATCCGGTGCAGAAGGGATAACAGCTCGCCCAGCCGTCGCCATAGTCCTTGGGGACGCCGCCTTGCGCCTTGTCCCATCGTCCGCCGAGCAGCAGGTGAATGCGATTGTCGAAGAACGACATCTGATCCTGCGCATAGACGCCGAAGTCTCTGTTGGTTGCACGCCAGAGCATGTTCGATCCGGTGATGTAGCGGTCGAAGGCGAGTTTCGAATTATAGACCCCATAGACCGGCGCATAGATATTGAGCGGATAGCCATAGCTGTCCGAGCCATTGGAGTTCCTCTCGGTCGAGAACCAGTCGATTCCGACGAGAGGGCGATGGGTGATTGGCCCGGTCTCGAACTCTCCGGAGAGATCGAGGTTGGTCGACAGCATCTGGATGGAATTGCGTTCGCCATAGAAGGCGCGGGAGATGGTCGTTCCGTCGAACCCGCCATAGGTCTCGAAGCCGTAAGCGCTATCATTGCTTCCAGAATAGTGGAGACGATTGGTGATCTTCCACTTCTCGTCGAACTTGTAGGTCCAGTCGTAGCCGATGAGCGTTCGGCGAACGACATAGGGCTGATTTTTCCACAGGCCCGGATCGCCGATCGAGAAGTTTCGTCCCAAATTGAGCGGCCGGTCATTGTAGCCGGGGATGACCTGCGCATTTCCGCTCGTGTCGTAGCGGAGATCGACTGGAATGGCGCCGACGCCGGATGGCCCGGTTTGCCGCTTCTCATAATGCTCGACCTGGACATTGAACTCGAAATTCTGCGTCGGCCGGAAGGTGAGAAAGAGCGCGACCGCGCCATTGTCGCGATGATCGAAATTCACGAAGGAATCGGCATGGTCATAGACGCCCATCAGGCGATAGAGGACGGTCTTCGCCTCGTCTACGGGGCCGGTCACGTCGAAGCTCGTGCGCGACAGCCCCCAGCTGCCGAACTGCTCGTTCGCTTCGGCCTTGAAAACCTCCTGCGGACGCTTGGTGACGACATTGACGAAGCCGCCGGGCTCGATGCGACCATAGAGAATGGAGCTCGGCCCTTTCACGATCTCGACGCGGTCGGTGAAGGCCACCTCCTCGCCGCCGAGCACGGCTTCGAGCTTCAGCCCGTTGCGATAGGTCTCGCCGTAGCCGGTCTTGAAGCCGCGGATGAGATAGGAGTCGAAATAGCGTCCCGTCGCCTGCACGCCGGAGACATTCTTGACCAACTCCATGGTGTTCAGACCTTGCTGATCGGCGATCAGCTCATGCGGTATGACCTGGACGGCGGCCGGAGTGTCGATGAAGGGCGTGTTGGTCTTCGTCGCGCCGAAGCTCGCCGAGCGCGCATAGCCCGTCTGCTTTTCGGGATCCGTCGCGGCGGCGTCCGTGCTGCGAGTCGGCTTGGAGCCGCTGCCGATGTCGATGACGGGCAAAGCCTCCTGCGCCGAGGCGACCGACGAGAGAAGTGCGATACCGAGCGCGCAGGCGGAGACGCCGCGCGATAGCGTGGTGGGAAACATGATGGTCACAGCTCCAGGCGCGGCGCATCGCGCTCGCGCGAACCGAGGGGATGTGCGGCTCGGGGCCGCCTTCGATCGGTCAGGGGCGAGCAGGCGGCGCGCGCGAGGACCAGGAGCTCGTCCATCCGCTCTGCGCGGACGGCGTGCGCGGGCTCTCGGGAGCGCGATCGAGAAAGACGGCGATCCGCCGCGCGAGGTGGTTCGACGCCGTCTCGCGCGGCGGCGGCGACGGACTCTGTTGCGCGCCGCAGCAAAGAACGCAGGCGGCCTTGTGATCGGCGTGCTGCGCGTCGCCGGCGGCGCCCGGCATGCAGAGCTTCGAGAGCGACGTCGTGGCGGTGGCGCCGACGCCCGCGCGCCGCATATGGGCCTGCCCCGCTGCGACGATGTTCTGCAGCAGCAGGACGAAGGTGAGCGTGCCGAAGGCGAGCGCGCGCAGCGTCGTCCCGAGCATCGCGCCTTTTTCCTTCCCTCGGAATAGCCGCTGCACAGTCGTCTCGTCTCCGTTGTCGATTTCCCGAAACGGTAGAGAGGCTTCCTATCACCAGTCTGTCAAAATTGCCCCGCCGTGATCTTCAGCCGGACTGTGACTTTACGGCAACATTCCGGCCGTGCTACGTCCGTTACGGGGCTGGGATAGACCAGACTGGAGCGGCGTCCAGTGAAGATCCTATTGGTGGAGGACGAGCCCGACATGTCGCGGCTCCTCTCCTCCCTGCTCAAAGGCGCAGGCTTCGTGATCGACCATGCGACGTCGATCCGCGAGGCGGAAGAGGCGACCCGGCAGATCGCCTATGACCTCAATCTGCTCGACCGGCGCTTGCCCGACGGCGACGGCGCCGAGTTGATTCCGCGCATCCGCGCCATGCGTCCTGGCGCGCGGGTGATGATGCTGACCGCGCTCGATTCGCTCACCAGCAAGGTCTCGGGGCTCGAGGCCGGCGCCGACGATTATCTGACCAAGCCCTTTCAGGGCGAGGAGCTCATCGCTCGCGTGCGCGCCTGCCTGCGTCGTCCCGGCAGCGCTTCGCTGCCGCCGATCCGCATCGGCGCGTTGTCATTCGATCCGGCGACGCGGGGCGTCACCATCGGAGGGAAGCCATTCGCCTTGCGGCGTCGCGAGCTCACGCTTCTCGAAGCGCTGGTCCGGCGCGCCGACCGCGTCGTGACGCGCGACGTGCTGCTCGACGAGGTGTTCAGCACCGGCGACGATGTGCAGGCCAATGCGATCGACACGCTGGTCTCGCGCCTGCGCCAGCGCCTCGGCTCGGCCGGCGCCGATGTGGCGATCCTGACCGCGCGCGGCATCGGCTATATGCTCACGGAGGCGGCGGGACGATGAGGCGCTGGTCGCTGTCGACCCGGCTCTTGCGAACGCTCGTCGTCACGCAGATATCGGCCTTCGCGATCGGCTGGTTCGTCTCCATCTTCCTCGATCATTACGGCGTGGTTGGATTCAGCTACGACGCGCTCAAATTCTACGCCATCATGCGCGCGCGCGAACTCGTGATCGCATCGCTGACGCGAGACGAGGGCGGCTTCGTTCGCATCGAGGCCTCCGCCGCTTTGCAACGAGAGATCGAGCGCAATCCCGGCTTGCGCTTCGCGGTGTTCGATCCGGAGAAGGAGCTGGTCGCATCCGGCTCGTCGCCGGAGCTCGCCCGCAGCTTTTCCGCGCTGCTGCCCTATAAGCCCCATTGGATCGAATTCACGCTCCCGGGTCGCGACGGCAGGGCCGTTATGGAGGATGGCGAAACGCCGATGGGCCGGCTTCAAGTCGTCGTCTATGGCTACAAGGGCCATTGGACCGATCTCGTGATCGGGTTCCTCAAACAATCCTGGGGTCATATCTATTATCTCGTCACGCCGCTCGTGCTGTCGGTTCCCGTCATGTGGCTCGCGGTCAGACGCGAGCTGCGGCCGATCCGCGAATTCACGGCGGGCCTGACCGGCATCGATCTGAACTCGCTGCATCAGCGTCTGCCTGAACGCAATTATCCCGACGAGCTGGCGCCGCTCGTGCGAACGACCAATGAGACGCTGGCGCGTCTCGACGACGGCGCCATGACTTTGCGCCGCTTCACCGCCAACGCCGCGCATGAGCTGCGCACGCCGGTCGCGATATTGAGCGCGCGGCTCGACGCGCCGGAGGAGCCGACGCTGAAAACCGACCTCAAGCGCGATGCGCGCCGCATCCGCAACATCGTCGAGCAATTGCTCGCAATCTCCCGTATCGGCGCGCGCGCCGAGGACGCCTTCGAGGAGCTCGACCTCGTCGAGACGGCGAGGGCCATCGTGTCGGATGCCCTGCTTCTCGCCTATCGCAGCAATCGGCAGATCGATTTCGTGGCCCCCGCCGGGACTGTGGCGATCCATGGCGATCGCATGGCGATCGAGTCCGTTCTCTCCAATGTCATTGACAATGCGCTGCGCGCGGAGCCTTCCGGCGGCATGATCGCGGTGACGGTAGACGCCGGGCCGTCCGTCGCCGTCGCCGATCATGGCGAGGGCGTCGCGGCGATGGATCGCGAGTTCGTCTTCGAGCCCTTCTGGCGCAAGACGACGATGGCGCCGGGCACGGGGCTGGGGCTGGCCATCGCTCGGGAGCTGATGACCATCCATGGCGGCCGCATCTGGATCGAGGACACGCCGGGTGGCGGCGCGACCTTCCGCCTCGCCTTTCCGCTGGCCACGATCGACGCCGGGCGCGCGACGACGTAGGAGTCACCAATGTGTTCGACGCCAACGACGCCTTCGGCCTTCTGCGCCAAGTCGAAGTCGGCGACGGCGCCGACCCCGCATCTGTCGCTCACCTTGACGATATCGAAGCCGCCGCGCCCGGTCGACAGGACAACGACGAACAGCAGGCCGGCCACCAGCCGACGAGCTGATGCAGATCGGAATAAGGCAGAGCCTCGTCTATGATTGCGCGCAGGAGAAAAGGCGACGACATGTCCGCGCATGCGCCGAGGAGCATCAGGGAGGCGACAATAGCGATCTTGGCGCGGTAAGGCCCGAACAGCTCGAGAACGCGGCGCAGAGACACATGCGTTGCGGCGACTTTCTCGTAATCGTTGTCGGGCCGGTCCATTGCGGGCGCGCCGGTCATTCGATAGTCCATGCTCGTTCGATCAGTTTCGTGGCGGGCGCCGTCATTCGGCTGGCGGTTCGCCGCCGATGTGATCGCGCTCCCGGACGAGCGGCAGAACGATCTCGAAGATCGCGCCGCCCGCCGCGGAGGCTCTGTATTGCGCGCGGCCGTGATGCGCCTCCGCTATGGCGCGCACCACGGAGAGGCCGAGGCCCGCACCGCCGTGCAGCCGTGAGCGTGAGCCTTCCGCCCGGCTGAATGTTTCGAACGCATGCGGCGCGAAGTCGGGAGCGAGGCCCGGCCCTTGGTCTTCGACTGCGATCACGAGCGCGCCCTTTTCCACTCGCGTCGAAACACGCAAGAGACTCGGCGTCGCGTAGCGTTTCGCGTTCTCCAGAAGGGCGAGCAGCGCTTGCCGCAATCGGACCCCGTCGCAGGCCAGCACGATTCGGCGGGTATCGAGCTCGATCGTGAAGCCGGCCTCGATGAGAGCGGGTTGCATGGCCTCGACGGCCTGCCGAATCTCCTGCTCGAGATCGGTCGGCTCGAAACGCATTTCCAGCCGGCGGCTCTCCGACAGTGTGACGATACGCAAATCGTCGACGAGGCGCGACAAGCCCTCCACTTGCGATAGGAGATCGCGGAACAATTCGTCGCTCGGCTCGAACACCCCGTCGGCGAGGCCGTGCAGCCGCCCCCGCAATATCGTCAATGGCGTGCGGAGCTCATGCGCGATGGCCGCGTTCCAGGAGGTCATCGCCGTGACGCTATCCTCGAGGCGTTGCGCCATCGCATTGAAGTCGTCCACCAGTCGAGCCGTTTCGCCGAGCGATCTGTCGCCCGGCGAGGCCCGCGCCGTGAGATCGCCAGCGGCGATGCCGCGCGCGCCTTCGGCGAGCGAATTGAGAGGCACGAGAATCCGCTTCGTCAAGCGAAGCGCAGCAAAGATCGCGATGACGAGAGCGAAGAGCAGCAGGACCGCGATCAGCACGAAGTCCGGCGCCTCGGGAAGAAGCGGCGGCGGCCCGGGCGGCGGCGGGTAGTAGGTCAGATAGATGCCGTAGAAGGTGAAGGTGCCGACGAAAACGATCATGACGGCGACGGCGACGACCGCGCTCATCGACAGCGTGATCTGTCGGCTCAAACGATGGCGGGTCATGGCGCCGCCAGCCGATAGCCGACGCCGCGCACGACATTCATCAGACCGGACGCGCCGGCCTCGTCGAGCTTGCGGCGCAGATTGCTCATATGACTGTCGACCGTCCGCTCGAGCGCGTCGCCGCCCGGTAGGCATGCGTCGACCAGCTCGCCGCGGCTAAACGCGCGCGAGGGCGATTTCGCCATATGGGCGAGGAGGCGGAATTCTGTCAGCGTCAGAGGCAGGGACGCTGCCGCTTCGCCGTCTCGCACCTTGGCAAGAAAGCTCTCGATGTCGATCTCGAGCTTGCCGATCCGTAAGACGGGGCTATCGCCGCGCGCATTGGTTCTCCGCAGAACCGCCTTGACGCGCGCGACGATTTCCGCCGGATTGAACGGTTTCACCACGTAATCGTCGGCGCCGAGACGCAGTCCCTGAAGGCGCTCGATGTCCTCGTCGAGCGCGGTGATCATGATGACCGGCGTGTCGCCGCGGCGCCGCAGCTCGGCCAAAGTCTCCCAGCCGTCGACATTCGGCATGTTCACGTCCAGCAAGACGATGTCCGGCTTCAGAATCGCATGTTGATCGAGCGCGATCCGGCCATCCGCCGCGCTCACGGTTCGCAGCCCTTCCCGCGCCAGATAGGCTTCCAGAATCGCGGTGATTTCCGGTTCGTCGTCGGCGATGAGAACGAGTTCGTTCATGGTCGAACGCTCGCGGGCTTGCTGACTGGGCTCATCGGTCCTCGCGGGTGGGACGGCGCCTTCGCGCGCTCTGGCCGCCCCGACATATGGCCGAAATTCCGGCCGCTGCAAACGCTCCCGACGCCTCGAGAGCGCGGACATCCGCGGTCTCCATCAAATCTCCATCAAATCTGCACGATTCTCGAACGGCGACGGCGTAGGTCACGATCGAACCCTAAGCCTCCGCAATATTCTCGAAAGCGCGCCCATGAATTTTCGCACGACGATCGCCGCCTTCACCGCCGCCGTCGCGCTCACCGGATGCGACTTCATTTCGAGCGACCGAGCCAAGGCGTCGCCCGAGCGGCCCGAGGTGGGCGTCGTCACCTTGCATCCTCGCAATGTCGCCATCGCCTCCGAGCTGCCCGGCCGCATCGTCGCTTCGCTGGTGGCGGAAGTGCGGCCGCAGGTCGCGGGGATCATTCAGAAGCGGCTGTTCCAGGAGGGTGGCGAAGTCGCCGAGGGCGCGCCGCTCTATCAGATCGATGCCGCCCCCTATCGAGCCGCGCATGACAGCGCCGTCGCCGCGCTGCGGAAAGCCGAGGCCACTGTGCCCAGTGCGCAAGCCAAGGTCGAGCGCTATCAGGGACTGATCAAAAAGAACGCTGTCAGCGCGCAGGATCTCGAGGAGGCCATCGCCGCGCTCACTCAGGCGCGAGCCGATGTGGCGACGGCGCAGGCGAATGTCGCGAGCGCCAAGATCAATCTCGACTATACGACGATCAAGGCGCCGATCGGCGGCCGCGCCGACAAGTCCTCGCTGACGCAAGGCGCGCTGATGACGGCCGGTCAGGCCGACACGCTCACCACCATCCGCACGCTCGATCCGATCTATGTCGACCTCACCCGATCGAGCGCCGCCTTGCTCGATCTGCGACAGGCCATCGACGAGGGCCGCATCCGATCGTCGGAGCGCAAAGTCGATGTGAAGCTGAAGCTCGAAAATGGTTGGGTCTATCCGATGACAGGGCGGCTCGAATTCACCGAGGCCAAAGTCAGCCAGACGACCGGAACCGCGACTGTGCGAGCGGTCTTCCCTAATCCGAAGCGACTGCTTCTTCCGGGAATGTACGCCCGGGCGATCGTCGAGGAAGGCGCCGCGCCCGGCGCGTTCCTCGTCCCTCAGCGCGCGGTCGTCCGCAACGTCAGGGGGCAGGCGACGGCGCTGGTGCTCGGCAAGGACGACAAGATCGAAGAGCGCGTGCTCTCCATCGGCAGGACGGTCGGCAATAATTGGCTGGTCACGGCGGGGCTCGACGACGGCGACCGCGTGGTTGTCGAAGGCCTGCAACTCGTGCGCGCCGGGCAACTGGCGAGAGGTGTCGAGGTCGTGATCGACGACGCCACCGGCGAGCTGCGCGAACGTGAGCCGACGACGACGAAAATCCAGGCGAAAGGCTGACGCGCGTGATCTCCGCATTTTTCATCGTCCGTCCGATCTTCGCCTCGGTGATCGCAATCGTCGTCATGCTCGGTGGCCTGCTGGCGCTCATCGGCCTGCAGGTCTCGCAATATCCGGAGATCGCGCCGCCGACGATCCAGATCACCGCCACCTATCCCGGCGCCGATGCGCGGACGGTCGAGAATTCGGTCACCAAGATCATCGAGCAAGGCATGACCGGCCTCGACCATCTCGACTACATGACCTCGACGTCGACATCGACCGGCCAGGCCGACATCACCCTCACCTTCACCAACGCCGCCAATCCGGATGTGGCGCAGATGCAGGTGCAGAACAAGCTGCAGCTCATCACCGCGCTGTTGCCGACCATGGTCCAGTCCAATGGCCTCACCGTCACCAAATCGTCGAGCGCCTTTCTGATGGTCGTCGGCTTCGCCTCGACCGACGGCAAGATGACCGGCACGGATTTGTCGGATTACGTCAAGAGCGCGCTCAACGACACGCTGAAACGGGTCGAGGGCGTCGGCAACACGCAGCTCTTCGGCGCCGGCTATGCGATGCGCATTTGGCTCGATCCGGACAGGCTCGCCGGATATGCGCTGAACCCGAGCGATGTCGCGAGCGCGATTCAGGCGCAGAACGCGCAAGTGTCGGCAGGACAGATCGGAGGCTTGCCGGCGCGCAGAGGGCAGCAGCTCAACGCCACCGTCACGGCGCAGAGCCGCCTGCAGACGCCGGAGCAGTTTCGGAACGTCATCGTGAAAAGCGCGGCCGACGGCTCGCTGGTTCGCATCGGCGATGTCGCGACCGTCGAGCTCGGCGCCGAGGACTATGTCAGCGCATCGACCTACAATGGCGCGCCGGCAACCGGCCTCGCCGTCAATCTCGCGACGGGCGCGAATGCAGTCCGCACGGCCACGGCGGTCAAGGCGGCGATCGATCGGCTCGCGCCGACGTTTCCGGAAGGAGTGAAGGTCGTCTATCCCTACGACACGACGCCTTTCGTCAAAATCTCGATCGAGCAGGTGACGCACACGCTGATCGAGGCGATCGCGCTCGTCTTTCTCGTCATGCTGGCCTTTCTGCACAATATCCGCGCCACGCTCATTCCGACGCTCGCCGTGCCCGTGGTGCTGCTCGGAACCTTCGGCGTTCTGGCGGTCGCGGGATATTCGATCAACACGCTCACCATGTTCGCCATGGTGCTGGCGATCGGACTCCTGGTCGACGACGCCATCGTCGTGGTCGAGAATGTCGAGCGCATCATGCATGAGGAAGGGCTGTCGCCACGCGAGGCCACGGTCAAATCCATGAGCGGGATCACCGGCGCGCTCATCGGCATCACGACGGTCTTGTCCGCGGTCTTCGTGCCGATGGCGTTCTTCGGCGGTTCGGTCGGCGTCATCTATCGTCAGTTCTCGGTCACGATCGTTTCGGCCATGGCGCTGTCGGTCGGCGTCGCGCTGATCCTGACGCCGGCGCTCTGCGCGACGCTTCTTCGTCCGCCGAAGGCGGGCGCCGAGAAGGCCGGCTTGTTCCGCTGGTTCGATCGCAACATGGAACGCGGCGCCGACGCCTATCGAGATGGCGCGCACGCCGTTCTGCGGCGCCCGAGACGCGGCTTCGCGGCTCTGGCCGTGATGATGGTCGCGGCCGCCGCGTTGTTCACGCGCTTGCCGAGCTCGTTCCTGCCGCAGGAGGACCAGGGCTATCTGATGGTCAGCGTGCAGCTGCCTGTCGGCGCGACCAGCGACCGCACGGAGCGCGCGCTCGATCGGGTGACTCGCTATTTTCTCGATCAGGAGAGCAAGGCCGTCGATGGCGTCATGACGGTGAGGGGCTTCGCCTTCAGCGGCCTCGGCCAGAATGTCGGCATGGCGTTCGTCGGCTTGCGCGACTTTTCGGAACGCAAGGCGTCCGACCTGTCGGCGAAGGCGGTGACGGAGCGCGCGACGGCCGCGCTCACCGGCATTCGCGACGCGCAGGTCTTCGTGCTGGCGCCCCCGGCAATCGAGGGATTGGGCACGAGCAGTGGCTTCGATTTCTATCTCGAAGATATGACCGGCTCCGGCCACGAAAAGCTCTTGGCCGCGCGAGATCATTTGCTCGCAGACGCCGCGCGAAGCAGGCTCTTGAACGGCGTGCGGCCGAACGGCCAGGACGACACGCCGCAATTTGCGATCGAGGTCGATCAGGAAAAAGCGAGCGCTCTCGGGATCGATCTCGCGGCCGTCAACGCCACGCTGTCGACGGCATGGGGCGGCGCCTATGTGAACGACTTCATCGATCGCGGCCGCGTCAAAAAGGTCTATCTGCAATCGGCTGCCGATTTCCGAATGCAGCCCGACGATCTCGACCGCTGGCATGTCCGGACTGCTTCGGGCGAGATGGCGCCTTTCTCGTCCTTCGCGTCCGGCCGCTGGACCTTCGGCTCGCCGCGCCTCGAACGTTACAACGGATCGCCCGCCGTTCAGATCCAGGGCGAGGCCGGGATCGGCGCCAGCTCCGGCGACGCGATGACGGAGATCGATCGTCTCGTCGCCGGCTTGCCGCCCGGATTTTCCCATGAGTGGACGAGCTTGTCGCGGCAGGAGCGGCTCTCGGGCAATCAGGCCACTGCGCTCTATGCGATCTCCGTCCTCGTCGTTTTCCTGTGCCTTGCCGCGCTCTATGAAAGTTGGACGGTCCCTCTCGCGGTCATGCTGTGCGCGCCGATCGGCGTGCTCGGCGCGCTCGTCGCGGCGCTGATGTTCGGACAGGTCAACGATGTGTATTTCAAGGTCGGCCTGCTGACGACGATCGGTCTCGTCGCCAAGAACGCCATTCTGATCGTCGAATTCGCGATCGACCATCAAAAGGCGGGCATGGATGTGATCGAAGCGACGCTGCTCGCGGCGCGCCAGCGGCTGCGCCCGATCGTCATGACGTCCTTCGCCTTCATCCTCGGCGTCGCGCCGCTCGCTTTCGCTAGCGGCGCCGGATCGGCCGCGCAAAACGCGATCGGGGTCGGCGTCATGGGCGGCATGATCGCGGCGACGGCCCTCGCCATCTTCTTCGTTCCCCTGCTGTTCGTTACCACCCTTTCATTGTCCATCGGCCTACGCGGCCGGGCGCATGGGTTTTGATCGGTGAGGATTGATATGAGTTCACATCTTCTTGTAGCTCAAAGAAATCGCCGGAGCGCCTCCGGCGGTGGCGGAAGGCGAATAAGCAATCTTCGATGATAGCCCCTCCGGGGACAAAGCACGACCAGCAACGTTGTTATTATCAGTTCGAAATACAGAGATACCGACTGGTTACAAACGAACCATCGTTCGATCCGCCCCTTGTAGGGCGTGATGACCTCCTCGTCGAAGCGAATGGGATCGGCCACTTCGGAAATGATCTTCTCCTCGTCGCGAAATAGCACCGAGCCGACACCCGAAAGACCCGGGCGGACCATGGACACGTAGACCCGATCCTCCGGTCGATAAGAATTGTAAAATCTCGAGGTTTGTGGCCTCGGCCCGATAATGCTCAAGTCGCCCTTGAGAATATTGAGGAGTTGCGGCAATTCGTTGAGCTTGGCGCGACGTAGGAAGCGACCGAGCGGGAGAACCCTGGGGTCGTCTGCCAATGTCAGTTCGCCAGCACCGATGCTCGGACTGTTCTTTAGCATGGTCGCAAATTTGAACAGTTCAAACTCTCGGCCTTTCTTTCCGATGCGCCGCTGCCGGAAAAAGACATTGCCCTCTCCCGTAAGCCGCAGCGCCAGCATGATCGGCGCTAACAGCGGAGCGAGCAATAGCAGCGCCGAGCCGGAAAGCAGGATGTCCGTCGCTCGGATGAGAACGCGAGTTTGAATTGAGACCTGAGAAACTTTGTGCGTCACGGACTCTCCCAAAGCGAGTCGAGCACCATTCGAACCTCGCGCTGCACTTGTAATCGGTTGAATTCAAAGAACACCGCATCTTGTTCAGCGAGCCACAATTCCATTGCGCGTATCGCACGCACACCGTCGTCGAAGTGTCGCGCGAACTCTGCCTTCTGATCGCTTATAGGCTGTGAACAAAAGCTACGCGCGAGGATTACGCCGACGGATCCCAGCCGATAGTGTTCGGCCAGAATATGCTCGGCAGGCGGAAGCAGCTCGCCGATGCGCGCCATGCCGCCAATTCCGAAGGCCACTCCCGTCGCCTGGATCTCGCGCGCCAATGCATCCATGGAGCCGTCAGCAAGAAATTCGAACATGAATCGTGTCTTACGCTCGATATGCAAATCGTTGAGCCCGACATGGATATAGTCGATACCCGGCGCCTCCAGAATTTTGTCAATGTCCCGGACGGCGTCCATCGTTTCCAGCAACAACCAAGCCTCGACCCGACCGCCGACGAGACGGACGAAACGGTAGACCTCTTCTTTCGTCTTGAAAAAAGGCAGCATTACCGCGTCTGCCCCGGCGGCGATCGCGCTGTCGACTTCGCCTTCGCTCCACTCGCCGAGCGGGTTGACGCGGACGAGCAACCTCGATCGCGTCAACACCTGGCGAATACCCTCGACGTCTTTGATAGTGTGCGTCGAAATGACGGTATTCCGACCGATCTGACGCAGATTCTTGCCGCGATATTCGAGGTCGACGAAAATCCAATCCACTCCCGCCGCTTCTGCGATCAGGGCGACATTGGGGTCTTTGGTGATATAGAGCAGTCGGATCGACATGTAAGGCCACCGCGGGAGAAGTCGCGATCGAGCGGCGCTTCCTCGGCCTCGGGAGGCTAAAGGCGGCGACGGTAGTGGAACGCCACGCCCTTCACTCGAAGGAATATGATTGAAATACGTCTTCGTACGTTTCTCGTCGCTTTATGAGCCGGTATGAAGCTCCGTCCGGATCAGGTTCCAGGATCGCGACATTCGGCAGAATAAACGGAGGCTTCATCACAACGGAGTAGGAGCCGACGTCGTCGAACACCACATAATCGCCCACGGATAGCCGTCCAGTGTATCCTTTATAGAGATAGTCACCTTCGATACATGTATAGCCGGCAAAATTCGCTCTCTCCACGAAGTGCTCGCCCTCAGTAGCGGAGAATACCGTGATCGGCGTGTTCTTGCGATTCGGCGTTGGATTGATGTTGTACGAGCTTCCGCTGAGCGTCACGATGGATTGGCCGCGAACGTCCTTTATACTATTGACGGCGCAAACGAACCTCATCGCATCTGCGACCAGAGCGGTGCCAGGCTCGACTATCAGAACGGGAGAAGGGTTTTTGCCCAGGCGGCGGAAGAACTCTGCGAAAGGCTTCGCCGCTGCGGCAGCGTAGTCGTTGAACTCCGGAATGGGGACCGGAAACTGCGCCGTCATCTCCGGCGGCATTCGCCCATATATTCCGCCTCCGAGGCTGACGAATTCGAAGCTCGCCACGCGGTCGCGAAAGAGCCGATCGATGACTCCGATCATGCCTTTCGTTCGGTTCTCCCAGCAAGCTAGGCTGCGGGTCGCGAAATGACACTGAAGACCCGCCAACGCGAGCGACGGATCGGCGTCGATGAGCGAAATCGCCTCCGTGAACGCCGCTCCCAGCACGTCGAAGCCCAAGCGTGAAAGGACGCCATCCTGGACGTCGAAGTTGCAGCGTAGACCGAGCTTGAATGGAGCCCGCTGGACTCCATCCGTCATTCGACGGATCGCACATAACTCGTCCCAGGAATCGACATTGACGGTTCCGCCACCCTCGAGCAATGATTTCACGTAGGCCGATTCTTTGTAGGGGCCGTTGAAGAATATTTTCTCATCGGGAACGCCGATCCGTCGAGCCAAAGTCAACTCCATGCTGGAGACAACCTCGGCGAAGCCGCCCAACTGATCGATGATCTGGCAAAACCTCGGCACATAGTTGGTCTTGTAGGAGTAGGCGATCCTCGTGCCAGGATAGTAGCTGCGAAAGGCCGCGCCGAGATCTTCGAAATTTTCGCGGAAGCGCGATGAATCCAGAAGATAGAAAGTCGACCCATGCTCTGCCGCTATGCGATCCAAAAGCTTATGGGACAATTTCATAGGCCACTCGCCTCCGGCTCGCTTTGACTGCGGGAATCGGTTTTCGCGCGGTTCACCGCCGTTCGCCAGTCCGGGTAGCGTCCGTCCACGCCCGAAGCCACGGCGAGGTAGCGGCGCAACATATCGACCGTGAGAGGCCCCGGCTCGCCTCGACCGACCTCGAAGCGGTCGATAGATACGATGGGGGAAATTTCGGCTGCGCTTCCACAGAGAAAGATCTCGTCGGCGAGATAGAGCTCGGTGCGATCGATCGTTCGCTCTCGTACCCCGATTCCGATATCGCGAGCCATGCGGATGACCGTGTCACGCGTGATGCTGTCGAGTACGGAGGAAGTCGTCGGCGGAGTGATCATCTCGCCTGATCGGACCATGAACAGACAGGCGCCGGCGCCTTCGGCAACCTTGCGATCCGCTCCGAGAAAAATCGGAAGATCGTAGCCGTCCCGACGCGCTTGCAGATGAGCGAAGCGCCCATTTATATAGTTTGCGCCGACCTTCGCGCGCGGGGGAAGGACATTGTCGTTGATCCGTTCCCAGGACGACACGCATGCCGCGAATTTCGGAATTTTGCGCAGGTCGGTGCGTGCCTTGGGCATTGGGGCGATGAACATCGAAATCGGCTCGCAAGAGCTCCAAGAGCCTTGGCCATCGCCAAATAGCGTAAGTCGAACAGCCGTGTCGCAGAGAAAATCATTCGCCTCGATCGCGTGTCTGAAGCTGCTTTCGATTTCCGCCACGGAGTAAGGCGACTCGAAGCTCACAATGCGTGAAGATTGCAACAGGCGATGCAAGTGATCCCGCAGCCTGAAGGCGTAGAGCACGCCTTCTTCCGCGTTCCAATAGCAACGGATGCCTTCGAAAACGTTCAATCCGAACTGCGCCACCGGAGACAGAACATTCACGAATGCCTGGCTCTGCCGAACGATCTCTCCGCGAAGCCAGATGAAGTTGTCTGCCATCACATTCCTTTGCGATTTTGTGGGAGCGGAGCCCCAGATCGGCTCTACCCTCCAGAGGACGCTGCAATATTCGGCGCACACCGGTCATCCCTTCGTGAGCGTCAACCATGTGTGCGTCGTCCTCAAATCTTCTGGGGAGAAACGAGCAAATTGCTCGGCGATTTGGAAGGGCGGCGGCGTTGTGACACTCGTCTGCCTTTCGATCGCAAATCCGTAGCGAGCGAATATATCGACGTATTGACTGCTGAGGAGACGATTTTGGTGGAGCAGTGGCGGGTTGAAACGCCTCCATCTGCGTTCGTCGTATCTCAGATAGTTGAGGTCATGTAATGATGCGTCGGAATCTGACCAATGATCCTTATGTGCGATATGGTGGGTCGAAACCCCACCATGGCGCAAAACTCGGTACAATTCCGACGCCAATCGTTCGATTTGCCCCAAGGGCACGTGCTCGAGCACGGACGTCGATGTAATCAAATCAAAGGAGTTGTCCTGAAAGGGAAGGTCAGGCGGATTGTAAACAATGTATTCGACGCCAAGCTCGGACATGGAGCCTGCATCGACGCGAAGCAAAATATCATTTTGCAGTCGCTCGGAGGAGAGCCGAGTGATGTCCGCGGCCGTGACCGCTCTCCCGCTGGCCGCCATCAGAATCGGGATGGCCAAGTCCGATCCGGACCCTAGGTCCAATACTGCAACGGGTGGGCGTCCGACGATCCTTGTGTAGGATGAGAGGTGCTTTTGCGCGATCACTCTGCGCGCTGCGAGCTGGGTATCCGAGATTGGCAGAGACTTGGTGACATAGAGTTGCGTGTAGCGATTTAGCTCGACTGAGCCAGGCGTCACAGACAATATCCACTGAATAGCGCTCTTGAGTTTAAAATTCATGAGGTGACCTATCGTTCATATACCGGAACGAGCAGATGCTATTCGAGACTTCCACACTCGCAATATGTTTCCACGATATGGACATATATCATCTATTAACAGATCGAACATGGCGCTATTTACGATCGTATCAAAATTTGAGGCCCCATAACACAAAAGCCAGACCGGCCGTTCTCCGTGTCCGCGTGATTTGATAGTATTAAATATCATTTCCAAGACAGCATCGTATATATCGATATCAAACGGATTAAATAAAAAGAAAACATTGAAATCTTTATACATATCAAATTCTAATGCGTTTTGATGTATAATTTCTACTCTATCTTCTAGATTTAGAGTGCTTACATTGTTCCGTGCAATATCGACGAGCCAGGATTCGACTTCAACGCCTGCGACCTTCTTGAACGGGAAATCCGCCGCATAACACACAACGCCTCCTTTGCCGCATCCAATATCCAAGAATTTATCCTCGGGCGAAATCGGAATCCGTCGTAGGATATCTGTCAGCGCATTTCGCGACGTCAATGCGTAACCATGGTTCCCCGGCGCCGTGATCCCCGTCGTTTTAGCGCGCATCGAAAAGTCCAGGCCTCGAGGCTTTTCGAGGAACGCCCATGTCAAAAAATACTCCAAATAGCGGAGAAATCGTTTGGACAAACGAAGTGCTCGTCGCATCCGTCTGGCTCCTTTGGACCAATGCCATGCCGGCATTCTCGGTCACGGCGACTGCTGCTCGTGCGATGGATATTGTTCGCATGGATCACGCGAACTCTATTGTCTTTTCAACCTGAGGCTCGTCTCCGCAGACCGTGGAGGATAGGTCTCAAATAGTGGTTGGCGACGCCAGCTGCCACATAGCTCGACAGAACCCTGCACCGCGGAACGAAGGATACATCGTTGAGGGAAAGCACTGTGTTCAAATAGTTCAATTGAACCCACTTGTTTTTTGTGGATCCTCCGGTCGAATAGACAACCAACGGAGTGCTTATCGAATGGAAGCGGAAATCAGGGGACTTGGTCAGTCGATGCCAAAAATCGATATCTTGAGCAAATCTGATATTCCTGAAGCGGTGCGAGCCGAGAAGCTCGCGGGTGATCAGAATCGTAGACGTCCCCAGGCCCCGCTTTAAAAATACGTCGTGTTGACCATCGGAGAGCGATGCTGGCGGTCGAATGACGACCTTCCCCTTCTCGAACGTGTAGCCGGTCGCGACAAAGGTGGCGCCGGCGCGCACGGCGGCGACCTGAACCGCCAGCTTTCCTGGAAGCCAGAAATCGTCCGCATCGAGAAAGGCGATGAGTTCTCCGTCCGCCATATCGAGCCCGATGTTGCGCGCACCGCCCGGCCCTTTGGGCCCAACATTCGGGATGACACGTACACGTTCACCGCCCTTCCGCCCGAGCTGCGCATAAATTTCATCGTCGTGAAACGGTCCGTCGTTACAGATCAGGACCGACAGGTCTTCCACAGCCTCGGCATTCGCGAAAGCGGAATTGACTGCCCGAGCAATCAACGCGATTTCTTTATGAAACGGCACAACGACGGTCAATCGCACAATTCGGTCCTCACCAACGCGTCGCGCGAACCGTCAGGGCGCTCAGAAGCGCAAACCGCCCGACGTACAAGGCAGACAAGACGCCGAGGGCGGCAATATAATCCGCCCCAACGACACGCAGCCCCATTAGGATAGCGAGCACTGCAATGACGAAAGCTGCCTCCAATAGGGTCAGTTGCAAAATGTCGTGATTCCAGAAAATGATTTCCCTGATGACCAGGGATAAGGCCAGACTGAGCTGACATATTAAAATGAACGGAATCAGCCCATATTTGTCGATCGATCGTTCTGAGTATTGATCTAGAACTACAAAACAGAGTACGATTCCAACGAAAGCGCTCCCGCCAACAATTGCATACATATTCCGGCTAAAAACAAGATCTTGAATTTTAAACTTAGATTGAAGTATATCTCTGCGCCTTAGGCTATAAAAAAAGTATTCAACTGCATTTTGTATAATAGACAGGCATGACACAAGTAACACGAACAACGCCATGTCCGACTGATTATAGATCATCACCACGATCCGATCCATGTATGCAATCGGCGCAGTGACTGCGGACAATATCCAGAAATTCGTCTGTTCGCGGCTCGCTCGCCAACCGTCGAGCAGCATCGACCATTGGCTGGGAAAATACGGCCATCGAAGATGCCCTGCATATGGAATTATATTGCCGAGCGCTAGCGCCGCCACGGCGCCGGTCGCCGCTTGCTCGTTTGACGCTACCGCGCAGACGACCGCCACTCCGAGCACCTGAATGAGGGCTTTGATCAAAATCTTGCGTCCCCATTCCGCGCGCGCGCCAAAGAAAATCAGGAATCTTTGCGATTCGTCGGCGAGACGTTCCGAGGCGAAATAGGCTACGACGATGAATGCCAGAAGAAATTGGCCGTTCTGCCAACGCATATATAAACTTATTGGAATTGCGGCTAACACTATCTGACATGCGACTGCATTTACATAGGAACGATAGCTTATTTTTAGCCCTCGGTGCTTTCGTTCACCGAAGTAGAGTTTATAGAAAACACGATGGCTATTGAACCCGGATGCCGCCATGGCGAGACTGACGACGACAAGCACCACGGCGATGAGCGATGCTGTCGAATTGCCGATCAATTGATTGACGACCAGCAATATTGCCGGCTTAGAGCCTAGCGCCGCCGTGCGCCCTAGAACATAGCTCCCCTCCACCTCGAGTTTGGAGACGATCGCAGGAAAAGCAATGTTCATGAATCTAAGGCCTCGCCGCCACCCAAAGACCGACCATCACAAACGAGCGTATCTTTCAGCGCAAGGGTTTCCCACTCGGTAATTCGCGTCAGATCGCGCGTCCGACTTTGCGACACGATCACGGCCCGAACGGCTTTCAAAGTATCCTAGCGCGAAGTCGCTCGACATTCTCGGCATCGCATCGGACATCCGGCGCCGCTTCTCTCGAACCATATCCTAAAGCGACCCATCCGATGGCGGTGAAAACCATTGGATCGAAAATCAACAAAAAATCCACGGGCGAAGCGAAAAAAATCGACGTGAACTCGAGCAGCACGGCCTCGCCCACCCAACTCAGCCGCCCCGCCATTCGCTGTCGCAATCGCCTCTGTATGCCATTGTAGGCCGCCAGATAAGCCGTCAGCGCAAACGGCGCGAGCCAAACCGGAAATGCGATGAGAAAGCTGGCGATCAATCCAGGCGACGAGCCTTCACGTTCACTGAGTGGGTAACGGTTGATCAGATTGTAGTTCAGGCGCCCGAGTGATCCGTTGAGGGGACGCTCGCTCGGCATACCAGTCAACGTCGAGAACCGAAACCAGGCATTGCCGAGTGGCGCCATCAGATGATCGAATTGACCGCCGACATCGACCTCGACGAATTCATGAACCGCCACCACGAGGGAGTACCAATGCACCGAGAGCCTGCCGATCAGGTAGTCGGCGAACGCGCCTTTGCCCCCCGCCTCCATTTCCGTGATCACCTCCAAGGGGGCTATGTCCCTCTTGATCGCATCGCCGATCACATAGGCGCCGCCTCCTAGGATGATCGTAACCGCGGCAAAGAGCAGTTTTCGAAGTGTAACACCTTCGAGAACGGCAGCGCTCGCTCCGGCGCTAACGCGGAACAACCAGCGCCTCAAGGTATCGGGCGCCAAAAACGCGACGCAAGCCATTAGCACCGAAACCATCGGACCGATGCCCGTCGCCGTGAGCGACAAGCATGCGATCACCAACACCAATATGACGCGAACAGAAATCGGTCGCGCGACGTAGCGGAAAAAAATTAGGATGAACAGCAGCATCTCGACGAAATTCGGGGCCAGGACATACAGCAAGGTCGTCAAATCCAACGACGAAGAGAGCCCCTCTCCCGAGTAACGCCATCTCGCAAGCCCCAGTGCTGCACCTGTGATCGCGACGCCGAGCACGATCGACAAGAATACAATCAGCGTGCGCACCGGAAGGTTCCATGTGGATGGGAGCACGCGAGGGAGGGAACGATGGCCTATGATCAAAAATTCAAAGTCAAATGCGAAGGCTCCAACGATCCCCATGAGCAGGACAGCGTAGAGCCAACTGAAAACGCCATTGCTCGGATTGAGATATATTTCCGATTCGTATCCTGTGAGATAATTCAGCGCAGCAGGCAATATATATGTATATAGTAAATATAGTAGAAGAACAGGATTCGCGAGACGGATCGGTTTCATAACGCGCCTTCCATGAGCCAATGCAGTTTCCGCATCCTAGCTTCCGTCCCGATCCGGGAGACGCGGGGGAGTCGAGTTCACGGTCGATCACGTCGAATACGCTCTCGTTCCCGCACGGATGCGTCAGAGCGCTCAAAGTATCCTCGTCGAAAACCTCGTCCTCCGCTTGCTCACGGATGACGACCTTACAGCCGAGGGCTCGAGAGTCCCTGCCACTCCGGAAAAGATCGAGATACAGCGCGAATACAAGGTTGCGGTGCGAGGCTTCGCGCCCAAAGGCGGGCTCCCCTCGATTCGTATTGGATGCGCGTGAATTCCGACGCGATCCGGCCGGGATTTCGATTTGATCCCGGCCACATTCCGATGTGAAGCCGGCCATCGGGCGGCTCTTCGGATCCTCTTTTCGTCTGCTGGCCGCAGGTCAGCAGCTGCGGCATTCCGCTTCGTTGCGATCGACGCGGAGAACGGGATGCCGGCGAAGAGAGAACGTCACGATGCGGCAAACTCGGCAGATGCTGCGGCTCGCCCATGACGGTGTGAGCGCGCGCTCGCCGATATCTAGGCGGCGATCGTCGGAAGTTGCGGGGCAGTCGACAAGAAACACGTCCCGCGGCGCCTCGTCGACTTCGAATACCGCTTCAATCGACGATACGATCTCGGCGACATGATCTCGAACCTCGCCGTTATCGCGACAACAACAGCACTGATGCCCTATCGCTCTTTCAAGTCGGCTGATTTTCAGGCACAAGGAGGACAGCGGTTGCCGAAGCTCATCAGCGATATAAAATTCCGCGCTGAAATCGCGCTCGATCAAAAATCTGCCACTGGAATCGAGCGGTCACCCAAATTCGGGCATAGCTCCTCGCCCATCGCTTTCCACACCTTTCGAAACGCCTCGATCACGAGTTGGACATCCTCGGTCGGAAGCTCGTGCATGCACAGATTGAGCCCCAAAAAAGTCTTTCCGTGCAGTTTCTCCGCCACCGGACAAAGGCCCGGACCATAGTGGATATCATTCGAGCAATAGGAGGAATTCCAAGGGAACCCCTTAGAGCCGTAAGCGATCTTGTTGCGGAAGAGGGGAAGAAGATGGAGGTTCTGATAGCCTTCGAAGACCGGCGCGCCTTCCGCGCGCAGCGCCGCGGCGATTGCCTGACGCGACACACCGAGGCAGTCGACATCCAATGTGACGCCGTAGACGTAATAGACATGGGTCGCTCCCCCGGCGACGTTCGGCGTCGTCAATCCCGGAAGACCTGTAAGACCGTCGTTCAGCTCTCGTGCGATGCGCTGACGACTCTCGATACGCCGCTGGAGCTTCGAGAGCTGAATTGAAGCGATCGCGGCTTCGATCTCGCCCATACGAAAGTTGAACCCCAGCATATTGGCGAGTTCTCGCGGGTCGTCAGTATCGACCACCGCTTCCGCATGGTTGCGGATGAGACGCAGGCGATGCGCCAGCCTGTCGTCATTTGTCACCAGCACGCCGCCCTCGCCGCAATGGATATGCTTGTGATAATTCAAGCTGAAGCCACCGATATCTGCAAGCGTTCCTGCATAGGAGTCTCCTACTCGGGCGCCGGGAGCTTGCGCGGTGTCGCTCAAAAGCGTGAGTTGATACTCGTCCGCCAACTTTCGAAGCGCCGCCATATTGGCCGATTGCCCGAAGATGTCGACCGCCATGATCGCTCTCGTCCGGGAGTTGATCAGCCTTTCGACGTTCCGCGGGCAAATGTTGAACGTCTGCGGATCGATGTCCGCGAAGACAGGAATACCATTCCAGTGCAGAATTGCTGTGGCGGTAGCGGCCATCGTCCATGGCGTCGTGATCACCTCGTCGCCAGGCTCCAAGCCGATCGCGCCAACCGCGGCGATCAGACCCGAGGTCCAGGAGTTCACAGCAATCGCATGCTCGACTCCGAAATGGCGAGCTGCTTCCGTTTCGAACCGTCGGACATTGGGGCCGCCCAAGAAGCCGGGACCTGATGCGCCGATGTAAGCGGACAAGACGCCGCCACGGACAACGTCGCAAACCACCGCCACTTCCTCTTCACCGATGCTTTCGAAGCGCGCCAGAGGCCGATCGATCACCGGCGCGCCGCCATGGATCGCCAGAACTCTACTCCGCATGACCTCTCACCTCGCGGCATGCGTTCGCGGCGTAGGACGAAGTGGCGGCGTCCAGAAGGATTTGGCAAACGCGCTGCGCCTCTAGCGCTTGCTCCCCTGAGCCGCCGATCGCTCGCCCCTCCACGAGATGGAAATAAATGTCCGACACGGCCCGGGACATCGCCCTCGGATACAAACCCTCGCGCTCCGACGACTCGCCCAGCGACGTGTAACCTTTGAACTGCTTGCTCGCCTCGATCTCGCGAATACGCCAAGCCATCCCCCCGGACTCCATGCGCACGACACCCTTCTCGCAGACGACCTCCAACTCGAAAAACGCGTAATCCCGAGCGTCGGCGGGGCTGAGATAGACCGGCGTGCCGCCGTTCTCTGTGACGAGCAATGCGGCGAACGTCGGATCGTCAATCCAATGGTCATAGCGAACGCCAGCTGTCGCTATCAGCTCCATCGGCCCGACCAGCATGAGAAGCAGGTCGACGAGATGCCCGCCGTTATTCATTATTCCCTTGTTATAGTGGCCGACGACAGATCGAATCGCTCCCCAACGGCCCTGACGTAGCTCTTTCGCCAAAGCGCCGACAGCGGGATCCCAACGGCGAGTGTGGTTGACCACGAGAGTGACGCTACGGTCACGGCACGCTCGTATCCAACGGCTCGACACCCCTTCGCTCGACGTCAATGGCTTCTCGCAAAAGATCAGCCGTGGCTCGAGTCGCAGAGCTGCCTCGATATGCTCCTGGTGCAGGGCTGTCGGCGAGCAAATGCTGACGACGTCGAACGCTCCCGGCTCGTCAGGCAAATCGGCCATGGATGTCGCTGAGAACGGAACGCGCCAATAATCGGCGAACTGGGCAAGACGACGCCGGTCTGGATCGATGCACGCCTCGATCCGAAAACCGGCATGGCGGGCATAGGCGCCGGCATGGGTCAACGGCGCAGCATCAGCGCCGCGAGTCATGTCGAACCCGCCGGCGATGTTGCCACACCCGACAATGAGCACTCGCAACGGCTTTTCGCCCGAATTCTCATCGGCGATCATCGCAACAGCGTCCACGACAATGGCGTGCCGCGCTCGACATCCGTGACCAGGACCGCGCCGAGCACTTCTTCGAGATGTTCTGGCGCCAATCCGAAGCCAGGACGTATAGCCCGCACATTTTCTCGCGTGAGGCGCTCCCCCGCTCTGAGATCCTTAGCGATATAGAGAGACCGGCGAAATTGAAGCGATTGCTGCTCCGCCTCCGTCGCGCCGTAATGAACCCGGCCAATCGCGCGCCAAGCGCGTTCTGTCTCGATCACAAGCCGATGAAGCTCGTCGGGCTCCAAGGAGAAGGCGCTGTCGACTCCACCATCGGAGCGCGCCAGCGTGAAGTGCTTTTCGATCACAGTCGCGCCGAACGCCACACTTGCAACGCTGACCCCTGTTCCCATCGTGTGATCCGACAACCCGACCTGACATTCGAATAATTGTCGCATGTGTGGGATCGTCGAAATGTTCGAATTGTCCGCCGTCGCTGGATAGGTGCTCGTGCATTTGAGAAGCACGAGATTTTCGCAACCAGCTTCTCGGGCGGCGGAAACAGACTTCGCTAGCTCGCCGACAGACGCCATCCCCGTCGAAATGATCAACGGCTTCCCCGTAGCCGCGACGCGCCTGATTAGCGCGATGTCGGTATTCTCGAAAGATGCGATCTTGTAACAAGCGGAATTCAAGGTTTCCAAAAATTCGACCGCCGTGGCGTCGAACGGCGTGCTGAACGGGATCATTCCCAGCTCCCGCGCCCGCGCGAAGAGCGGAGCATGCCATTCCCATGGCGTCTGCGCCTCGTCATAGAGCCGATAGAGCTGCGCGCCGGCCCAGAGGCTATTCGCGTCCTCGATCACGAACCCCGGCTTGTCGCAGTCCAAGGTCATGGTGTCGGCAGTGTAGGTCTGCAGCTTCAGCGCATGGGCGCCCGCCTTGGCGGCTGCCTCGACCAATGTCAGCGCCCTGTCGAGCGAATGATTATGGTTGCCGGACATTTCGGCGACGATGAGCGGCGGATAATCCGGTCCGACCATGCGCCCGGATATCGTGAAGTTAAGGAATGCCGACAACGTTCAAATCCTCTTTTCGAAAAATCGCATCCGAGGTTCATATTCCGCGCGGCCAAACAAGCCCTCTGATGCGCGATTGCCCTCGTTTACCCAGGCCTCGATTCGCTCTACCTCGGGTATCCGTTGTGCGAGATGCCGCTCTCCAGCACGAAGAATTGCGAGGCCGAGACCGCGCCCCTTCTGCTCTGGATCGACGAATATCGACACTTCGGCCTTCGACTCCTGTAGGTCGAAACGTATCGCCCCGATGGGGCGACCTTCGCATTCGCCTATCAGCAGCATACGTCGAGAATCCGCTAAGACGCGGCGCATCCACGCGCAATGTTCATCATAGGAAAACAAAGCAGCATCACGAGACGCCTGCCGAACCGCTTCGTCCGTTCTCCATCCGTAGATCGATCTCGCGTCTTCCATTCTAGCCGCGCGGACGATCACTGTCGGCGGACACAATATCGTCGCCAATCGATCGACACCGCGCGCGTCTACAATGTCATACCCACGTCGCGACATGGCCTCCAGCATCGTCGGGCGGCGGACGAATAGACGAATATCTTCCGCCAATTGCTCGGCGGTGGGAATCGACTCTACTCCGAGCAGAAAACCCGCTCGGGCGCCCTCTCGGACAACTTCTCGCTGGTTGTCAGCCACACAGATTGCTATAGATGGCAGCCCGACCGAACAGCGCTCCCAGGCGCTCTGTCCGCCGGCGCCGATCGCCAGATCGGCCGCGACCATCAATTCAGCGATATTGCTCACCTGCACGTGAAGACGCGAGCGCGCGCGAGCCGAGCACCATTTGCGAATGCGCGCTGACGCCGGATGTATCGCGCCGACCACGACATCGACATGCACGCCGGAAATATTCGCCTGATCGATGGCCTCCAGAGCGACCGAGGTGACATCGTCCCGATCCATTCCGCCGAGCGACACCAATATCCTTCCAACACCTCTATCACGGAAAGACGCAACCGATCGTCCCTCGCGGAACTCCGGTCGCAACAAGGCATAGCGCGGACCGAGCAAGGCGATTGCGCCCGAAGCCAATCGCCCCTCATACCGAGCCTGCGCCTCGAGATAGAAATTCTGATCGAGCAGCAGATCGGACTCATGGACACGGCCTATATCATCGATCGCCAGAACCCGGGCATATGACCGCGCCACGCGCTCCCATGCCGCCCCTAAGCCGTAATGATCCAGTATGATCAGATCCGCGGTGTCGATTCCGCGAAGAGTCTCCTCTACATCGGTGACCTCGCTCATACACGATGAGCGCGACAGAGAGATCGACCGATGCCTACCCGCCTCCAGTCTCCGCTGCAGGAAGGCTGGCAGGTCGCGGCTAACGAACACTGTCTCCACTCCCGCCGCTGCCAAACGGTCGGCCAGACAGAGACACCGCATTACATGGCCCGATCCGATATCGACAGAGGCGTCCGCTCGAAAGATCGCTCTCAAAGAAGGCGCCTCTCCACCAAGACGGAGTACAGCAGTTCCGCGCGCTCCCAATCTGCAGGGGTGTCGATATCGACGACCCGCCACTCGGGTAGAATGAGAGCACGGCCATTCTTGTGAATATCGAGCCCGGCTTCCCATGCCGACGCTCGGCCCCAGTAAAACTGGCCGGCGTCGAAGTAAGCGAGCTCGAGATCCTGGGTCCGCGCACCGGAATGTTCTGGAAAGAATGGTGTCACCATTCCATTTTCCGACCGCCGAAGCGCGCGCTGAATCGGTGAAGGAAAGCTCGCGACCGGAAACACATAGGCGCTCGATCCATCCTCCAACAATGCACAGCCGGAACGAATGTCCTCGGCCACGACGAAAGGCGCGCTGGGATACACACAGCATACATCGCCGACGTCCCACCCCATCTCCTTGCAGGCGCCGATCGCATGCGCGATCACCGGAACGGTCGGCGAGTGGTCGTCCGCTAGTTGCGCAGGACGCGCAAAGGGTGTCTCGGCCCCGAAATCGCGCGCGGTAGCGGCGATCTCGGCATCGTCCGTCGAGACGATGATCTTATCGAAGACCCCACTTCGACGGGCCGCCATGATGGCGTATGCGATCATCGGGTGGCCATGGAACGCCTTGACGTTCTTGCGCGGGATTCGCTTGCTGCCGCCGCGGGCGGGTATGACGGCGATTCTCATCGACGCAAAGCTTCGATCAGAACGGAGATCACGTGATCCTGATCCGCCTCGCTCATATCCGCATAGATAGGGAGGCTGATGGCCCGGCTATAGTAGCGCTCCGCCTGCGGAAAATCGCCGACTTCGAAGCCGAGAGCTTCATAATACGGCTGCGTGTGAATGGGAATGTAATGCACGTTCACCCCAACCCCCTCCGCCCGCAAGCGCTCGAACAGCTCCATTCGTCCGATCGGAGCGTGATCCTCCATCTGGACCACATAGAGATGAAGCGCCGAATAGCTATCGGGGTGGCGCCATGGCAGCACCAGAGGCAGGCCTCTCAGAGCCTCGTCATAGCGGGCCGCGAGAGCATGCCGAGCAACTACAAAGCGAACCAGCTCCTCGAGCTGCGATAGCCCCAGCGCCGCCTGCATCTCGGTCATGCGATAGTTGAAGCCCAGCCCGATCTGTTCGTAGCGCCAAGCCCCACCACCTGGACGAACCATGCGATCGGGATCGCGCGTGACGCCGTGACTACGCAGCTCGATGGCCCGCGCCGCGAGCGCGGCGTCGTTCGTGACGATCATGCCGCCCTCGCCAGATGTGATGATCTTCACCGGGTGGAAACTGAAAACGGCAATATCGCTGTGCGCGCAAGCCCCTACGGGACTACCTCGCCACGAACCGCCAATGGCGTGGGATGCGTCTTCGATCACCCGAAAGCCGAACTCTCCCGCCAACTCGCCGATCGCGTCCATGTCGCACGACTGCCCAGAAAAATGAACAGGCGCCACGATCTTCGGCAGGCGACCGGCCGACCGCGCCGTCTCCAATTTCCGTCGGAGTTCCCGAGGGCACATATTATACGTTCGCGGATCGATATCCACGAAGTCCACGCGCGCTCCGCAGTAGAGCCCGCAGTTGGACGATGCGACGAAACTGTTCGGGCTGGTCCACAGAGCGTCGCCGGCGCCGAGACCGAGGACCAAGCACGCGAGATGCAGCGCCGAAGTCGCACTGTTGACGGCCACGGCATGCTTTGCGCCGACATGTGCGGCGACGGCTCGCTCGAATGCGGGAACCCTCGGCCCCTGCGTCAAGAAGTCCGAACGCAGGACATCGACAACGGCCTGAATATCCTTCTCCGAGACAGACTGGCGTCCATAAGGAATCACGTCTCAAACCTCGAGATATAGCTTCTCGCGCATCAAGCGACGCAACTGCTCTACCGACAAGAAATCCTTGTTCGTGCCGCTGTTGTATGCGAAGCCGGCTGGCGTCGGAATGCCGCCCTCTTCTCTCGCGTAGCGCTCCACAGACACCTCGCCCGCGGAAGAGAGAATGGCGTAATATGGGCCGAGATCCACTGTATTGAAGCTATCGCTCACCGTTATCATCTCCTCGTGAATCTTCTCGCCCGGACGGACTCCGACCACCGGATGCTCACAATCCGGCCCGATCGCGTCGGCCAGGTCAGTGATCCGATAGCTCGGTATCTTCGGAACGAAAATCTCTCCCCCTCGGGCATGCTCCAGAGCCCACAGCACCATTTCGACGCCGCTTTGAAGGCTGATGTTGAAACGAGTCATCCGCGGATCAGTGATCGGAAGCACCCCGGACTTGCGGCGCTCCATGAAGAACGGAATCACCGAGCCTCGTGATCCCATGACGTTTCCATAGCGCACGACGGAAAAGCGAACGTTGCGCTTGCCTTTGATGTTGTTCGCCGCTGTGAACAGCTTGTCTGAGCACAGCTTCGTCGCTCCATAGAGATTGATCGGCGCGGCCGCCTTGTCTGTCGACAAAGCGACGACCCTGGTGACATCGCAGTCGAGACACGCCTCGATGAGATTCTGCGCCCCTAGAATGTTGGTTTTGATGCACTCGAACGGATTGTACTCCGCTGCCGGCACTTGCTTCAGCGCAGCCGCGTGAATGACCACGTCGACGCCTTCCAGCGCACGCTTCAAACGACTGAGATCACGAACATCGCCGATGAAATATCGAATGGCGGGAAATTCGCTCAAAGAGAGCTCCTGCGCCATCTCGAATTGCTTGAGCTCATCGCGAGAGAAAATCACGAGTCTTTTGACGTACGGATGCTTCGTCAGGATCGTCCGAGCGAACTCCCTCCCGAACGAACCGGTTCCGCCGGTGATCAAAATATTCTTGCCGTTCAACATTTCAGGTCCTGACCTTGACGATCTCGTCGCTCGGAAATCTTTAGAAATACGCTATCGCCAGGTAGCGACGGCCCTCCCAGAGCGGAGCCGCGCGGTGGAGCAGAGCGGACGGATTGACAATCAACATCGAGCCCTGCTCGGCGATCACCGGCCTCGTAGGGAGTCCACTATCGATGATCTTTTGAATTCTTTCGTCCGAGATGCACTGATAGGGACGCTTCTTGGAAAGAAAGTGAGTAAACGGATTGAACAGCCACCAAGGCCTCGTCAACGCCAGGCGCTTCTTGAACCGACCATTCGTTCCTGGAATAAACTCGAACGGCCCGTTCTCGGGACCGATATCCCGTAGAAACAAGAATATTTTGTATTGATCGCTCCATGAATCGTAATGCCAGCGTCCCTTGACGAACTTTTCCCTGGCGGCGTCATCATCCAAAGCGATCGTCCGATCACGCATCGCCAAAATCCATTTCACAGCGTGGCGCTCGGAAAAGATCGAGCTCAGAATTTGAGCGCACTTGGATTTGAAATCCTCGACGATATCCGCGTATTGTTCAGCCGCATAAATTCGTTGCATGGACCCGAGCTGCCCGAGCTCGCATTCGCCTCCGGCTTCATCGAGATGGCGGTCTATGAACGAAACAATGTCTTCGCAATAGTCGCTAGGCAGGGCGTCCTCGATAAGCAGAAATCCGTTCTTCTCGAGCTCGCTCCGCTTCTCGCGCAGCACGCTCAGATCAAATCCCAGATCGGCATAGCTCATCGTCTTCTCCGATTGGCTCGAATTTCGTCTTCCGCCGCCAGTTCGAGAATTCGGCGACATGATCGTTCGAGCGCCATGCTCACGTCGCTCGGGCGACGAATCAGAAGCATAAGCGGCTCCCCGTGATCGACGAGGCGCGAGCTTCTTTCGCCGTTAGGTCGTTGGTGGAGTAGGCGCTCTCCGCCTACATTCGCGACTCGAGATATTTGCCGGTCTCGAGATGCCCGAATTCCGGAACAAGCGACTCGAACAATGCGACAATCGCCTTCTTGTCCCACGGCCCCGATCGTCGCATTGCTTCGATCCGTGACCAGAACTCGTCTAGCGATGCGCAGTCCTCCGTGTCGCGATTCTTGATCACCCCGATGCTTTCGAACCGGTCGAGGTCGAGCGTTTCGCTCTCGGTGTAGAATTCCTCGACATCCTTCTCCCCCGTCGTATTGCTGGAGAAGAAATAGCACGGCCAGCGCTTGGTAGCGATGAGCGCGGCCGCGCGCTCTCTCGCTTCGTGTTCGCTTTCGCAGACGTACGGCTCGAACCCCATGGCGCCGACATAGCGTATGGCGATATCCGAAAATGTCGTTAGCTTCAGATCGCTGCATTCCCTCGGGAAAAATATGTCTCGATTGTCGCCGAGCAGGCACGATAGCAAGCAGAGCTCTCCCGACTCTCGTGGCGTGATGAAATACCGTCGTACGTCATTCGGGGCGGAAATCGGCTGCTGCTTGGCGAAACGCTGATTGAACCCGTGCAGTAGCGAGCCGTCAGAGAATGCGACATTGGCAAATCGCGCCATAGAAATCGGGAGAGTTCGACTCTCTCGCATCAGATACATCTCCATGATACGTTTGCTCGCTCCCATCATGTTGGCGGGGTTGGCGGCCTTGTCGGTGGAGACGCAGAAGTAGCGTTTCGTCCCTCGTTCGCGAGCGATCCGCACGGTCTTTACCACATGACGGATATTCACGTCGATCAAGCGCATCAAAGTATATGGATCCTTCTCGCTCCGAACATGCTTCAGGGCGGAGAGGTTGAGAACATAATCGTAGCTGCCGCCGGCGGACATGAATTCTTCGAACTCGCGCCCACCGCAATCGATCGAGAAAGTTCGAAAGTCTCCATCGATATAGCCGAGCGTGCTGCGAAGGTCGCGCACGAGCTCGACCACATTGTTTTCGCTGATGTCGACGACATGGAGCGCTCGCGCGTTTCGTTTGAACAGCTCGCGCGTCACAGCCTGTCCGATCGACCCCGCGCCGCCGATGACGAGAAAGCGTCCGTCCGCGACGAGATCCCGCAAATGGTCTTCGCACGCGCGGATATCGCCGTCGAAGAGGTTTCTCGTTCGCCCGATGAGGCGCAGCACATCCATCGCTTCCCCCGTCTTCGATTCGTGACTGCATTCGACATGTCGTCCTCCCCCAACGTCGACATCTCCATACGAGCGTCGCCGCACGGCGGCCAGGGCTACGAACGCTTCGGATCGGAAGGCGAGCGCGCCCATGGGCGCATCGACTTGCTGTCTCGATGGACGAAGGGCGCTTTCGCAAGCCCACGGCGATCAGTTCGGAACCGCTGAGCGACTTCGTCGCATCCGATCGTGCGTCGTCCAACGCCTTCGTAAGCATGCCCCATTCGCGAATTCGAGGCGAATGATGCGCGAGCATATGAGGCGATCCGAGCGTGTCCGGCGCCACACTTCCCGGCCAGTGGGCCGCGTGAAGCCACAGCCACGCCTCGGGTTCGCTCGCTCATCGACTATCCTATTCGGACGTCCGCGATTGGCGCGCTATTCCCATTTTGCTGCGCCATCGTGTTCTCGGAGGCGCCATCCATCTCCCAGCGACGAACAGAAACCAGATCGATTGGGCGGGCGAGATGTTGCTGATCAAATCGCTCGCTCGTCGCTCAGGGCGCTCGTGTCTGGCGCGCCATTCGAGCCGTCGAAACTTTTTCTTTGCTTCCGGCGCGAGATGCTTCCAAGCTACCGCACAACGGGTGAGCATGGGCTCGATCCGTCGAGGAGGAGACGCGGCTGGCGTGGTGGTAAACTAGCCCGGCCTCGGATCGCACATCTATCCGGTAGTGCCCGTATCGATATACGCATGTGGATCGATCGATACGGCGCGACATTCGCTCGTCGTTTCGCTATGACTTTCGTGCGCATCCTTTTGGCGGATCGTGCAATTGCACACGCATAGAGCTGGCGCAGCAGTTCGATGTTCATCCCAACCAGATCACGACGTGGAAGGGCCAGATTCTCGAGGGCGCGGCGGGCGTCTTCGGTCGGGAAAAACCGGAAGCGAAGGAAGCGGCGGTCGATTTGAAGGCGCTCGTGAAGATCGAGCGGCCCAATCATGTCTGGGCGACGGACATCTCCTATATCCCGATGCGGCGCGGCCTCGTCTATCTCGCGGCGGTCGTCGACGTGGCGAGCCGGCGCGTGCTGGCGCATCGCGTATCGATCACGATGGAGGCGGAGTTTTGCGTCGAGGCGTTGAAAGAGGCGCTGGCAAAGCATGGCAGACCCGAAATCTTGAACACGGACCAGGGCAGCCAGTTCACCGGCCATGACTTCACGAGCGTGCTGCTCAAAGCGAAAATCGCCATCAGCACGGACGGCAAGGGCGCCTGGCGTGACAATGTGTTCGTCGAGAGGCTGTGGCGCAGCGTCAAATATGAGGAGGTGTATCTGCGCGCGCCTATGACAGCGTGTCCGAGGCGCGCGCGTCGATCGCCAAATATCTGGCCTTTTACAATCAGCGGCGCCCGCATTCGAGCCTCGACTCCCGCACGCCGGACGAGGCTTATTTCGGTTGTGGAGAGGCCGTGATGGCGGCATGATCGTCGCCGCGATTTTGCCGCGCCTCTGGTCGGGCTACGCCCTCCCGACGCCGAGCCAAAATCGCGAAAGCCCCGCGTTCGGCAAACCCCGGCAGTGATCCACCTTATTTCCGCGGGGCGCTGTCCAAATAGGCGAGGCCGGCTATGTCGGTCTCCCGCACGAATTCCGGCCCGAGCGCCGCGGCCGCGTCGGCGTCGAGATAGGAGGCGCCATGGGCGCCGAGACTGTTCTCGAGCGCCACCACCTGTGGTCGATCCAAATGCGCACGAGCCTTTCGGCCTCGGTCTCGACCGTAACGAGATCGAGCTCCTCCATCAGCCTCTCCACGCGCGTCCGCAGCATGCGCGCCCGCTTGATGGCGATTCGATAGACGGTCGTGCGCGGCCCCAGAACGATTTCCGTCCTACCGCAGAGAGAGGCGAGCCGCCCCGGGAGGGCGAAACGGAACTGATAGGCGGAGGCGCGTCGGCGAAGATTGCGGCCGCTCTTCATGGATTTTGGATCCCATTTTGGACCAATGTTTTGGACCGCGGGGCGCGCGAAAATGGCGCTCTTTCGCAAGAGCGTGGAATTCTAGAGATTTGGTAGAGTGTGGCTGGGGGACCTGGATTCGAACCAAGATTAACGGAGTCAGAGTCCGCTGTTCTACCGTTGAACTATCCCCCAACGGTCGCGCGGCGAAGCGGCGCGTCGCGGTGATCTAAAGAGAGGACGCGCCTCTGTCAACATGATCGGCGCGGTTCATGGCGTGACCGTGACCGGTTCCCACAATGGCGTCGCTCCCGCCGGCCGGCCTCGCTTGCCAGCGTGGCCCGTAAACGCGCTCCCGTAAACGCGCTCCTTGGCATTCGCGCCGGCCTTGCTACACTTCCCGCGATCGGCCATGAGAGTTCGTCGAGACAAAGATCGGCGGCGGGCGGAAAAGGCCGATCGGGAGGCGGGTTGAAAAAGCCGGAACATTGGGGCGGGGGCCTGGGCGGGGGCGAGGCGCCGCGCGCTGGAGCGGGGATGCGCGCATCCGTGGACGGCGCGGGCGATCCGGCCCGCCCTTGCGCGGCGGGCGCCTCCGCGCGGAACGCCCGCGCGCCCAGCGAGCGCCGCGACGATCATGTCTATGCGGCGCTCGATCTCGGCACCAATAATTGCCGGCTGCTGATCGCGCGGCCGGAGCAGCGCTCACGGCGCAAGACCGACCTGCTGCGCATCGTCGACGCCTTCTCCCGCATCGTGCGGCTCGGCGAGGGCATGGGCTCCTCGAGCCGTATCTGCGAGCAGGCGATCGACCGCACGCTGGAGGCGCTGGACGTCTGCCGAGAGAAAATGAGCGCCCGCGGCGTCTCCCGCGCGCGGCTCATCGCCACCCAGGCCTGCCGCGCGGCGGAGAATGGCGCAGAATTCGTCGAGCGCGTGCGCGAGCGCACCGGCCTGCTGCTCGAGGTCATCGATCGCGAGACCGAGGCGCGCCTCGCCGCGCGTGGTTGCGGCTCGCTCGCCGACCCGCGCGCGGAGAGCATATTGCTGTTCGACATAGGCGGCGGCTCCACCGAGCTGGTGTGGCTGACGCGCGACGCGCAGGGCTGCGAATTGCGCCATTGGACCTCGCTCGAGCTCGGAGTCGTCTCGCTGGCGGAGCGATTCGGCGGCAAGAGCGTGACGCCGGCCATTTACGAGGCGATGACGGCGCGCGCGCTCGAGGGGCTCGAAGCCTTCGCCGAGCGTACGGCGGCGGAGCGCCGCTGCGAGCGTTTCCATCTGCTCGGCACCTCCGGCACGGTGACGACGCTGGCCGGCGTGCATCTCGGCCTCGAGCGCTATGATCGCTGGCGCGTCGACGGGCTCTGGCTCTCGGACGAGGACGCCACGCGCGCCATCGATTCGTTGCGCGCCATGGATTTCGACCAGCGCGCCGCCAATGGCTGCATCGGCCCGCAGCGCGCCGATCTCGTGCTCGCCGGCTGCGCCATCTTCGAGGCGATTCGCCGCGTCTTCCCGGCCTCCCGCACGCGCATCGCCGATCGCGGCCTGCGCGAGGGCATGCTGCTCGAGATGATGGAGGCGGACGGCGTCTTCACGCGCGAGAGCTAGAGCGCTTGCGAGCGAAACGGGAACCGGTTCGCGTGAAGAAGACACGACCGAGCAAGGAGTTCTCGGCGTCAGAACGAGCGCTGCAGGCGCACGCGTCCCTCCACTGTCGCATTCGCGCCCTTCCAGGACGGCAGGCCCACCGACCACAGCGCTATGTCCGGCGCGAGGCCGACCGGCCGGCTGTGGTGATTGTCGCGCAGATACATCAGCTCGCCGCCGAGATCGAAATTCTTGATCGGCGTCCAGACGAGATTGGAGCCGACCCGATATTCGGTCGTGTTCACCGCGCCGACGCCGCCGCCGAAATCCGCTATGGCGCTCGGGCTGTAATAGAGCTCCATCACGGAGCCGTAGACGCCGGAGGAGAGCGTCGGCGTCCAATAATGCTTGAAGGCCGCCAGCCCCACCCAGCCGATCGATTTGTCGCAATGGGCGGCGGCGGTCCAAATGCAGTCGAAGCTCAGAAACTCCCAGCCATTGCTGGCTTTGACGCCGCCATTGCCATAGCCGTAGAAGGCGTTGCCATTCACCGGGCCGCCGTTGAAGCTGAGATTATTGCCCATCAGATAGCCGACGGCGCCGCGGGCGTAGGTCCCCTGCACCCATAGCTTGTCGCCCTCGGAAAAAATATCGGGGGCGAATTTGTCGAGATTGAACTGCCAGCCGAGCTGGAACGCATAGCCGTAATCCTCCTGCGAAACGACGGGGATGGCTGTGCCGAGCGGCAGTCCGGTGACGGGCGTCGCCACCGTGGCGTTGCGTGTGTAGGTGGATGTGCGCAGCTGATGCGCGGCGCCGGAGAGCTGCACGGCGCCCCAGGGCTGATCGATGCGGAAGGCGCCGACGATCTCGGGAATTTGCACGCCGTCCGGCACGCCGGTGAAGCGCGTTCCCCAGGCCGCCGCCGCGGCGTCCGCCGCCGCGCCCGAGAGGCCATAAACCGCGGCCACGTAATTGAAGGCGCCGATCGTCGAGCCGATGAAGCCGCGTCGCGAGACATTGTCCTCGAGCGAGAAGCTGAGCGAGGCGCCGTCGCGGAAACTATAGGTGTAGGCCAGCGCGCCGACGGTGGAGTTGGAGCCGCGCAGCGCCTCCCAATCGATATTGTCGGTGTAGAAATCGAAGAAAGACTGCACGCGGCCGGCGGTAATGCCGCCAAATTGCACAAAGGCCTTGTTGAGGATCGTCGTCTCGCGCGCCGTGGTGCGGAACACATTGCCGTTGGAGAAATTTGCGGCGCCGAAATATTGCGAGCCGCTGATCGAGCCGGTCGCCGCGCTGCTGTCCGAGCCGAATTGCGATTCGAGCCGAATGAAGGCGCGCATCGTGCCGTAGTCGGTCGGCGCGCGGGCGTCCATCTCGACCCGGCCGATGCCCACGAAGCCGCTATTGTCCCCGCTGCGTGGATTGGAATAGCCGAGGAGGGGAACATGCCCCGGTATGCCGAGCGGATTGGAGTTGACGCTCGGACCGAAGGCGAAAGGATTGTCGGTCGCGATGATGTTGCGCGACATGCGATAGGAGGTGCTCCACGAGCGCCATTCAGCGACGGCGGCCCCGCCGATGCGCAGGCAGGTGTTGTTGCCGGGGATATAGAAAAAGGCCGAGCCATATTGATCGCAGATGCGAACATATTCGACCGGCGCCGCCTGTCGTTTCGGAAGCTCTTCGGCGCGCACGGCGGCGATGCAAGAGGTTGTTATGGCCATTCCGACAAGAAATCGCTTCATAAATGGCATGTTTGCTGATCCGTCGAAGCAGCGATAAATCGAATTACGTATTTACACTTAGGTAAACGACTCGATTACCGACTATTCGCCGAATCGGCAGCATGAATATCTTAAATGATTACGACTGTTTCGGCATGTTTGAAAAGGGCGCCGCTGGACGATGATGCGTGAAACGACGACGGCCGCCCGATGAAGGGCGGCCGCAATGTCAGAGAGCGTTCTGTAGATCGTTCAGACCTCGAAGGTCTCGCTCACCAGAAGATCTGAGCTCTGGCGAGGAAGAGGCTGGGGTGGTCGCCATTGAGGAAGGGACGATCGGATGGCGCGACCAGCGTCAGCGTCTTGGTCCAATTGGCCTGGAAGCGCACGCCTTTGACCGGATACCAGTTGAGCGCCAGCGTCAGATTCTCCTGGCGCCCGCCGAGCGTCGCCGTGCTGGCCAGCGCCTTTTGCGCGGCGTTGCCGGCCACAGTCGCCGCATAGACGAAGCCGCCGTCGACGAGGCCGCCATTGTTGAGATTGAGCTCGCTGAAGCGGGCCGCGAACTCCCAGGCGCCCAGACCGCCCTTGTTCACCGGATTCTTGATCTGAATGTCGGTGAAGCTGCCGGGCGTGTTG
Source organism: Methylosinus sp. C49 (assembly GCF_009936375.1). Classification (GTDB taxonomy): domain Bacteria; phylum Pseudomonadota; class Alphaproteobacteria; order Rhizobiales; family Beijerinckiaceae; genus Methylosinus. The sequence goes on along the minus strand of NZ_AP022332.1, from coordinate 3,847,599 downwards.
AAGTCCTTGTCGTAGCCGCGATAGGAGGCGGCGCGGGACTCGCCGGTCAGAAATACGGAGCCGAAGACGTAATAGCCGCTGTAGCGCAGGCTGGTTCCGCCGCCATTGCCGTAGATGAGCACATTGGTGGCGTCGCGCTCATATTGGGCGGCGATATATTCGGCCTGCAATGAGACCGGGCCATAGGCGGCGGCGGCTTCGAAGCCGTAATTATAGGAGTATTTCAGGCAGCTCGAGCGCCGCGCGAAGGGCGCGCTGAGCAGGCCGACGCCGGTGGTCGCGATGTTGAGGCTGGCCGCCGAGGCGCCGCAGGAGAGGTCCTGCGCCGCGGAGACGCGGGTCAGCGCGCCGCCGCCTCCGAGCACGTCGGTCTCCTCGCGCTCGGAGGATTGGCCGGGGCGCAGATCGGCGGCGTCGGTCGCGGCGGTGGTGTTGTTGGGCTTGTGATATTTGAACGAGCCGCCGAGGTGCAGGAGCTTGTCCTCTTCCTGGATGGGCGCGTAGGTGGCGCGGACGGCGGCGTCCCAATATTGCGATTCGCCGGTGGGCGGAGAGGTCGACGTGTCCTGCGGGCTGGTCGAGAAGATGCCGGTCTTGATCGACCACTGCTTGTCGCCGGCCGCGATCGCCGCGCCGATGTGGCGGCTCGGCGAAAGGACGGAGGGCAGCGAGCGCTCGACAAAGACGAAATGCTTCGAGGATTCGATGGCCTCGAGGCTGAAGGGCTCCTTGAAGTTGCCGATCTGAATGGTCACTGGCTGCTTGGTGATCTCTTCGGGCAGGAACCTGTTGCGATAGGCGAGATAGAAGTCGCGAATGCCGGCCGCGCCCGAGCCGGTGAAATCATATTGGAGCTTGTAGTACCAATTCTTGAAGGCTTTGCCCTCGACCTCGAGACGGGCGCGGCGGAAGCCGACATTGGAGCGCGAGATGGTGTCGGCGGAGGAGGCGAAGCCGCCGTCGGCCTGGATCTGGCCGCCGAGCTTGAAGCTGAACTCCTGATCCTCGGTCTCGACGAAGAGGCCGTTGCGGAATGAGATGAAGACCGGCGGCGGCGCGCTCGTTCCCGGCGCGGCCTTGGCCGTGTTGAGCGCGTTCTTGACCTGAGCGTGATCCTTGCCCTGCTGGGCGACCTTGGCCTCGAGCCGCTTGAGCTCGGCTTTCAGCGCTTTGATCTCGCTCGCCGCGTCCGCCAGGGCGGAAGCCGGAAGTCCGAAAGTCGCTGCGAAGGCGGCGAGAGCGACGCCGCTCGAAAGCGGCCCCATTGTCCGTCCGCGCGATTTCTTATGCCCGTTCATCAGTGTCCCCATATCAGCTCCTAAGTGATATACATTAATCATAGACTATATGTGCTGACTAGGTTGATGATCGGCGAGGAACGCTTTCAGCGCAGGCTGTGGCGGAAATGTCACTTCATGAAATTTGGCTCTATAACGAAAAAGGCCGCCCCGAAGGGCGGCCTCTTCTCGATCTGACATCTCGCCGGCTCCGAAGAGATCCGGCCTCTTCTCTCACCAGAAAACCTGGGCGCGAGCGAGGAAGGTGCTCGGATGCTGGCCGTTGAGATAGGGCTTGTCGGAGGGAGCGACGAGCGTCATGGCGCGCGTCCAATTGGCCTGGAAGCGGACGCCCCTCACCGGATACCAGTTGAGCGCCAGAGTGAGGTTTTCCTCGCGGCCGCCGAGCGTCGCTGTGCTCGCCAGGGCCTTCTGCGCCGCATTGCCGGCGACAGCCGCCAGATAGGCGAAATTGCTGTCGACGAGACCGCCATTGTTCAGATTGAGCTCGCTGTAGCGCGCAGCGAACTCCCAGGCTCCGAGGCCGCCCTTGTTGAGCGGGTTCTTGATCGCCACGTCGCCGAACGTGCCGGGCGTGTTCCAGTCCTTGTCGTAGCCCTTATAGGAGGCCGCGCGGGACTCGCCGGTCAGGAAGACCGAGCCCTGGACATAATAGCCGCTGTAATTGAGGCTCGATCCGCCATTGTTGCCGAGCGCCAAGGCCGTCCCGGCATCACGCTCGTAATGAGCGCCGGAATATTCGCCCTGCAGCGAGAAGGGGCCGTAGGTGGCCGCCATTTCGAAGTTGTAGTTGTAGCTGGACTTCAGACAGCCGTTCTGCAGATAGCCGGGCGTCCACAGCAGGGCGACGCCGGAGGCCGCCTTGAAAGCGGGGCTGCAATTGAGCGCCTGCGCCGCCGGAACGACGATGTAGCGATTGTTGAGAATGTCGGTCTCGTCGCGCGAGCCGGTGCCCGGCAGCAGATTGTTCGGGTCTTGGGAGGCGGTCGAGTCGTTCGGCTTGTGGAACATGAACGAGCCGCCGAAATGCAGCAGCTTGTCTTCCTCGACGATCGGCGCATAGGTCGCGCGCGTCGTCAGGTCCCAATACTGATGTCCGGTCGCGGCCGGAGCCTGCGAGGAGTCCTGTCCGAAGCTGGTCGAGAACACGCCGGCCTGCACGCTCCAATGCTTGTCGCCGAGGCCGATCTTGGCGCCGACATGGCGGTCGGGAGCCAGGGCGCCGGGAAGCGCGCGCTCGATGAAGGTGATGTGCTTCGAGGAGGTCAGCGTCTCCATGCTGAACGGCTCGTACTGGCTGCCGATCTGGATGGTGACCGGCTGCTTGGTGATTTCCTCGGGGAGGAATTTGTCGCGATAGGCGAGGAACGCGTCGCGGATGCCGGTCACGCCGGTGCCGGTGAAGTCGTATTGGAACTTGTAATACCAGTTCTTATAGGCCTTGCCCTCGACCTCGAGGCGGGCGCGGCGGAAGCCGACATTGCTGCGCGAGCCAGAGGCGGAGGTATAGCTGGTGAAGCCGCCGTCGGCCTGGATGCGGCCGCCGATCTTGAAGTTGAAGTCCTTGTCTTCGGTTTCGACGAAGAGGCCGTTCTTGAAGCTGACGAACACCGGCGGCGGGGCGTTGCCGCCCGGCGCGGATTTGGCCGAGTTCAGCGCGTTCTTGACCTGATGGGTCGTCTTGGCCTGCTCCTCGAGCCGGTGCTCGAGCCGCTTCAGCTCGGCCTTGAGCGCCTTGATCTCGCTCGCCGTGTCGGCGACAGCCGCCGTGGGCGCGCCGAACGCTCCGAGGAGGGCGATGGCGGCCACGCCTCCCAGCAGCTTCGAAGGCGTCGCGCCCTTCGCGATCGTCTGGACGTTCGGTACCTGTGTCATGTCAGCCTCTTGAATTGCTTACCGCTATGGCAGCGCTAGAGGCGTTATGTGACACAATCATCACAAAAGATGGCGGCGCCGAATTGTGACGATGGTTTCTACCTAAGGTGTTGCCCAAATGCCACGCGCGACGGGGCGTGAGGCGGGGCCGCAACGTCTAGATAAATATTTGATGTTATTTTTATTATTGGAGCGTCGCCGGCTATGTCCGGCGACCGGTCTGGACGCCTCGACCGCGCCGCTTCATGCCGTAATGTCGTCGCGCCTCACAGCGACGCCACATCCAGATTGTGTCGAATCGGCAACACATACGTGGAAATCCTTAAGAGGGCCCGATTCTGGCCTTGCGCAAACGGCCGATCGAAATGTAAGACAATTACATGTGATGTATCCAAAGAACATTTCGCTCCAAGAAGCTCGCCACGCGGGCATGTCTGGTGAGAATTTGGGCATCATCTAACGATGAGTAGGCAAACGGTGCAATCGTCGTGCGCCTTGCGTGTGTGGTTCGGATCCGGGAAACTTGCCGTCGACGCGAGATATTCATTTGATCACATGAATATCCCGTCCAGCGAACAGACGTCCGAGCCGCCCACGCAAAACGCCGAGCGCAGGGGGCTGAGATGAAAGAACAGAGAATCAGGTCGAAAATGGCGAGGCGGCTCTCGGGCGGCGTGGCGCTCGCCGCCTTCTGCGGGCTGCTGGGCGCTCCTGCGTCGGCGCTGGCGGACACGGCGAGCGAGATCAAGGCGTTGAAGGAGCAGCTCAAGCGTCTCGAGGCAAAGGTCGCCGATCAGGCCAAGACCAATGTCCAGGTCAAGAATGCGCTGAATTCCGCCAAGACCCTGCCCGGGCTCGTCGCCCCGCCGCCGGTGTTCGTCAGCTTCAAGAACGGCCTCTTCGTCGAGACGGAGGATCAGGCGTTCAACTTCAAGGTCGGCGGCCGCGTCCAGGCCGACGGCGGCTTCGCCAGCTCGGCGGACACCATCTCACGCAGCAACGCCGGCTTCCGCCGCGCCCAGCTCGAGGTCGAGGGCAAAGCCTATAAAAACTGGTTCTACAAGTTCCAATATGACTTCACCGGCTCCGGCGCCGCCGGCATTCGCGACGCTTTCCTCGCCTATCGCGCCAAGCTGCTGCCGGAAGAGATCACCAAGCAGCCAGTCACCTTCCAGGTGGGCAATTTCTTCGAGCCCTTCAGCCTCGAGACGGTCAGCTCGACCAAGCACATCACGTTCATCGAGCGCGCCATGACCGAAGCGCTCGCGCCGAGCCGCCATATCGGCGTCGCGGTCGGGGCGGGCGACAAGCATTGGAGCGTCAAGGGCGGCTTCTTCTCGACCAGCCCGCAGGACACGGCGACGGCGCCGCCCACTGGCGGACATCAATATTGGGACCTCGCGATGCGCGCCACCTATGCGCCGATCGTCGAGGAGGACAAGCTCCTGCACTTCGGCTCGTCCTTCCGCTATCACAAGCCCAATGACGCGACGGCGGCCACCAACGTCAACACCTATCGGCCCGGCCAGGGAACGCGCGACGAGTTCGACGTTCTGGGCGGGAGCGGCGCTCTGATCCGCGTGCCGGCGGCGCAAGACCTCACTTGCGCGGCTTCGGGAAGCCTCGCGACGGCCTCGACCGGCCTCTCGCTCCTATATTCGCCCTTCACGCTCAAGAACGGCTGCTTGAAATATTCGTACAGCTACGCTTTCGAGGCGTCCGCGGCCTATGGGCCCTTCGCCGTCCAGGCGGAATATCTCGCCTCGCAATATGAGCGCGATCCGCTCAACGCGCTGCTTCTCGGCAATGCCGGCGGATCGAGCCAGACCTATAGCGGCTATTATGTCTATGGTTCGGTGTTCCTGACCGGCGAATCGCGCGCTGCTTCCTATCGCGGCTATGACAAGAACTGGGGCTCGCCGGGCACCTTCGCCGATGTGGCGATCAAAGACCCCTTCAACAAGGGCGGCCTCGGCGCCTGGGAATTCGCCGCGCGCTACAGCGAGCTGAACCTAAACAATGGCGGTCTCGTCGATAGCAGCTATGTCTATGCGGCCGCCCTCGTCGGAAACGCCGCGCAGAAGGCGCTCGCCAACACTGCCACGCTCGGCGGACGCGAGGGCAATCTGACGCTGGCGCTGAACTGGTATCCGGTGCGCGGCGTGCGTCTTCAGGCCAATTGGACGAAGGTCCTGACGCTCTCGGCGCCCTCCGATCGCGCCTATCTCAACGGCGACCGCCCGAGCATGTTCCTGGCCCGCGCGCAAGTCTTCTGGTGAGAGCCGCCTGAAGCTGGCGATTCCTTTCGCAATGGCCGCCTACGGGCGGCCATTCGCATTTCCGGCGCTGCTTCGGCGCAGCTGTTCCAGCGACGCCGCAGTGGGCGGGAAAGCAAAACTCGGCCGACAATGTGCGATTCGGTCTTGCCAATCGCGTCACTGCTATTGAAAATTCGGCATGACCTCGTTTATTTCGTCGGTGCGCCGCTTAACCGAGCGGGCGAGACGCAGGATCCGCATGAACCGGTTCGAACGACAGCCGCAGGCCGCGGTCGAGGCCGAGGTCGAATATCGCGATGGCGACTTCCGCATTCGCCGTCCAGGCGCCTTTGTGCGCTGCGCCGTGACCGGCGAGCCCATACCGCTGGAAGAGCTCCGCTATTGGAACGTCGACCTGCAAGAGGCCTATTCGAGCACCGACGCCAAGCTCATCCGCATCGGCGTGAGCTTCCCGAAGAAGCCCTGAGCCTTCTCAATTACGCGTCAGCGCGCGGCGCAGAAGCTCGCAGAGCGTTTCTTCCTCTTCCAAGAGCAGGCCGATCGGCAGAACGTCCACGCGCGCGGCCATGTCGGGAGACAGACGCGCCGCGTCCTTTGCCGTCGTGACCAGCGTCGCGCGAAGACGCGCGGCTTCGTGCTCGAGCGCCGCCATCTCGCGCGCCGTAAAGGCGTGATGATCGGCGAAGCTTTTTCGTCCCATGATCTCGACGCCCAAAGCCTCCAGCGTCGCGAAGAATTTCTCCGGCCGCGCGATGCCCGCAAAGGCGAACGCGCGCTCGGGGAGGCGCGCGGGGAGGGGAGCAATGCGGGCGCGCAATACGGGCTTTCCCGCCGCGCTGGCATGTGCAGCTACCGCCTCTCCTGCGGCGCCCGCGCCGATGAGCACAAGTGCATCCACAGCGGCGAGCTGGCGCGCTAAGGGCGCGCGCAGCGGGCCGGCGGGCAGGCATAGCCCATTGCCGGCGCCATAGGCGCCATCGACGACCATCAACGCGAGATCGGGCTCGAGCCGCCGGCTCTGCAAGCCATCGTCCAGCGCCAGCGCCGTCGCGCCGAGATCGCGCGCGAGTCGCGCTCCGGCCGCGCGATCGACGCCGACGATGGTCGGGGCGCAGCGCGCCAGCAGCAGCGCTTCGTCGCCCGTTTCGCGCGCGGAATGAATGCTCGGATCGACGAGAAAAGGCGCGCTTCGCGTTTTGGCGCGTCCATATCCACGGGTGAGGAAGAACGGCCGCTCGCCCATTTCCGTAAGCAGAGCGGCGATGGCGAGCGCGGCCGGCGTCTTGCCGTCGCCGCCCAGCGTCGGGCCGCCGATCACGATCGTCGGAAGATCGGCGCGCTCGCCCTTCCGTGTCATATGCGCTGAAGCGATCGCGCCATAGATCGCGCCGAATGGCGCCAGAGCTTTCGCCAGCGGCGAGGCCGGCGCGCGTCGCCAGAAGTCAGGCGCGCGCATTGGCGATGCGGCGCCGCCGGCTCATTTCTGCTCCAGCGCCGATTGCGCGAGATAGGGCTCGATCGCCGCCATAATGCTCTGCGAGGCTCCGCCGAGCTTTCGCACCACCTCGGCGCCGGCGCGGCCCATCTTGCGCATACGCGAGGGGTCGGAGAGCAGAAATTGCAGCGCGCGCGCCAGCGATTCCGCATCGCTCACGCGGGCGGCGGCGCGGGCGGCGGCCAGCTCGCCATAAATATCGGCGAAATTCTCGACATGCGGTCCATGCAGGATCGCGCAGCCGAGCTTGGCCGGCTCTATCGGATTGTGCCCGCCCTCGGCGGTCAGCGATTTTCCCGTGAACACCACGCTGACGGCGCGCAGAAACAGGCCGAGCTCTCCCACCGTGTCGGCGACATAGATCTGCACGCCGCGGCGCGGCTCGCCGTCGCGCGAGCGCAGGCCCACGGCGAGGCCTTTGGCGCTGGCGAGAGCGGCGATCTCCGCGCCGCGCTCGGGCTTGCGCGGCACGATGATCGTCAGCAGCGAGGGAACCTCGCCGGAAAGCGAGAGATGCGCGTCGATCGCGATCTCCTCCTCGCCCGCATGGGTGGAGATCGCCGCCCAGACGGGGCGCGGGCCGATGGCGCCGTTGAATTCGGCGAGCCTTCCGGCGCCGACGGGCGGCGGCGGCACGTCGAATTTCAGATTGCCGCAAACGCGCACGCGCGGCGCGCCGAGGCCCAGATAGCGCGCGGCGCTCTCGGCGTTCTGCGCGAGGCAGAGATCGATCTCGCCGAACAAGCTTCGCGCGCCGCCGGGCAGTCGCCGCCAGCGCGCGGCGGAGCGGCGCGAGATGGTGGCGTTGGCGAGCACGAGCGGCAGTCGCCGCGCATGAATGGCGCGGATCATATTGGGCCACAGCTCCGACTCGGCGAAGAGCGCGATGTCGGGCCGCCAATGCTCGAGGAATCGCTCGACGAATTGCGGCGCGTCCAGCGGCAGAAATTGATGTACTGCGCCTGCCGGCAGCCGCGCCCGCAGCACTTTGGCGGAGGAGACCGTGCCCGTGGTGACGAGAACCTCGACGCCGCGCTGAATGAAGCGCTCCACCAGCGGCAGCAGGGCGAGGCTCTCGCCGAGGCTCGCGCCATGCAGCCAAACGAGCCGTCCGGCGGGGCGCTCGAGGCTCGGCGCGCCCATGCGCTCGCCGATCCGCGCGGGATCTTCCTTGCCTTGTCTCGCGCGCCAGCCGAGCGCCACGCCCGCGAGTGGCGTCAAACCGATGGTCAGCAACCGATAGATCGTCAAGACCGGCATCGACGCCCCGGTGAACTCGCCAATATTGCGACGGCCGAGCTCTCGCCGCGCCGTCCTCGAATGAAAGGGCCGATCGCGACGCCCCGGCCCATCAGGGCCGTCGGGCGCGTCGTCGATCGGCCGCGCGGAAGGAGGCTCAATTCGTCTCGGGATCGAGGAGGCTGTGCAGCTGCACGACGAAATAGCGCATATGGGCGTTGTCGACCGTCGCATGCGCTTTCGCCTTCCAGGCGGCGAGCGCCGAGGCGTTGTCCGAATAAATGCCGACGATGTCGAGCTTGGTCGGGTCGCGGAAGGCGACGCCCTGGAGGTCGATCAGCTCGCCCCCGAAAACGAGATGAAGCGCCTGCAGCGCGCCGCCGTTCTGTGTCGTCGTTTCGCTCATATCACGCCCTTGGAAACCGCCCGCGCCAGCGCGAGACTCTCGGGAAAGATCGATTGCGGCGCCGCCACCAGCATATCGCGCCGCAGCTGTGGACGATTATAGCGCAAGGGAAGCCCCTCTAGCTCGGATAGGACGCCGCCCGCCTCGGTGAGTATCACATCGGCCGCGGCAATGTCCCAGTCTTTCGAATCCGCGGAAGCGATGGTGAGATCATTGCGGCCGGAGGCGACGTCGGCGACGCGCAGAGCCAGCGACGGCGTGCGGTCCTGAACCGCGAATTTATATTCGGAGCCGGCGAAGCGCGCCGCCAAGCCGCGCGGCGCCTCCAGCCGCGCGCCCGCCAGAACGGCGCGCGCGGCGACGCGGATAGGCGCGCCATTCAGCGCCGCGCCATGGCCGGCGGCGGCGGCGAAGGTCCATTCCAGCGCCGGCGCGTGAATGACGCCGAGCGTGGGCCGTCCTTGGTCGATCAGCGCGATGGAGACCGCCCAGCGCCTGTCGCCGCGCAGAAAAGCCTGGGTTCCGTCGATCGGATCGACAACCAGCAGCCGCGGGCGAGCCAAGCGCTCCTTATTGTCGGCCGTCTCCTCGGAGAGCCAGCCGGCGTCCGGGAACAGCGCCAGCGCCGCCTCCTGCAGGAAACGGTCGACCGCCATATCCGCCTCGGTCACGGGCGAGCCGCCGTCCTTATAAGAGACGGCCGCGCTGGTCTTCTCGTCCGGGCGGAAGAAGCCCATGGCGATCTCGCCCGCTCGCCGCGCGACGGCTTCGAGCTGCGGCAGCTGAGCCGCGAAGTCGGTTGCATTGTCGGCCATTACTACAGTCGTTAAGCGAGCCGAGCCCCTCCCGCAAGGCGGTCTTTTCGGCGAATTGCCGCGAATTTCGACGATCTCGTTTGCCCGGCGCTAACCCAAAGCTCGCGAATCGGTCGAAAAGGCAATGGTTTACGGGCGATTCACCAGCCTTGTTAGCGAGCTTTGCCGCAACCGTCGCCCAACATGCGACCCATGAAACGCGAGACCAGTCGCGAAGGTCACATCTCGGGGAGCGAGCGAATGTTCGAGACCAAAGTCATGGCGGAGACGCAGCTTCAATTCGCCGTTCAGCGCGATCGGCGCGCCGACGGCGGCCAGCGCCAGGTGCGCGTCGGCCGTCGCGACATTCTGATTTCCCGGCGCTTCGCCGGAATGTCCATGATGATCAGCGTGCCGGTGCAGGCCTATCGCGGCGTTGCTCTCGACGTCGAGCCGAGCCTGGACGGCGGCGCCTCTTATCGCCTGTCGCTCGCCCATCAGGACCCTGATCTCGATGTCGTTCTCACCGAGACGGCCGATGGCGGCGCGATCTCGGCGGATTGGAAATATTGGGCGTCCTATCTCGATCTGCCGCGCCTCGCGGCGCGCGGCGGCGAGCTGGAGACGATCGATCCGCGCCTCGGCGGCGTCGCGCTGCGCGAGACGATCGCGCGCCGCAAGAACGCCACCGTCATCAAGCGCCGTCCGCGCTTCTGCGCGCGTCGCAAGCAGGGCGAAGGCGAGCGCATGGCGACGGTCTATCAGGGCGAGCGCGAGATCGTCTGCTATGAATAAGCGAGGATGGCGCTCTGCGCCGCGAGGCCGGCGAAGAGCAGCAGGCCGGCGTCGCGATTGGAGCGGAACAGCATGAGCGCCGTCTCCGGCGCGGCGGATTCGCTGGTCCGATAGACCTGCCAGCAAAAATGCGCCGCATAGGCGGCGAGGCCGATCTGCGCGAAGCCGCCGACATCGGCGGACAGCAGGGCCAGTTCCGCGAAGACGGCGGAGCCGAGATAGAGCGCGCCGACCGCGAGCCGCACGCGCGCGCCGAACAGCAGCGCCGTCGAGCGCACGCCCGCAATGGCGTCGTCGCGCTTATCCTGCAGCGCATAAATCGTGTCGAAGCCGATCGTCCACAAAATCGCCGAGGCGTAGAGGAGGACGGCCGGCAGACCGAGCCCGCCGGCGAGCGCCGTCCAGCCGAGCAGCGCGCCATAGGCGAACGCCAGCCCCAGCACCGCCTGCGGCCAGGAGGTGACGCGCTTGGCGAAAGGATAGATCAGCACGATCAGCGGCGAGGCGAAGCCGAGCGCGATGGTGAAGCCGTTGAAGGACAGAAGAACGCCGAGCCCGACGAGGCATTGCGCCACGAGAAAGGCGATCGCCGCGCGCAAGGAGACGCGGCCGCTGGCGAGCGGGCGCAGACGCGTGCGCTCCACCTTCGCGTCGATCTTGCGGTCGACGATGTCATTATAGGTGGAGCCGGCGCCGCGCATCGAGACTGCGCCGATGAAGAAGAGCAGCAGATGCCAGACATTGAGCGGCGCGCCGAGCGCCGCGGCGGCGAGCGCGCTGCCTTGCCAGCAGGGCAGCAGCAGCAGCCACCAGCCGATCGGACGATCGAGGCGGGCGAGCTGCACATAGGGACGGAGCGGGTCCGGCGCGAGGCGCCAGAGCGGATGGTCGGCGACGGCGTCGGGCAGACGCGGCTCGTCCTGAGGCCGTTCCGCAGCGCTCACAGCGGGCCGGCGGGCAGCTTCTGCGCCTGCGGGCCGATGCCGGCGGCCGCTTCTTCCTGCATTTTCTTCGCCTTGGCGGCGACCGCGCAGGCCTGGGCGGCGAAAGTCTGCGTCTTGCCGCGCGCCTGCTTGAAGCTGTCGACCATGGCGTCCGGTATGTTGCACCATTCCTTGTTCTTATCGATATAGGCGGCCATCTCGGTCTCTATGGAGACGAGCTTGCGCGCCACCGGACAGGCCGCGATCGGGTCCATCTTGCCCTTGGACGCCTTGCCGATATTGTTGAGCGTCTGAATTTGGGACATGCGCCGCTGCGACAGCTTCTGAAAGTCCTCCTGGCAGGACTGGGCCAGCGCCGTCGAAGTCCCCGCCACAGCGAGAAGAAGTCCCAACATAGGCGCGCCGGCGATCATGCCCGCAATCGCCCGCGCGTTCCGCGCGATACCGCTCCTGGCCCTCATGGCGGCGTTCCCCTTTTATGGTTTAAGCGGTCTTAGCAAGAGACTTGCGCCCCTTGCAAGCATCCGGCAGTTTCGCGGATAAAGCGGCGGCTTGATGGCGCTCCGCTCTCACCCCCGGAAAAGCACGTGTCAGTTTATGATTTCTCCGCGCAGAGGCTGTTCGTCGAGGCGCGCCTCGAGGCCGGAGCGCGTATCATTCCCGACGCCGACCGGCTCAATTATCTGTTGAATGTGCTGCGTCTGCGCGAGGGCGACGCGATCTTGCTGTTCAACGGCCGCGAGGGCGAATGGCGCGCGAGCCTCGAGGAAGTGGCCAAGCGCAAGGCGATTCTCGTCGTAAAGGAACGCCTGCGCGAGCAGACCGTCGGCGCCGATCTCCATTATTGCTTCGCGCCGCTGAAGCATGCGCGGCTCGACTATATGGCCCAAAAGGCGACGGAGATGGGCGCCGCGCGCCTCGCTCCGATCATCACCCGCCGCACCCAGGCGCGCCGCGTCAATCTGGAGCGCCTCGCCGCCAATGTGGTGGAGGCCGCCGAGCAATGCGGCGTGCTGAGCGTGCCGGAGGTGGTCGAGGAGGTCGCTTTCGAGGCCTATCTCGCCGCGCGCGCGGCGGGGCGGCTGCTCGTCTTCTGCGACGAGGACGCCGAGCACGCCGATCCCATCGCGGCTCTGCGCGCGGCGCCGGCCCATGTGGGCGTCGATGTGCTGGTCGGCCCGGAGGGGGGCTTCGCTCCCGCCGAGCGGGAGGCGATCCTCGCCGCGCCGCTCGTCGCGCGCCTTTCGCTCGGCCCGCGCATCTTGCGGGCGGACACGGCCGCCGTCGCGGCGCTGACATTGGTGCAGGCGGTTCTCGGCGATTGGCGCTGATGGCCTTGCCGAGCGACACGATCCTGCCACGATTGTTCGACCTTATTGGACCTAAGTGGTCGCCGTCGCGTGACCCCTCGCGTCGAAGCGTGCGAAGTAACGAGTTGGTAAACATCGGGCGGCAACATCGAGGGGCGCGCAAGGCGCGTCGACTCGGTTGTTGCGATGCGAGACATTTTCGAGGCTGATCTGCGAATGACCGTTTTCACCGCCGAAGCTCGCGGGCTCGACGTCCGCCGTCTTTTCGCCTGCCTATGCCTGTGCGCCGTCGTCGGCGCGCCGGCCGCGGAGGCGCAGACGACCGGCTCGATTCCCGCCGGCGGGCGCTGCGCCCGCTTTGGCGAGGGGTTCGTCCCGGTTGCCGGCTCGGATAATTGCGTGCGTCTCGGCGGCCATGTGCGCGCCGGCGATCTCGGCCCCAACTGGGGGCAGGCCGGCGTGCGGCCGATCGGCCATTCCTATGTGCGCGCGCCGAGCGCGCAGGGCCTCTACGCGCGCTGAAGGCGCGTCATTCGAACTCTAGACTCGAAGAGCCCCCTCTCTCACCCTCCCCCGCTATCGCGGGAGAGGGAAGGCGGCAAACATTGCGCGATGCTTCGATGAAGCGCGAAACCTGCTCCCTCTCTCGCGATAGCGGGGGAGGGTGAGGGAGGGGGCGAAGGCGTCGCTCCTCTTACAGCAGGCAATCCGTGAAGGCCGGATCGACCGAGCGGCCCCATCTTCCGTGATAGGCCTCGAGCCGCTGCTGGGCCAAGGTGCGGCCCGTCTCGGCGATCTCCTCCAGCGGCGCGAGATAGATGGTCTCGTCGCGGCCTTGCGCATCCAGCTTCGCCCGGCGGGCGAGGCCGCCGCGGGCCAGAGCCAGCATATCGCGCGCAATGTCGAGCGCCCGGCGTCCGCCGATGCGCGCCTCCAGCGCGAGGCGGGGAACATCGGCGCGCAGCGCCTCGCGCTCCTCGGCGCTCCAGCCCTCGATCAGCGCGAGAGCGCCGTCCAGCGCCGCGCGATCGTAGAAGAGGCCGACGAAGAGCGCCGGCAGAGCGGTCATGTGGGAGCGCGGCCCGCCATCGGCGCCGCGCATCTCGAGATAGCGCTTCAGCCGCGCCTCCGGGAAGATGGCGCCGAGGTGATTGGCCCAGTCCGACATTGTCGCGCGCTCGCCCGGCAAAGCGGCGAGCTTGCCGTCCAACAGGTCGCGGAAGCTGGCGCCGGCGACGTCGTGATAGACCTCGCCGCGCTTCACGAAATAGAGCGGCACGTCGAGCGCGTAATCCACATAGCGCTCGAAGCCCATGCCGGGCTCGAAGGCGAAGGGCAGCATTCCCGTGCGGTCGCCGTCGGTGTCGCGCCAGATCTCTGAGCGCTGCGACAGAAAGCCGGTCGGCTCGCCGTCGATGAAGGGCGAATTGGCGAAGAGCGCCGTGACCATCGGCTGCAGCGCCAGGCCGACGCGCAGCTTGTCGACCATATCTTTCTCGGACGTATAGTCGAGATTGACCTGAATGGTCGCCGTGCGGAACATCATGTCGAGACCGAGCGAGCCGACCTTCGGCATATAGGCGGCCATGATCCCATAGCGCTGCTTGGGCATCGCCGGGGTCTCGCTGCGCCGCCACTTCGGGCTCGCGCCGAGATCGAGGAAGGATATGCCGAAACGGCGCGCCACCGGCTCCAGCGCCGCGAAATGGACGTCGAGCTCGGCCTTCGTTCCATGGACAGTGGGCAGCGGCGCGCCGGAGAGCTCGAACTGACCACCCGGCTCCAGAGATATGGCTCCTATGCCATGCGGATCGAAGAGGCCGATGATCGCCTCGCGGTCGGTGATCGGCTCCCAGCCGAGCGCCGCGCCCAGCCCTTCCAGCAGATCCTTTATGCCGCCGGCCGGCGACGTATAGGGAACCGGCGCGCGGCTCTCGCCGAAAAACGCGATCTTCTCATGTTCTGTCCCGACGTTGAGGTCGTCGGGCGTCTTAACGCCGGCCTCGAACCACTCCACGAGCGCATTGCGCGACGTGATCGGCGTCGTATCGTTTACGTCGCGAGCCATCAGCAACTTTCAGTGAGGACCGGCGCAGCGGTCCATATAGGTCGACTTCCCTTTCGGCGGGCGCGAAAGGGCGGGCGCGAACCACAGCGCTTCCGGCATGGGCGCCGAAGCAATATGCGTTCCGGCTGCTGAATTGGCGGAAAAGCCGCCCGCGCGCAAGACCGCCCCGCCGCCCGCGGCGCCGGGGCGGCGGCTGGCTTAACGCTTTCGAGACGAATTAAGCTTACGTTTCTATTACCGAGACGGCCGCGTTTTCGTCCCCTGAGACGCGACGTCGGCCACCCGGCCGGACCGCTCGAGGAATTTGATCCATGCCGAATTGCCTGCGACGATTTCTGGCCGACGAGAGCGGAGCGACCACACTCGAATATGCGATGATTGGCTTTTTTCTCTCGATCGTGATCCTGGCGGCGACGCGCATCATCGGCACCAAGCTCTCGGCGGCCTATTATCTGCCCGTCGCCAATAATCTGACCTGAGCCGTCAGCCCTTCGCCGAGGCGAAGATCCGTCCCAGCAATTCGTCGAGCCCGGCCTGCTGCTCGGCGCCGGCGGCGGGCGCGAGCGTTTCGCGGATTTTCGTCAGCGCGGCTTCGAGCGCGTCCACGGGCTCGGCTGGCGGGGCCGCCTGCGGCTGCGCGGCCGGCTTGGTCCCGAACAAAGTTCCAAAAAGCGCGCTCAACCAGCCGCCCGAGGGCGCGGGCGCCGGCGCCGGCGTGGGAGCCGGGGGCTCGGCGGCGCTCTGACGCTCTAGCGTCGAGCCGAGGCCGCCGGCGGCGACGGAG
This sequence comes from Methylosinus sp. C49, assembly GCF_009936375.1. Taxonomy (GTDB): domain Bacteria; phylum Pseudomonadota; class Alphaproteobacteria; order Rhizobiales; family Beijerinckiaceae; genus Methylosinus. The sequence continues at coordinate 3,832,312 of NZ_AP022332.1, read as the reverse complement.
ACGAGAACCGGCAGCAGGCGCTGCAGCACATCGGCGCGCAGGCCGCTGTCGCGCGCGACGAATTGCGAGACCTCGCCGGCGGCCGAGGCGGAGCCGAAGAGATGCGCGACAATGGCGTCGCCGCCCTCGACGCTGGCCTGCGAATGGGCCTCCTCGGCGCTCTCGAAAGCGGCGCGATGAGCGGAATCATTGGCGGCGTCGAGGACGGGGCGCAGCGAATCGGGCTCTTCGGCCGCCTTGCGCAGCGCCGCGACCAGCGCCGGCAGCAGCGATTCGACCGCCGATCGCGTCTGCCAGGACGCGAGGCCGAAGCGATCGGAGAGATTTTCGATGATCTGGCCGCCTTGAGCGGACTGTATTATATCGACGATATTCGACATATTCGCCCCCGTCCCCTCGATGGGCCGCGAGACACTCCGGCATTGGCGCGGCCAGTCTTCGTCGATCGCCTGTGTAGCAGATTTTTCGGCAGGCCGCGAGGGAGTGTGCCAGGGCGATCGGGTGAACGAGAGTGGCGTCGGGGGAGGCGTTTCCACCTCCCCCTCGAGGGGGGAGGTCGAGCGCTGAAGGCGATCGGGAGGGGGTGAACGCCCGAGTCTTTCGCGTTGAACCCCACCCCGGATGGCTTCGCCATCCGACCCTCCACCTAAAGGGTGAACGCGCCCCTTTCGGCGTTCGCCTCTACCTGTTGTTGGCGCGGACCCTCGGCTTGACACCTTTCCCTATGCGGGACACACAAAGCGGCGCGCTTCGGCCGCCCCCTTTTCGATCGAGAGGCGCTAGAGGATGAATATTCAGCATCGCCCGTCGTCAAAGCCGCCGTTGAAGATTCTGCTGTGCTCGCCGCGGGGCTTTTGCGCCGGCGTCGTGCGCGCGATCGACGCGGTGGAGCGGGCGCTCGCCAAATTCGGCCCGCCCGTCTATGTGCGGCACGAGATCGTCCATAATCGCTATGTGGTCGAGGCGCTGAAGGCCAAGGGCGCGATCTTCGTCGAGGAGCTGGAGGAGGTGCCGGACACCAAGGCGCCGGTGATTTTCTCCGCCCATGGCGTCGCCAAATCCGTTTCCGCCGAGGCGGCCTCGCGCAATCTTCTGGCGATCGACGCCACCTGCCCGCTGGTGACGAAGGTGCATCGCGAGGCGGAGATTCATCACAAGCGTGGGCGAAAAGTGCTGCTCGTCGGCCATTCCGGCCACCCGGAAGTGGTGGGTACAATGGGCCAGCTGCCGCCGGGCGCGGTGGTGCTGGTCGAATCGGTCCAGGCGGTGGCAGAGCTGCGGCTCGAGGATGTGGCCGATCTCGCCTATGTGACGCAGACTACTCTGTCGCTCGACGATTCGCAGGAGATCGTCAGCGCGCTGACGCGGCGCTTCCCGCAGATCGTCGGCCCGCACAAGGAGGACATCTGCTATGCGACCACCAATCGCCAGGGAGCGGTCAAGCAGGTCGCGCCGCAGGTCGATGCGGTGATCGTGGTCGGCTCGCCCAATTCCTCCAACTCGCAGCGCCTGCGCGAGGTGGCGGAGCGCGCCGGCGCGCCCGCCCAGCTCGTCCAGGGCCGCAGCGAGATCGACTGGAGCATGTTCACCGGCATAGGCTCGCTCGGCATCAGCGCCGGCGCCTCGGCGCCAGAGGTGCTCGTCGAGGAGATCATGGAGGCTTTCGCCGAGCGCTATGAGATCTCGGTCGAGACCGTGTCCGCCGCGCTGGAGGATGTCGCCTTCCCGCTTCCCAAGGAGCTGCGCGCGCACGCTTGATGCGCCCGGCTTTTCTCCAACCGCGCGGAACTCATGGCCGTCTACACGGAAGTCGACGACGAGGAGCTGATCGGCTTTCTCGCCGGCTACGACCTCGGCGCGCTCTTGTCTTGCAAGGGCATCGCCGAAGGGGTCGAGAACTCCAATTATTACCTGCATACGAGCGCCGGCAGCTTCATCCTCACCCTCTATGAGAAGCGCGTCGCCGAGGCCGATCTGCCCTTCTTCCTGGGGCTGATGGAGCACCTCTCCGCCAAGGGCCTCGGCTGCCCGCAGCCGGTGCGCGACCGCGCCGGCGCGGCGCTGGGGCGGCTCGCGGACCGGCCGGCGGCGATCGTCACCTTTCTCGACGGCTATTCCATCCATCATCCCGAGCCCGCCCATTGCGCGCGGCTCGGCGAGGCGCTGGCGCAGCTGCATCTGGCGGGCGCGGATTTTCCGCTGCGCCGCGCCAACGCCCTATCGGTCGGCGGCTGGCGGCCGCTCTATGCGCCTTTTTCCGCCCGCGCCGGCGAGGTGGCGGAGGATTTGAGCGCGATCGTCGCCACAGAGCTGGAGACGCTGGAGCGCGACTGGCCCCGCGGCCTGCCGGAGGGGGTGATCCACGCCGATCTCTTCCCGGACAATGTGTTCTTCCTCGGCGATCGCGTCTCCGGCCTCATCGATTTCTATTTCGCTTGCGTCGATTCGCTGGCCTATGATCTCGCCATCTGCCTCAACGCTTGGTGCTTCGACGCCGCCGGAAGCTATGACGCCGAAAAGGGCGCCGCGCTGCTGGAGTCTTACACGCGCGCGCGGCCGTTGACGGCGGCAGAGGCGGAGGCGTTTCCGCTGCTCGCGCGCGGCGCGGCCCTGCGCTTTCTGCTGACGCGCTTCGTCGATTGGCTGAATGTGCCGCCGGGCGCGCTGGTGAGGCCCAAGGACCCGCGCGAATATCTCGCCCGCCTGCGCTTCCACCGGACGATCGGCTCCGCGCGCGACTATGGCCTCGGCGCATGAGCGGGCGCGTCGCCATTTGGACGGATGGAGCCTGCTCCGGCAATCCCGGCCCCGGCGGCTGGGGCGCGATTCTGCGTTTCGGCGAGCGCGAGAAGGAGATTTGCGGCGGCGAGACGGGGACCACCAACAACCGCATGGAGCTGACCGCCGCGATCGAGGCGCTGGAAGCGCTGACGCGGCCCTGCAATGTCGATCTGCACACGGATTCGCAATATTTGCGCGACGGGATCACCTCCTGGCTGAAGGGCTGGAAGGCGCGCGGCTGGAAGACGGCCGACCGCAAGCCGGTCAAGAATGTCGATCTGTGGACGCGTCTCGACGTTGCGACCGAGCGTCACGAGATCGCCTGGCATTGGGTGCGCGGCCACGCCGGCGACGAGATGAACGAGCGCGCCGACGCTCTCGCCCGCAAGGGCATGGCGCCGTTTCAGACGAAAACGCGCTGAATGTGTCCGGCCCCCTTGTCGGATGAGACTCTAAATACCAAGTCAGTGGGGCAGAACTCTTCTTCTCACTGGGCGCGGCCTCGGGGCCGCGCCCTTCTTATTTTTTGGGCCCTCAATCCAGCTTCAGCGGCAGCTCCACCCCGCCCTTTTCGGTGCGGATCGTCGCGCGGGCTTCGATGGCGCCCTGCTGCTTTCCTTCGCCGAGCTTCAGCTCGAACCCGCCTTTTCCATCGGCCGCGCTGTCGATGATGTAGGGCTCTGGCGCCTCGATGAAGACATCCGCGGCCTTGCCCGGCCCGAGATAGCGCAGCCGCCAGGCGCCTGCGCCGGCCCTCGCGATCTCCACGATTTTCTGCGCCTCGCCGGCGCCGATCGGCCGGGGAACCAAAGTCTCCGCCGCCGCCAGCCGCTCCGCGAAGGGCGAGGCGCCCGCCTGCGGCAGCGCCAAGGAGAGCTTCGCCTTGGCAGGCAGGCAGATTTGCGCGCAGGCGGCGTAGTCCAGCGCCAGCTTCAGCACGACGGGCGCGCCCGTCTTTTTCGCGGTGACGCGCAGCGGAAAAACCAGGCTCTCGTCATAGCCGGCGACCGTCATTCCGGCCTCGGCGATATGCTTGGGCGCGGGATAGAGCGTCTCCACGGCGGCGACATTCTCAGAGCCCGAGAAATCGAGGACGGGCGGCGCGCCGGCGTCGCCGGGGCTGCGCCAATAGGTGACGGTTCCCGGATCGAGCGCGATCTCGACGCCCAGGCGATAGACGCCGCCGCTCGGCGCGCCGGCCGAGAGGAGACGGGCAGCCGAATGCGCGGCGCGGGCGAAGGGGGTGGCGAAGTCGGCGTCCTGCGCCGCCGCCGGCCCGGCGAGCGAGGCCAGCGCGAGCGAGGTCGCGGCGAGCGCCGCCGCCAGGTTTCGTGAATGCATTTCGAGGTCCTCGGGGCGCCCCCCGCGCCGGTTTTTACGTCGTCGAACGGCGCTTGTTATGCGTTTGCGCCGCGCGTAGTATGAGACCCTATGAGCCCGCTCGGCAAGAAACAAGGCCTCGAGAAATCGGCCGCCCGCGCAGCCCGGCGGTCGGCGGGCTCGCGCGTCGCCGGCTCCTCGGTTCCGATCATCCGCGGTCCCGAGGCGGGGCGCGAGACGGGCGCGGGCTCCAAATCTTCCGGCAGGCGCTATCTCGACGGGCAGATGCTGGTGGCGATGCCCGGAATGGTCGACGAGCGTTTCGCGCGCTCGGTCATCTATCTCTGCGCCCATTCGGAAGACGGCGCCATGGGCATTGTCGTCAATCAGCCCTCGCAGGTCCGCAATTTCCCCGATCTTCTGGTGCAGCTGCAGATCATCGCGCCGCAGGAGCGCATCAGCCTGCCCAAGGAGACCGAGACGATCCAAGTGCTGCAGGGCGGCCCGGTGCAGACCGACCGCGGCTTCGTGCTGCATTCCTCGGATTTCTTCATCGACAATTCGACGCTGCCGATCGACGATGGCGTGTCCTTGACCGCCACCATCGACATTCTGCGCGCCATCGCCTCCGGCGAGGGACCAAATCAGGCGCTGCTGGCGCTGGGCTACGCCGGCTGGGACCCTGGCCAGCTCGAGAATGAGATCCAGCACAATGGCTGGCTCAACTGCCCGGCCGACCCCGCCATATTGTTCGACACCGATCTCGAGTCGAAATATGCGCGCGCCCTGCGCCTCATCGGCATAGATCTGGCGCGGCTGTCCTCGGCCGCGGGACATGCGTGAAAATCAGCGAATAGCGGGTAGCGAGTAGCGAGTAGTAAGGTTTTCTACTCACTACCCGCTCTATCTCACTCCGCTTCCTGGATCGTCGCCGTCGTCACTTCGGTCTTCGGCGTGCGCTTGAAGGTGGATTTGCGGCCGCGCATCGTCTGCAGGATCTTCGCGCCATTGGAGAAGGCGAGATAGATCATCAGCGGCGGCACCGAGACCATGGTCTTCACATAATCGGTCAGCGAGCCGCGCTTCAGCGCCAGATAGGGCAGAAGCGTGAAGCCGAGCACGACGACCAGCGTCTCGAGGAAGATGAATTCCAGCACCGGCAGATAGGGCGCCAGCGAGCCGCGCAGGATCACGCCGAGCAGCAGGCAGATGAGGCCGATCGCCGCCGTCGGGAAGAAGATTTGATGCACGATGAGCACGATCGCGGCGACGCGGCGGGTCAGCGACCAAGGCGCGTTCCACAGCGGCAGAACGGTCTTTTGCGCCACTTGCACGAAGCCGTTGGACCAGCGGCGCTGCTGGCGGCGATAGTCGCGCAGGCCTTCCGGCACCTGGCCGGGAATGGGCGGCTCGGAAACGAAGATGCCATGCCATCCGCCGAGCGCCGCGCGCACGGTGAGATCCAAATCCTCGCACAGCGAGTAATCGGACCAGCCGCCGGCGGCCTCGATCGTCTGGCGGCGCCAGATACCGCCGGTGCCGTTGAATTGGAACAGCCAGCCGGCGAGCGCGCGCGTGCGCTGCTCGACGAGGAAATGGCCGTCCTGCACGAGACCTTGCGCCCGCGTCAGCCAATTCTTGCGATAATTGGAGAATTCGCAGCGCGATTGCACGAAGCCGGCGCGATCGTCCTTCACCAGCAGCGGCACGGTGCGGCGCAGCCAGTCGGCCGGCGGACGGAAATCGGCGTCCAGCATGGCGATATAGGGCGCGTCGAAGAGCTTCAGCCCCTCGGCGCAGGCGCCGGCCTTGAAGCCGGAGCGATCGGCGCGGCGCACATGATGAATGTCGACGCCTCTGGCGCGCAGCTCGATCGCCACCGCCTCGGCGCGCACGGGCGTCTCGTCGGTCGAATCGTCGAGCAGCTGAATATGCAGCCGGTCCTTGGGCCAATCGAGCTCGGCGACGCAGCGCAGCGCCTGCTCCGTTACCTCGGCCTCGTTGAAGACGGGGATCTGCAGCAGCACATGCGGCAGCTCATCCTCGGGCAGGACGACGGCCTCGGGATCGCGCGCGCCGCGCAATTGATCGAAGAGGAAGCGGGCGATGATCGCGACGAAGCCGGCGCCGATCAGGATCATGATCAGCGCCGCGACGAGCCAGACGCTATCGACGAGAAACTGCAGAAGAGCGAGGATCAAGCGGTTTTATCCTTCTTCCTTCGCGACTTGCGGCTCCGTCGCGGCGGCCGCCTCGCCGCAGGAGCGCGTGTCGATCGTCGTCCTGGCCCAGACGACCTTGGTGGCTGTCCAAGCGTGCAGCCACACTGCGAACATCAACGCCTCGCGCGTCAGAAAAATCACCGGCGCGGACCAAGATACCTTCCACCCCTTGGCGATGGAAAGCAGCGTCTCCGAGCTTAGCCACAGACCAAAAGTGACGGTCAAGGCCGTCATCGGCGTCACGCCGGCGAGCGGCGAGCCGATCGCCGCCGCCGCGAAGGCCGGCAGCGCCTGGCAGAAGGGCTCGGCCAGGAAGGAGAGGATCTCGTCGTCGCGGCGCACCACGCTCCAGCGCAATTGCCGATTATAGACGTCGCGGAGATCGCGCTCGCCCAATTCCTGGCGCACCAGCCGATGCGAGAAGACGGTGCGAAGCTTGATGCGGCCCAGCGCCTTGGCGGTGGCGTTGTCCTCGCCCACCGTATGGGCGATGGCCGCAAAGCCGCCGGCGCGCAGAAAATCGCTGCGGCGAAACAGCATGATCTTGCCGACGCCGAAGCCGCCGCCGAGCGCGGAGGCCGCGAACAGCATCCGCTGATGCGGGCCGTTCATTATGCCGGCCTCGACCAGAGCGGCGAAATTCTCCGGCCGCGCCGCATAGGGAATGGCGCAGACCATGCCGACGCCGGGCTTCAAATGGCGCATCGTCTCGGAAAGGTCGTCCGGCTCCAGCACGATGTTGGAGTCCTTCATGAAGATCACATCGTTGCGCGCCGCATTGACGGGCGCGAAGAGATTGTCGACCTTGGGACTCGCGGCGAAACGCGCGGTGGAGTGGAGAATGCGCGACTCGATCTGCGGGTGACGCGCGAAAATGTCGCGCATCGCCGCTATGGCGGGGGAGTCCGCCTCCGTCGCCGAGGCCAGCGCCTCCAATTGTGGATAAGTCTGCGCGAGCGCCGATTCTTGAGCGCGCTCGAAGCTCTGGTCCAGCATTTTCACCGGCAGGACGAGCGAGACGGGCGGCTGCTCCCGGCTGGTTCCGCGCATGGCGACGAGCCAGGGATGGATGAGCGCCGCCGTCACCGAGAGAAGCAGCAGCAAGGCGGAGCAGGCCCAGAACACAGCCGACAGAACGACGAGCGAAGACAAGATGCTGTCGATCACGGCTTCTCCCGTTCATGGGTCTGAGGCACGGACACTTCGAAGAGCCGCATGACCGAATCGACAGTGCGGGGCGGCAGCATCGCAAACAGCTTCATCGCATAATAGACGAAGAGCGGAAAGGCGATCACCGCCGCACGTCTGTCCAGACCGCGCATGATGATCTCCGCCGCTTTCTCGTCGCTGACCTTGCCGGCCTGCCACGCTTGCAGCTTGTCGGTCATCGGCGTCGCCACGAAGCCGGGGACGATCAGGCTCACATGCACGCCATGCGGGGCGAGCGCGCCGCGCAGCGAATCCGCATAGAGGTGAACCGCCGCCTTGCTGGCGCAATAGGCGGGCGAATAGGGCAGGCCGCGCAGCCCGGCCATGGAGCCCACGACGGCAATCTGCCCGCGTCCCCGGGCCGTCATCACGTCGATGGCGGGCTCCACCGTGTTGAACACGCCGAGCACATTGATCGACAGCGTTCCGCGCACGGCCTCGGGATCCTCGGCGATCTGGCCGCGGGAGAGGCCGGTGGAGACGCCGGCGTTGGCGATGACGAGATCGAGCGGCTCGCGCGCATCCGCCGCGGCGATGCGCTCCGCCATTGCGGCGCGGTCGCGCACATCGGCGATGGAGACGTCCACCTCGGCGCCCTTGGCCCGGCAGTCGGCGGCGACCGCCTCCAGCCGCGCGGCGTCGCGGCCGAAGAGGGCGAGGCTGCGCCCCTCCTGCGCATAGCGCAGCGCCAGCGCGCGGCCGATGCCGCTGGACGCGCCGGTGACGAGAATGCGCCGCGCCCCGCGCTTCACCGGCGGAGCTTTCGCGGCAGGGTCATCAGCGCCTCGCCGACGATCGCCGGCGCGCGCGTTTCGCCATAGGCCAGAAGTCGCAAGAACACTCCCTCCTCGGGGGATGAGCGCAGCACGCGGGCGGTGAGCGTCACCGCCTCGCCGCGCAGCACCGGCTGCACGAATTTGCCGGAGAGCCGCGCCAGAAACAGATCGCGCCGCCAGGCGCTGAGCAGCGGCTCGAAGGCGGCGAGAAGCTTCATGCCATGGACCGGCGGCGCGGGAAAGCCGATGGCGCGCGCGAGAGCATCGTCGAGATGCAGCGGATTGGCGTCGCCCGAGGCCTCCGCATAGGCGGTGAGCGCGGCGGCGTCGAAGGGGCCGATCCGCCAGTCCGGCAGGCGTTCGCCGACCGCGGGCAGATAGGCGCCGCTCACGGGGCGCTCCCGAGGCCCGCCGGGCGCGGCACGAGGCGCAGAAGCGTCTCGGCGTGCAGGCGCGGCTCGCCGCCGATCGTCGTGAGGTTGCCGTTGACGGCGAGGCGCGGCGGCTCCGCCTCGCGGCGCATGGAGACCGTCAGATCATAGCTTTCGCCGACGCGCAGCGGCGCGAAATAATGGAAGCTCTGCGACTCGTGCACCGCAACCACATTGGCGTCCGCCAAAAAATCGCGGATCGCGATCTCGATCTCCTCGGCCGTCATCCACACGGTGGGAAAGGCGACCGGCACGATCTTCTCGAGCGTGTCGGGAAAGCCGGTCTCGCGGCGGTAGCGCGCGATGCGCTCCTCATCCGCCACGACGCGCAGCGGGCCGATCCGCGCATCGCCGCTCTCGGACGATTCGGCCATCTCAAGCCTCTCCCGCGAGCGCGCGCACGATCAGCACCGCGTTGATGCCGCCAAAGGCGAAGGAGTTGGACATGGCCGTGCGAATCTCGACGCGGCGCGCCTCATTGGGCACGGCGTCGATCGGGCAGCGCGGATCGAAATCGAGGAAATTGATGGTCGGTGGCGCGATCTGCTCCTGCAGCGCGCGGATCGTCAGCGCCAGCTCGAGCCCGGCGCTGGCGCCCAGAGCGTGGCCATGGATCGGCTTGGTCGAGGAGACCGGCAGACGCCCCGCGCGCTCGCCGAACACGCGGCCGATGGCGGCGGCCTCGGTGACGTCATTGGCGTGGGTCGCCGTGCCATGGGCGTTGAGATAGTCGATCGCCTCCGGCCCGAGGCCGGCGTCGGCGAGGGCCGCCTGCATCGCGCCGATCATCCCGTCGAGATCGGGCCGCACGAAATCCTTGGCGTCGCTCGTCGTGCCATAGCCGGCGAGCTCGCAGAGCGGCGCATGGCCGCGCTTTTGCGCCGATTCCAGCGTCTCCAGCACGAAGACCGCGGCGCCTTCGCCGAGGCTCATGCCGTTGCGGCCCATGGAGAAGGGCCGGCAGAAATCCGGCGTCATCACCCGCAGCCCTTCCCAGGCGCGAATGGTGCCGTTGATGACGCAGGCCTCGGCGCCGCCGACGATGGCGCGATCCATCAGGCCGAAGCGGATCATCTGCGCGCCGAGACCCACCGCCTGGCTCGCCGAGGAGCAGGCGCTGCCGAGCGCGAAGGTCGGGCCATTGGCGGAATAGCGCATTCCGAGCGTCGTCGGCGCGGCGCTCGGAATAAGGCGCGGGACGCTGAACGGATCGGGCCTGATGCGCTCCTGATAGTAATGGCGCAGGCCATTGTCGATCGTCGTCATCCCGCCGATGCCGGAGCCGACGATGACGCCGACGCGCGGGCCGGAGAGCTCCTCGCGCGCAAAGCCGGCCTGAGCGACGGCCTCATCGGCGGCGACCAGCGTGAATTGCGTGAAGGGGTCGCAGAAGGTGAGAAGCGCCTTCTCGAGATATTGCGACGGATCGAAGCCGGGAACCTGCGCCGCGATCCTGATGCGGCCGTCATAGGGATATTCGGTCACGAGAGGCCGGATTTGCGAGACTCCGTCCCGGGCCGCCGTCCACAGCGCCGCGGCGCCGACGCCCGCCGCCGAGACGGCGCCCATGCCCGAAATCACCACCCGACGCTCGCCGACGCCCCCGGACGAAGCGGCCATATTATTGTTTCTCTCTCTCTTTCGACACATATTCGGCGATGGCGTCGATCAATCCCTCGACATTCTTGGCGTCCTGCAGAGCGCCGTCCATCGGGATATAGACGTTGAACTTTTCCTCGAGCGCCGTGAGAATCATGACGATATCGACCGATTTGAGGCCGAGGCTCTCGATCGTCGCATCGGGCGTGACCTTCGTGCGGTCGATCATGCCTTCCTTGGCGATGACCTCGATGATCTCTTCGACGAGCTTGGCCTTATCCTGCGGATCTTCAGCCACGTCCACCTCCGTTCAGGGTTTCTCAGCCAGTCGGGCCGCCTCGTCGCGGCGGGCGGCGTCGCGTTCTCGTTAAGGCGCCCGGAGGCGAAAATAAAGCCCGGCGCGGGCGAAGGCTGCGGATATGGGTGGCGGCGCGCGGCGCTTCATGCAAGAAGACGCCCGCAACCCCGTCATTGTTCGAGGCTCGCTCATGAGTTTGCAAGACGCGCCGCTGGCCGGCGTTTTTCCACCGGGAAACGAGGAGGGCTGGCGCAAAATCGTCGACCGGGCGCTCAAGGGCGCGTCCTTCGACCGGCTGATATCCAAGACCTATGACGGGGTGGAGATATCCCCGCTCTACCCGCGCGCGACCGCGCCGGGCCCGCGTGCGCTGCGCGCCGCGGCCGGCCGCTGGTCAGTTCTGGCGCGGGTCGACGTTTCCGGCGCTGATGCGGCCAACGCCCTCGCGCTCGGCGATCTCGAGGGCGGAGCCGACGGCTTGCACATCGTCTTCGCCGGCGCCCAGGGCGCCTATGGGACGGGCCTTTCCGACGATGGCGAGGACGCGCTCGCCCATGTCTTCGACAAGATCCGCTTCGACTACGGAATTCCCGCGCTGGTGGAGTTTTCCCCAGCCGCGCCGATAGCGGTGGATACGCTGCTGCGGCTGATCGACCGCGCCCATATCGAGCCGAGCATCACGCGCCTCTCCTTCGGGCTCGATCCGCTCGGCGCGAAGGCGCTGCACGGCTTTTCCCCCGCGCCTTGGGGTGAGGAGAGCAAATCCTTCGCGGCGCGCGCCAAGAGCCTTTCCGCCGCCGGCTATCGTTTCGGGACCGTCGCCGCCGACGCCCGCGTGATCCATGCCGCCGGCGGGACGGAGGCGCAGGAGCTCGGCTTCGCGCTCGCCGCCGCGCTCGCCTATCTGCGCGCCCTCGAGGCGGGCGGCGTCGCGCTCGACGAAGCGCGCTCGCTGCTCGCCTTCCGCCTCGCGGCGGACGCCGATGAATTCGTCACCATCGCCAAGTTCCGCGCGCTGCGGCGTCTGTTCGCGCGCATGGAGGAGGCTTGCGGCCTCACGCCGGCTCCGATCTTCGTCCACGCCGAGACCGCTTGGCGCATGATGACGCGGCGCGATCCCTGGACCAATCTCTTGCGCGCGACGCTCGCCTCTTTCGGCGCGGCGATCGGCGGCGCCGACGCCGTGACCGTTCTGCCCTTCACCCAGGCGCTCGGCGCCCCGGATGATTTCGCCCGTCGCCTCGCCCGCGACACGCAGCTGGTGCTGCAGGACGAATCTCACATCTATGCGGTAGACGATCCGGCGAGCGGCTCCGGCGGCATGGAGGCGCTGACCGAGGCGCTCTGCGAGCGCGGCTGGGCCGAGTTCCAGAGCCTCGAGGCCGAGGGCGGCCTCGCCGCGGCGCTCGAGAAGGGCTCCTTCCAGGGCCGCGTCGCCGAGGTCGCCGGCAAGCGCGCGCAGAATGTCGCGCGCTCGCGCGACAAGATCACCGGCTCCAACGCTTTTCCCGATATCGGCGAAGCGCCGGTGGCGACGCTGGCGCCTTTCGATGCCTCGCTCGCCGAGGCGCCCGCGCCCGCCGGCGCGCTGAAATCGCCGCCCCTGCGGCCGCGTCGCCTCGCCGAGCCTTTCGAGACGCTGCGCGATCGCTCCGACGCCGCGGCGGCGGCGAAGGGCGCGCGCCCGCGAATTTTTCTGGCCAATCTCGGCGCGGTGGCGGTGTTCACCGCGCGGGCCAATTTCGCCAAGAATTTTTTCGAGGCGGGCGGCATAGAGGCCGTGTTCGGCGAGGAGGGCGCGGATGTCGCGGCGGCCTTCCGCGCGAGCGGCGCGAAGCTCGCATGCATTTGCTCGTCCGACGCGATCTATGCGGAAAAAGCGGTCGAGGCGGCGCGCGATCTCGCCGCGGCGGGCGCGCGGGTCTATCTCGCCGGCCGGCCGGGAGAGCTCGAGGCGGCGCTCAGAGCGGCGGGCGTTGCAGAATTTATTTACGCTGGCGGCGATATGTTCGACACGCTGCAGCGTGCGTGCGAGGAGGCCGGGTGATGCGTTGGCTGGGGACTTTGGTTCTTGCTTCGGTGATGGCGATCGGCGCCGCGCAGGCGGCTCCGCGCGAGTCGGCGAGCGCTGCGCCGGAGGCCGGCCGCTATGACGGCGGCTGGGTGTTCGAGGCGCGCACGACCGTCGGCTCCTGTCCGGGCCTTCTGCCCGACTCGATCGAGATTCGCGGCGATCTGCTCGTCGGCACGCAGGCCGGCGCCGCGGCGCTCGCCGCCGGCCGCATGGCGCATTGGGGCTATGTGGAAAGCGACGGCGCCATTATGACGCGCTTCACCACGCAGGGCGGCCGCGTGGCCCGCGCCCATGGCCATTTGCGCGGCAACGCCGGGCAGGGCGCATGGTCCTCCTCCACCGACAAATGCGGCGGCACATGGCGCGCCCATCGCGGTGGCGCCCAGCGCGCGGGGAATTGATCTTTCGCTGGCTTTGCGCGCGCCATGAGAGTCGCGCGCGATCTCTTCTCGCTGCGGCGAGCCGCCGTTTGGCGCGCCGCGCACAACCCCGAGCATAACGCAGAGCTGCGCGCTCTTTAAAGTCATCGCGAGAATGATGACGCGCAGCGCTTTTTATTGTCGACGCGGCCGATCTGTCCTTCGTGATCGTGCGCCGAGCAGCGCCGCGCTCTATTATGACGACTCCCGTGATTACGGCCTGTTGCACTGCAGTGATGCTGCATGCGCGCGCGCGCCATTGCTCAGGCGTGGGAGTCCTTTGTGGACAGCACCCGCTACGCCATGAGATAAACGGGCCAGACTTCAGGTTTTCGGAGCGATGGTGGCCTATGCCAAAGATCGTCGACTGTGTTATCGGATTCAATGAAATCGACATGCTCATGGTGCGGGTCGCCGAGCTCACCAATGTGGTCGACGCTTTCGTCGTCGTTGAATCTTCGAAGACGCATACGGGCGCGGCCAAGCCGATATTGCTCCGCGACGCGGTCGCCGAGCTGCGCGACGCCGGCTATGACATTCTCCATTATTTGATCGACGATATGCCCGGCGCCTTCGGCAGCGCGCGCGAGCTCGGATGGATTGTCGAAAACCTGCAGAGAAACTGCATTCTGCGTCCGCTCTCCTTGATGGGCCTTCCCGACGACGCCATCATCATGGTGTCGGACATAGACGAGATTCCGCGCGCCGAATGCGTGAAGCAGCTTCCCGCGCTGCTCGACAATCCGCGCAACATCGCCATCTTCGACATGGTGATGAAGAAATATTTCGTGAACAATGAGACGATCGCCCACTTCAACAATCTGCCTTGGCTCGGCACGGTCGCCTGCCAATATGGCCTGCTGAAGAACATCATGCCGCAAGGCGCGCGCATCGGCGATCCGATCAGCCCGCGCAGCGGCTGTCTCAATCTCGGCTATGATCGCGAGCTCTATTCCTACGAGCGCCGTGTGCCCAATGGCGGCTGGCATTTCTCCAGCATGGGCGGCATGGAGGCGCTCGCGCTGAAGATGCAATCGATCGTCGAGCGCACGCGCGACAATACGGAAGTGGTGGCGAAGCCGACGCGCTTCGGCAAGCACAATTATCGCGGCTTCCGCGAGTCGAACGCCGAGGTCGTCGCCAAATTCCTGGCCGAGCACACGCCCGAGCTGAAGAATGTGAATGCGCCGACCTTGAAGGATGTCGCCGAGCTCGACATTCCCGATGTGCTGAAGACGTCGCCGCGTCAATTCGACTTTCTGTTCTATTTCACCGAAGCGATCGACGATGACAGCGCGCCCATCGACGAGCTGCCGCCGATCGAGAAGCTCCCCTATCCCGGACCGCTGCTCAATTACGCGCCGAACTCCATCGCGCGGATTCGTGGGCATATGAGCCTCGCTGGAAAGAATGTGCTGCTCGTCGGCTATTCGGAGGCGCAGGCGCAATCGCTGATAGAGCAGGAGCACATCGCCTCCGCCAAGCGCCTCGCTCTGTGGGAAGACCATATCGACGCGCAAGGCTCCGCCTTCCCGGTCATCATCGGCGATATTTGCGGCCGCACCTCATTCGACGACAGTTCCTTCGACGCCGTGGTCTTCATGTCGGTGTGGGAGCATATGCACGATATCGAAGGCGCGTGCCGCGAATCCGCGCGCCTCACCAAGAATGGCGGGGTTGTCTTCACCGAGTTCGGCCCTGTGTGGACGGGCGCGACCGGCCATCATCTCTATCTCGACGGCGGCAATCCGGCGCTCGATTTCACGCAGCGTCAGCTGCCGAGCCATATGCATCTCCTCTATGATCGCGAGACGATCGCGCGTTATCTCTCGGATCATCGCGGCGTTCACCCGCATCATGCGGATCGCGCTGTGGAGTTCATCTTCGACTCCGACAACATCAATCGTCAGCCCGCGCCCGCCTATTTCAAGGCGGCTCAGCACTTCCGTCCGATCGTGACCGAGGATTATGTGTCGCCGGTGCGGCTGGACATTCTGCGCCAATTGCGCGCGCGCTGGCCGCAGATCGATCGCTTCGATCTCGATGGCGGCGCTTGGGCCTTCGCCGTCGACAAGCCGTCCTAAAGACGCGCTCGAGTGTTTTCGAGCGAAGTCGGCGCCGGTTCGCGTGAAGAAAACACGACCGAACAAGGGAATCTAACGTCATTCCGGTTCGGTCTGAATCGATCGGGCAAATGAGAAGTGGCGCTCAAAGAGGCGTGTCCACCTCCCCCTCGAGGGGGGAGGTCGAGCGCCGAAGGCGATCGGGAGGGGGTGACGCCCCGAGTCTTTGCCGAGGAACCCCACCCCGTCCGGCTATCGCCGGCCGACCCTCCCCCTAAAGGGGAGGGTGAGGGCGCCCCCTTTTGGCGTTCGCCCGCCGCGAGATTCAGCTGAAGAAGCCTCGGTTCAACCAAGCGACGCCGGCGAACCCCGCGAGACCGAGCGCGACGACCATCGTCGCCACTCGCGCGCGCGTCATCGTCGAATATCGCAACAGCAGGACGCGGCCGACGAAGCTCGTGGCGAAGCCTGCGGCGACCAGGGTCGCGACCCATATCGAGATCAGCACGCCGAGCCCGCAGCCGGGTTCGCTCGGATGGTTGAAGAGCGGCCGCGCCAAAAACGCGATGACTGCGAGCCAGAGGATCGACACGGCGGCGAGCGAGCGCCATCCGCGCGTCGCGAGCACCGAAGCGAAGGGTATGAGATAGAATGCGAGCAGGAGCAGGATCGTGAGCGCCTGCTCCCAACGCATTCGCTCAGTTCTCTTCCTCGCCGAACACCGGCAGCATCTGCGGCGAGCGCGAGGCCTGCCGGGACGCCACGGGCGTCGGGGCGGGGGCCGAGTGCTGCGGGATGGAGGCAGTGAGGCCGAGGCCGTCGCGCTGATAAATATCCTCGCGGAACTGCATCACCCCGTCGGGCGTCGCCCAGGCGGTGACATAGACCCAATAGACCGGCACGGCGGGGGATATCTTCACGTCGATGCGCTCGCCGGAGCGGATCGCCTCGTCGATATGGTCGCGGTCCCAGCCGGGCGTCTCCTTCAGCAGCCAAGCGACATAGTCGCGCACATTCTGCAGGCGGATGCAGCCGGAGGAGACGAAGCGGAAGTCGTCGCCGAAAATGCCCTTGGCCGGCGTGTCGTGCATATAGACGCCGTAAGGATTGGCGATGTCGATGCGCACCACGCCGAGCGAGTTGAAATCGCCGCCCGTGTCCTGGCGGAACTTGTAGTTCAGCGCCTCGAGCGAGTTCCAGTTGATCTGCTGCGGGGAGAGCTCGACGCCCTCCTTATTGTAGACGCGGATGTGATTGTCCGAGAGATAATTGGAGTCCGCCTGCATCTTGGGGATCAGATCCTTGCGGATGACGGAGGCGGGCACGGTCCAGAACGGGTTGAAATTGACCTGGATCGCCTTGGTCTGCATCACCGGCGACTGGCGGTCGATCTTGCCGACGCCGGCCGTGTGATGGGTGACGACGGCGCCGTTCTCCACCGTCTCCACAGTGGCGGCGGGGATGTTGGCCGTCACATAGCGATTGCCGAGATCGCGCGAGAAGCTGCGCAGGCGCACGAGATTGGTCTCGAGCTGGCGCAGGCGCAGCTCGGCGGAGACATTGAGCGCGGCGAAGGTCTGCGTCGAGACGACGCCCGTGGCGTTGACGCCGTGGCGCGCCTGGAAGCGGCGCACCGCGGCTTCCACATAAGAGTCGAAGACGGGGCTCACGCCGGCCTCGGCGCCGATGTCGCCCGAGACGATGAGACGACGGCGCAGCGCCGAGACGGCGGGGCCGTTGGAGCCGAGCCGCAGCTGCTGGCCGGCCGGCACCATGGGCCAGCCGCCGCGCGCGACGATCTCCTGCAGCTGCGCCATGGCCGCTTCCGTCGCGGCGACGGTCTGTGTGGAGAGGATGGGCGTCGTCGAGCGAGAGACGGTCAATCTCGGGTCGGCGTCATAGCGCTGCGCCCATTCGGCCTGGCCGTCATAGGCGTCGCCGGCGGCGATCGCCGCCGACGCCCCGGCGCCGGCGAGAGCGAGAACGCTCAACGAAAAGACGGACTTCGAAAACCTACGCAAGGGGAAGCTCCAATCCGACTGCGCCCGCGGCGGGCGAGGCCGCTGTCGCGCGGCGCGTCGATAGATTTGCGATTCTTTCGTTAAGAAGGCGCGAATAGTCCGGCGTTTTTGTGACGCGCCATGAAAATCCGGGAATGGAAAAACCAAAATCCGGGAACCGAATACGCGCCTCTCGACGCATCCCCCGCGCATGACGTAACGAGAGAGCGCTTTTTCACGAATGGCAAGGTGGGCATTTGGGAGCGCGAGACGCCGAGGAGGAATGGGCCGTGCTGATGCGCGCCGCCATAGCGGGCGATTCGGGCGCCTATCAGAGGCTGCTGCTGTCGCTGACGCCGACGCTGCGCGGCGTCGCGCGGCGCGATTGCGCGCGTCTCGGCCTCGATGTCGGCGAGGCCGAGGATATCGTGCAGGAGACGCTGCTGGCCGTTCATTTGAAGCGCGACACTTGGGATATGGACCGGCCGATCTCGCCTTGGATCATGACCATAGCGCGCAACAAGCTGATCGACGCGCGCCGTCGCCGCGGCGCGAAATCGCCGCTGCCGATCGACGACGCCTTCGATCTCGCGGCGCCCGAGTCGGCGGACGATGGCGTCGATCGGCAGGATGTCGATCGTCTGCTCGGCGAGCTCGGCGAGCGTCAGCGCGATCTGGTGCGCTTCCTTTCGATCGACGGTCATTCGGTGAAAGAGGCGGCCGAGCGCTATCGAATGAGCGAGGGCGCCGTGCGCGTCGCTCTCCATCGCGCGATCAAGGCTCTGGCTGCGCTCTATCGGAGGGGCGAGAAATGAGAACGGAAGAGCTGATCGGCGCGCTCGTCGCGGATCATTCGCCCTCGCGCTTTCGCTTCGCGCAGATTTTCGCCGGCGCGCTCGTCGCCGCCGCCATCGTCGCCGGGGCCGCGCTCCTCGGCTTGCTCGGCGTGAGAGCCGATTTCGGCGAGGCCGTGCATACGCTGCGCTTTCTCGCCAAATTCGTGGTGACGCTCAGCCTGCTCGCCGCCGGAGCCGGCCTGCTGCGCCGGCTCGCCACGCCGGGCGCCGAGCCCGGCTGTTGGCGTTTTGCGCCTTTTCTGGCGCTGCTCGCGCTCATCGTCGCGGTCGGCCTCGAGCTCATCGCCGCGCCCGCGGACAGCTGGGGCGCGCGGCTCGTCGGCCACAACGCCCGCGCCTGCGTCCTGCTCATTCCGCTGATCGCGACCGGGCCGCTCGCCATCCTCATGCTGGCGCTGCGGCGCGGCGCGCCCAGCCGGCCGGCGTTGGCCGGGGCGGTCGCCGGCCTCGTCGCCGGCGCGCTGGCGGCGAGCTTCTACGCCGCCCATTGCATGGATGACAGCCCGCTTTTCGTCGCCGTCTGGTATTCGCTGGCCATCGGCCTCGTCACTCTCGCCGGAGCGGCGCTCGGCGCGCGATTGCTGAGATGGTGAGCGCGCAGGGGCCGCTCCGCGCCGATGTGGCTTTATGCGAGCGCGGCTTTTTCGAGAGCCGCGCCAAGGCGCAGGAGGCGATCCTCGCGGGTCTCGTCGAGATCGACGGCCGCAGAATCGCCAAGCCGTCGCAGCTCATCGCGCCCGGCGCAAAGATCGTCGCCCAGGCTCCGCATCCTTATGTCTCGCGCGGGGGCGTCAAGCTCGCCCATGCGCTCATGGCTTTCGCCGTCGATGCGCAGGACCGCTATTGCCTCGATGTCGGCGCCTCGACCGGCGGCTTCACCGACGCGCTGCTGCGCGCCGGGGCCCGCCATGTCGTCGCGGTGGACGTCGGCCACGACCAATTGCACGAGCGGCTGCGGCGCGACGCGCGCGTCGCCTCGCTGGAAGGCCTGGACGCGCGCGCTCTGACGCGGGAGCATCTGGCCGAGCCGCCGTCGCTGATCGTGATCGACGCCAGCTTCATCTCGCTGGCGCTGGTGCTGCCGCCGGTGCTGCCGCTCGCGGCCGAGGGCGCCAGCCTCCTGGCTCTGGTCAAGCCGCAATTCGAGGCCGGCCGCAGGGCGGGCAAGAAGGGCGTCGTGCGCGACGAGGCCATCCACGCCGAAGTCTGCGCGCGTATTACCACGGAGGTCGAGGCTTTGGCCTGGCATGTGCTCGGCGTCATCGCCTCGCCGATAGAGGGCGGCGACGGCAATCGCGAATTTCTCCTCCATGCGCGGCGGGCCTGATGTTGCAAAGACTGGTCATCGAACGTCTCGGCCATAAGGGCGAGGGCGTCGCCCGCACGGAGGAGGGGCTGGTCTTCGCGGCATTCGCTCTGCCGGGCGAGACGGTTCTCGCGGAGGTGAAGGGCGAGCGCGCCCGCGTCGTGGATATTCTCGAGCCCTCGCCGGATCGCATCGAGGCCTTTTGCTCGCATTACGGCGTATGCGGCGGCTGCGCCGTGCAGACCTTGGCCGCGCCCGCCTATGCGCAATGGAAGCGCAGCCTCGCCGAGACGGCGCTGCGCAACGCCGGACTCGACTGGCCGGTCGAGCCGCTGATCGACGCCCATGGCGCCGGGCGTCGGCGTGTGACCTTCCACGCGCGTTATGAGAAGGGCGTGGCGCGCGTCGGCTTCATGCGCGCGCGCTCGCATGATCTCGTCGAGATCGACGCCTGCCCCTTGCTCGAGCCGCGTCTCGCCGGCGCGCCCGCCGCGGCGCGCGCTCTGGCGCAAGCGCTCGCCGGTCGCGGCAAGCCGCTCGATCTCGCCGTGACCGCGGCGACCGGCGGCCTCGATATCGACATTCGCGGCGCCGGCGAGCTGGAGGAGCGCGAGACTCTGGCGCTGCTGGAGCTCGCCGAGACCCTCGATCTCGCCCGTCTCGCCAATCATGGGCGGCTGGTGACGCTGCGCCTTCCGCCCGGCGTGATGATCGGCAAGACGCAAGTCCTTCCGCCCCCGGGCGCCTTTCTGCAGGCGACGGCGGAGGGCGAGGCGGCCATCGCCCGCCTCGTCGCGCAGGGCGTCGGCGAGAAGGCCAAGCGCGTGGCCGATCTCTTCTGCGGCGTCGGCGCTTTCGCGCTGCGGCTCGCGGCGCAGGCGCAAGTGACGGCGATCGATTCGGATGTGGCCGCGGTGGAGGCGCTGGACCGCGCCGCCCGCACGGCGCGGGGACTGCGGCCGATCATCGCCCAGGCGCGCGATCTCTTCCGCCGCCCGCTCGACCCTCAGGAGCTGAGCCGTTTCGACGCGGTCGTTTTCGATCCGCCACGCGCCGGCGCGCTGGCGCAGGCAGAGGCGCTGGCGGCCTCCGCCGCGCGCCGCATCGTCGCCGTCTCCTGCGATCCGCAGAGCTTCGCCCGTGATGCCGCCGTTCTGAGCAAAGGCGGATATGCCGCAAAATTCATCACGCCGATCGACCAATTTCGGCATTCGCCGCATCTCGAGCTCGTCGCTCTCTTCGAGCGCGCGGCCGAGGCGGCGCCGCGCCGGAGGCTATTGTCGCGCTGACGCGAGCGTCGGCGGCGCGCAATTTTTCGGGCGCCTGCCTATGGTGGAATGGCGCGCAAATCCTACATTCAATCGATGCATTTCATGTGACAACGGATGGTTTTCAGAAAGTGTTTCGGGGCCGGGCGGGGAATTTGTCTTGCCAGCCCTGTCGAGTTGGGCATAGGATTTGCGTCCATGTCCAGCGTGGGGAGCCGGCTCCTCGGGGGGCCAGGCTCGAATCTGGAAGGAGATGGTCACATGAATGCGCTTCTCGCCGCAACATTGTGCAGTATCGTCCTCGGCGGACTTCCTGTCGCCGCCGCCGCTTATGTGCGGGTCCGCCGCACCGATGAAGCGCATCGTCGTCGTCGCCACTGGTGACCTTCGTCGAAGGGTCTCCCACAATCGAGGCAATCTTCGCTGACCGCCGTCGAAATAGGACGCGATGACACGGGGCTGCTCGATCGCCTGAGCGCGATCGTGGGAAGTGGCGGCGTCATCGTCGATCCCGGCGATATGGCCGCCTATCTCCGCGAGCCGCGCGACGCCTTTTTTGGCCGGGCTCCTTGCATCGTCAAGCCGCGAAGCGCCCGCGAGGTCGCTTCCGTTCTCGCCCTCTGCAATGAGGCCGGCGTCGGCGTCGTTCCGCAGGGCGGCAACACGGGCCTCGTCGGCGGCCAGACGCCCGACGACAGCGGCGCGCAAATCGTGCTGTCGTTGCAAAAGCTCGATAAGATTCGCGAGGTCGATCCCGCTTCCGACACGATGACGGTCGAAGCCGGCGTCATTCTCGCCAATGTCCAGGCCGCAGCGGAAGCCGCCGGCCGCTATTTCCCGCTCTCGCTCGGCGCCGAAGGCAGCTGCACCATCGGCGGCAATCTCGCCACCAACGCCGGCGGCGTGCATGTGATCGCCTATGGCGCGACGCGCGATCTCGCGCTCGGGCTCGAGGTGGCGCTCGCCGATGGAAGGCTGCTGTCCGGCCTGTCCAAGCTGCGCAAGGACAATACCGGCTATGACCTCGCCCATTTGTTCATCGGCTCGGAGGGGACGCTCGGAATCATCACCGCCGCGACGCTGAAGCTGTTTCCCCTGCCGCGCTCGCGCGCCACCGCTTTCGTCGGCCTCGCCGATCCGCATGCAGCGCTGAGGCTGCTGACACTCGCCAAGGCGCGCGCCGGCTCGGCGCTGGTCGCCTTCGAGCTGATTCCGCGCATCGGCGTCGAATTCACGACGCGCCATATCGCCGGCGTGCGCGATCCGCTCGCCGGCGCGCATGGCTGGTATGTGCTGATGGAGCTGGCCTCGCCCGCCGAGAGCGGCGTGGAGGATCTGCTGACCGAATTGCTCGGCGAGGCGATGGAGCAGGGCATAGCCGAGGACGCCGCCCTCGCCGCGACGCTGGAGCAGCGCGCCGGCCTATGGAAGCTGCGCGAGACTCTGCCAGAGGCGCAAAAGCCCGAGGGCGCCTCGATCAAGCATGACGTCTCCGTGCCGCTCGAGTCGATTCCTGCCTTTCTCGAGGAGGCGAGCGCGCGCGTCACCGCCCATGCGCCGGGCGCGCGGCCGACGCCCTTCGGCCATATGGGCGACGGCAATATTCACTATAATATCTCGCAGCCCGAGGGCGCCGATCGCGCCGCCTTCCTCGCCCGCCGCGAGGAGATCAACGAGGTCGTCCACGGGCTGGTGACGAAATATGCGGGCTCGGTTTCCGCCGAGCATGGCATCGGCGTGCTGAAGCGCGATCTGCTGCGCAGAGTGAAGGACCCGGTGGCCCTCGAGCTGATGCGCGCGATCAAATCCACGCTCGACCCGAAGGGAATTCTCAATCCGGGGAAGCTTCTGTAGCGCGGGCGTGGCGCTTGCGGCGCTTTTGCGCCGGGGCGGATTTGTCGGCCGCGCCGCCTTCGAAGCCGACGAGAATCTCGTAATCATCGGCCGCCTGCGCGCCGAGATAGGGGACCGCCAAAGGCTCCGAGATCACGCGGAACTCACCGCGCGCGGCGCCGACGGGAACGCTCGCCGAGACGTGATAGGTCTTGGAGGCGAGGATCGATTCGTCCTTCTGCCGGCGCGCGGCGATCTTCAGGGCGCCGGAGAAAGAGCCGGGCTGGCCATTGGGGCCGAGCACGGCCGCGCCCTCCACGCCCACCTTTATGAGAATCTGATCGCCCGACACGGTGCATTCGCGCGCGAGATGCGACAGCGAGAGCTGATAGCGCACCGAGGAATTATCCGCTCCCGGCGGAACGCGCAGCGTCGCCGCGCCGGTGTCGACGAGAATCTCCGGGCAGTCGACCGCCGCGCCGGGCGCGGCCTGCACGGGGCGATCGGATTTCTGCGGCTCTTTCTCGCCGCCGCCGAAGACAGAAAGCGGATTGGGAAAGTCGAAGGCGCTCGCGCCGCTCGCCGCCAGCGCGGCCGCCGCGGCGGAAATCGAGAGAATCGCGAAAAAGCGTCCCTTCATCCGTCTCTTGTCCATCGGCCCTCTCACCCTCTCATCCGCTTCTCGAAACGCCATTACCGCCATCACGGCAATTTGGCGAATCCCTCCTTGAAGCCGGCGAGCGACAAGGGCAGGCCGACGCCTTCGTCCGGCGTCAGATAGATGACGAAAGTGGCCGTCTTGCCGTTCTTGAGCTGGTCGACGAGCGCGTCGTCCATCACCACGTCGGCGACACAGCCCGACGGCAGGCAGCGCACGAAGCCGGTGTCGCCGATGCGCGTTTTGTCGATGGTGAGGCCGAGGCCCTTGATCAGCAAGACATTCAGCGGCGCGATGACGCGCAGCAGCCGGCTCTTGCCGTCGCTGGTCTTCAGCACCACGACGACGAGATTGACATTGGCCTTGTCTTCCGCGGCGACGCTCTGAATCAGCGCGCATTGCTCGGCGGCGGCGCCGGCCGGCGTCTCGCAGCGAATCTCCCAATCGCCATATTTCGATTTGACGGCCCCCTGCGCCGCGGCGGGCGAGGCCATAGACCATGCTGCGACTGCGAAAAACAGCCCCGCGACCACATGTCGCAACCTCGCGAGCCGGAGAACGGCGGCGTGCGGCCTCATTTTCGCTCCATCTTTTCTTCGATGCGGATTCCTATGGCCCTTAGGATCGAAGCTGGGCCAAAACGGGGCGTTACGAATAATCTCGAAGCTCCCGTCCTGCGTAGCAAATGGCCGCCCGCTGTCAAGCCGCGGGGCGCCGACGCCGCAATTTTGCGCAGTCGCGGGTGGCGCGACTTTTTGTCAGGCAGACTGTGGCGCCGCAGCGATTGCGCGGCGCCGCTGTTTGTGGTTGAACCCGCGTTGGGAATACCTGACGGGCCGGATTTGTGGCGGGTTCGGGCCGATCTAAAGCTACCGGATAACAAAATCATAACGACCTTGTTCCTGAGGTCCGAGAGGCGATCTTCATGCTCATCGGCAGACGACCCACACTCCGCCGCGCGGCCTTGATGGCCGGCGCCGTATCCTCCCTGCTCTTTCTCGCGGGCGTCGCATCCGCCGAGGTGATCGGGCAGCCCACTCCGGGAGGTCTCGGCCTTCCGACGACGGTGACGGAAGTCGGCGCCGAGACGCAGTTTTTCTATAATGTCATTCTGCTTCCCATTATCAGCTTCATCGGTCTCTTCGTTCTCGGCCTTCTCATCTACGTCTGCTGGCGCTTCAACGAGAACGCCAATCCGGTTCCCTCCAAGCTCACCCATCATACAGGCCTCGAGGTCGCCTGGACGCTGGTCCCGGTGCTGATCCTGGTGTTCATCGCCATCCCGTCCTTCCGCCTGCTGGCGCATCAGGTCGAGATTCCCGAGCCGAAGGTGACGATCAAGGTCACTGGCAATCAATGGTACTGGTCCTACGCCTATCCCGAGGATCAGGGCGGCGGCTTCTCCTTCGACCAGTTCATGAAGACCGACGCCGATCTGAAGCCCGAGAATGGCGATGTCCGCCTGCTCTCGGTCGACAATGAGGCGGTGGTGCCGGTCGGCGAGGTCGTGAAGCTGCAGGTGATCGCCTCCGACGTGATCCACTCCTATACGATTCCGGCTTTCACCGTTCGCATCGACGCGGTGCCCGGCCGCCTGAACGAGACTTGGTTCAAGGCCGAGAAGGAAGGCGTCTACTACGGCCAGTGCTCGAAGATCTGCGGCAAGGATCATGCGTTCATGCCGGCCGCCATCCGCGTCGTCTCCAAGGAGAAATACGCCGAATGGCTGGTCGAGGCGAAGAAGAAGTTCGCCCAAGCCGACGTCGGGCGCGTGCGCGTCGCCGACGAGAGCGCCGCGCGCTGACCTTCTCGCATCGCCCAACCGAACAAAAAAGCCAAGCATTCTCGAGGATCACGACCATGGACGCCATCTCGACCGAGGCGGGGGCCCACCACGACCACCCTACCGGCCTGCGCCGCTTTCTCTTCTCGACCAACCATAAAGACATCGGCACGCTGTATTTGATCCTCGCCGTCGTCGGCGGCCTCATCGGCTTCCTGATGTCCATGGCCATTCGCGCCGAGCTCGCGCATCCTGGCATCTCGGTGTTTCCGGGCATTTCCGCGCTGCTGCACGGAACCGATCCGACCAATGTCGACGCCGCCAAGAATCTCTATAACGTCTTCATCACCGCTCACGGCGTGCTGATGATCTTCTTCTTCGTCATGCCGGCGCTGATGGGCGGCTTCGCCAATTGGTTCGTGCCGATCATGATCGGCGCGCCGGACATGGCCTTCCCGCGCCTCAACAACATCTCCTTCTGGCTGCTCGCCGTGGCGCTGGTGCTGGTGGTGCTGTCGACCTTCGCGGAGGGCGCGCCCGGCTCGCTCGGCTTCGGCGGCGGCTGGGTGTTCTATCCGCCGCTGTCGTCCAACACGGGTCATCCGGGGCCGGCGATGGATTATGTGATCCTGTCGCTGCATCTGGCCGGCGCCTCGTCGATCCTCGGCTCGATCAACTTCATCACCACCATCTTCAACATGCGCGCGCCGGGCATGACGCTGCACAAGATGCCGCTCTTCGCCTGGGGCATGCTGGTGACGGCCTTCCTGCTGGTGCTGACCCTGCCCGTGCTCGCCGGCGCGATCACCATGCTGCTGACGGACCGCAACTTCGGCACCACCTTCTATGATCCGGCGGGCGGCGGCGATCCGATCCTGTTCCAGCATCTGTTCTGGTTCTTCGGCCATCCGGAAGTCTATGTTCTGATCCTGCCGGCTTTCGGCATCATCAGCCACATCGTCTCCACCTTCTCGCGCAAGCCCGTGTTCGGCTATCTCGGCATGGCCTACGCCATGGTGTCGATCGGCTTCCTCGGCTGCATCGTGTGGGCGCACCACATGTATACGGTCGGCCTGTCGCTCAATGCGCAGCGCTATTTCGTCTTCGCCACAATGGTCATCGCGGTGCCGACCGGCATCAAGATCTTCTCCTGGATCGCGACCATGTGGGGCGGCTCGATCTCCTTCCGCGCGCCCATGTGGTGGGCGATCGGCTTCATCTTCGTGTTCACCCTCGGCGGCGTCACCGGCGTCGTGCTGGCGAACGCCTCGGCCGACCGTCAGCTGCATGAGACCTATTACGTGGTCGCCCACTTCCACTACACAATGTCGCTCGGCGCGGTGTTCGGAGTCTTCGCGGGCTTCTACTACTGGTTCCCGAAGATGACGGGCTACATGTACAACGAGACACTGTCGAAGGCGCATTTCCTGCTGCTCTTCGCCGGCATCAACCTCGTCTTCTTCCCGCAGCACTTCCTCGGCCTCGCCGGCATGCCGCGCCGCTACATCGACTATCCCGACGCGTTCGCGCTGTGGAACTATTGGTCGTCGGTCGGCGCCGCCATCGCCGCGGTCAGCGTCCTGCTCTTCTTCTACACGGTCGCGGAGGCCTTCCTGCGCAAGCGTGAGGCGGGCGCCAATCCGTGGGGCGTGGGCGCGACGACGCTCGAGTGGACGCTGCCTTCGCCGCCGCCCTTCCATCAGTTCGAGACCCTGCCGCGCATCACCGGCTCGGGCCACCACTGAGGCAATTCCTCCGGCCGCGGCGCGCGCCGCGGCCGGAGCGATCCGGCTCTTCTCCCGGGACGAGCGCCCCGCGAGACCCTCGGACGAGAGACGACGATCGTCGAAAGATCGAGAACGAGAACGATCGCCGATAAATCGAGAACGATCGCCGATAAATAGAGTGAGAGCATGAGCGACGCCTCCTTCATCCTCGACGAAGCTTCGGCCCCGCGCGCGCCTGTCGCCGCCCCGGGCGATTATTTCGCTCTGCTGAAGCCGCGCGTGATGTCGCTCGTGGTGTTCACGGCGCTCGCCGGCATTCTGCTGGCCCCCGTCGCGCCGCATCCTTTCATCGCCTTCGCCTCGCTGCTGGCCATCGCCGTCGGCGCGGGGGCGTCCGGCGCTCTCAACATGTGGTACGACGCCGATATCGACCGGCTGATGACGCGCACGCGCCGCCGTCCGATACCGGCTGGCCGTCTCGGGCGCGAGGAGGCGCTCGCTTTCGGCCTCTTCCTCTCCATAATGGCGGTGTTCACGCTCGGCCTGGTCGCCAATTGGCTGGCCGCGGCGCTGCTCGCCTTCACCATCTTCTTCTATGTCGTCGTCTATACGATGTGGCTGAAGCGCTCGACGCCGATGAACATCGTCATTGGCGGCGCGGCCGGCGCGCTGCCGCCCGTCGTCGGCTTCGCCGCGGCGACCGGCGCCGTCGATCTCTCCAGCGTCATTCTCTTCGGCATCATCTTCATGTGGACGCCGCCGCATTTCTGGGCGCTGGCCCTGGTCAAGCGCGAGGAATATGGCGCCGCCGGCATCCCCATGCTGCCCAATGTGCATGGCGAGACGCGCACCCGCCTCGAGATTCTCGTCTATTCCGTCCTTCTCGCGCCCATCGGCGTCGCGCCCTATCTGCTCGGCTTCGCCTCGCCGGTCTATGGCGCCGTCTCGCTGCTGCTCGGCGCGACGCTGCTCGGCTGCGCCATCGAGGTCTATCTGCGCCGCGACGGCGACAAGGCGCGCCGCGCGGCGATGCGCCTCTTCTTCTTCTCCATCGTCTATTTGACGCTGTTGTTCATGGTTCTGGTGATCGAGAGGCTTGTCGCCCTCTCGTCCTGGCTCGCTTGAGCGGAGGAACGCATGACGATCGGCCGACACGAGGACACTGAGCGGCGAGAGGGCGTCGTCCTCACGCCGGAGCAGGCGAAGAGCCGACGCGCCCGCAACATTGCGATCGGCGTCGCCGTCGCCCTGTTCGTGGCGCTCTTCTATTTCGTCACCATAGTGAAGCTCGGCGGCAACGTCGTGCCGCGGGCCGGGTGAGGTGGTGATGGGCGCGGATCGCAAACAGAAAGGCCATGCCGGCAGGGGCGCCGCGCTGCTGATCGGCGGCTCCGTGGCGATGCTGATTCTGTCCTTCGCCTCGGTCCCGCTCTATCGCGCCTTCTGCTCGGCCACCGGCTTCGGCGGCACGACGCAGGTCGCCAAGCTCGCGCCGGCCAAGCCCGGCGAGCGCAGCATCGGCGTGCGCTTCGACGCCAATGTCGCGCGCGATCTGCCCTGGCGCTTCGAGCCGGAGACGCCCCGCATCGTGGTGCGCACCGGCGAGACCGCGACAATCTATTACAAGGTCGTCAATCTCTCCGATCAGGAGACGAGCGGCGTCGCCGCCTACAATGTCAGCCCGGATCAGGCCGGCGCCTATTTCGACAAGCTCGCCTGCTTCTGCTTCTCCGAGCAGAAGCTCGCGCCGCATGAGAGCGCCGAATGGCCGGTGGTGTTCTTCCTCGATCCGGCGCTCGAGGCCGATGAGACGATGGCCCATGTCGAGGAGATCACGCTCTCCTATTCCTTCTTCGCCTCCAAAAAGCCCAGGGACGCAAAGCCCAAGGAGGCGGCGAGCGGCGTAAAGCCGAAGACGTGACGTAAAAAGAATGCGACGGGGGGGGCGTCCGCGGCGGGGCGAACCATCCGAGCGAATGGAGCCTTAGTGAACGAGACCGGCCCGGCCGGCGAAATCTCGAGGATACTGATATGTCGGACGGACACGCGAAACCAAATCACGATTATCATCTCGTCGATCCGAGCCCGTGGCCGCTCGTCGGCTCGCTCGCCGCGCTGTTCACCGCGATCGGCGCCATCTATTGGATGAAAGGCCTGCCGCTGCTGGGCGTGAAGATCGGCGGCCCGCTGCTGTTCAGCGCCGGATTCGCCGGCATTCTCTTCACCATGTGGTCCTGGTGGAGCGACATCATCCGCGAGGCCGAGCATGAGGGCCATCACACCGCGGTCGTGCAACTGCATCACCGCTATGGCGTCATCCTCTTCATCCTGTCCGAGGTGATGTTCTTCGTCGCCTGGTTCTGGGCCTTCTTCAATTCGGCGATCTTCCCGGCCGATCCGCAGCAGTTCGCCCGCACCGAGTTGTTCCAGGGCGTGTGGCCGCCGCATGGGATCGAGGTGCTCAATCCCTGGCATCTGCCGCTGCTGAACACGGTGATCCTGCTCACCTCCGGCGCGACGCTCACCTATGCGCATCACGGCCTGCTGCACAACAATCGCGACGCGCTGAAGAAGGGCCTCATCGCCACTATCGCGCTCGGCCTGATCTTCACATGCGTCCAGGCCTATGAATACGCCCATGCGCCCTTCGCCTTCAAAGGCTCCATCTATGGCGCGAGCTTCTTCATGGCGACCGGCTTTCACGGCTTCCATGTGATCGTCGGCTCCATCTTCCTCATCGTCTGCCTCGCGCGCGCGCTCGCCGGCCAGTTCAAGCCGGAGCAGCATCTCGGCTTCGAGTTCGCCGCATGGTATTGGCATTTCGTCGACGTCGTCTGGCTGTTCCTGTTCGCCTCCATCTATGTCTGGGGCAACTGGGGCGGCCATATGGAGTGATGGGACGAGCCCATTTCGGCTTCTTTTGAGAGAAGCGCCGGCGGGGTCTCGTCGGCGCTTCTTTCGTTTCGTCGATCTCTCGCCCTCGCAAAAGGGATAGGAACATCATGGCCGCGGACGAACGCCCCACCGTCAATCCTTATGTCGCCGGCCTGCTCGGCCGCTGCCCGCGTTGCGGCAAAGGACATTTGTTTCGCGGCTTCCTCACGCTCGCGCCGAGCTGCGAGGTCTGCGGTCTCGATCTCGCCTTCGCCGATTCGGGCGACGGGCCGGCCGTGTTCGTGATGACCATCGCTGGATTCATCGTCGTCGGCGCGGCGCTCTATGTCGAGGTCGCCTATGCGCCGCCCTATTGGGTCCATGGGCTGATCTTCCTGCCGCTGACGATCATCGTCTGCGCCGGCCTGCTGCGGCCGGCCAAGAGCCTGCTGATCGCCCTGCAATATTTCAACAAGGCGGAGGAGGGGCAGCGCGCCGATGAGAGCTGAAGCGCGCGCCCTTCTCGGGCCGGCGATCTTTTCGCTCTTCATGGCGGCGCTGCTCGCCGGGCTCGGCGTCTGGCAGCTGCGTCGCCTCGCCTGGAAAGAGGCGTTGATCGAGCGCGTGGAGACGCGCGCGACGGCCGCTCCGGTCGCGCCGCCGCCGCGCGCGCAATGGGACGCTCTCGCGCCGCAGGACTATGATTTCACCCATGTCCGAGCGTCCGGCCATTTCGATCTTTCGCGCGAGGCGCTGATCTTCTCGCCGCCGCCCTCCGGCGCGGGGGTGGAGCCGGGCTATCGGGTGATCGCGCCTCTGCTGCTCGATGGGGGCGGCGCGATCCTGGTCGATCGCGGCTTTCTGCCGCTATCGCAGCGCGGCGACGAGACGCGCAAGCGAGAGCCCTCCGGTCCCGTGACGCTCACCGGCCTGCTGCGCGGGCCGCAGGCGCGCAATCTCTTCACGCCGGCCGATTCGCCGCAGGAGGGGCTGTTCTACACCGGCGACGCGCGGGCGCTCGCCGCCTATCTGAAAATCGCCGACGCGGCGCCCTTTCTGCTCGAGCTCGATCCGGCGGCGCCGACGCCCGGTCTGCCGCGCGTCTATGATCACAATATCGAGCTTTCCAATAATCATCTCTCCTACGCCATCACCTGGTTCTCGCTGTCGGCGGCGGTCGCCGGAGGCTTCGCCTTCTACGCATTCGGCCGGCTGAAGCAGCGCTGACGCGGCCGCTCATTCTCGGGCGGCGCCGAAACTCACGACGATTTCGGCGCCTTCGGACTTTGCCGGCGCCGGCTTCGCGGGTAGAAGAGACGCCGTGCGCTACATTTCCACACGCGGCGAAGCTCCAGAGCTCGCCTTCGAAGACGTTCTCCTCGCCGGCCTCGCCTCCGACGGCGGGCTCTATGCGCCCGTCTCCTATCCGGGACTGGCGCGCGGCGATATCGCTTCTCTCGCCGGTCTTCCCTATGCGGAAGCCAGCGCGCGAATCATCGCGCCTTTCCTCGGCGAGGCCTTCGACGGCGCCGAGCTGCGCGCGCTGACGCAGAGCGCCTATTCGAGCTTCCGGCACAGCGCCATCGCGCCGCTGACGCAGATCGCCGACAATCTCTTCGTCCTCGAGCTGTTCCATGGCCCGACGCTGGCGTTCAAGGACGTCGCCATGCAATTGCTCGGACGGATGATGGACGCCGTCCTCGCCCGCCGCAATCTGCGCGCGACCATCGTCGGCGCCACCTCGGGCGACACGGGCGCGGCGGCGATCGAGGCCTTCGCCGGGCTCGATCGCGTCGATGTCTTCATCCTCTATCCGCATGAGCGCGTCTCGGACGTGCAGCGCCGGCAGATGACGACGGTCGAGGCTGCCAACATCCACACCATTGCGCTGCGCGGCTCCTTCGACGATGCGCAATCGATTCTGAAATCGCTGTTCCGCGACGCGCGCTTCCGCGAGAGCGTCGGCCTCGCCGGCGTCAATTCCATCAATTGGGCGCGCGTCGTCGCGCAGACGGCCTATTATTTCACGAGCGCCGTCGCGCTCGGCGCGCCGCATCGCGAGGTGAGCTTCGCGGTCCCCACCGGCAATTTCGGCGATGTGCTGGCGGGCTATGTGGCAAAGCGCATGGGCCTGCCAATCGGCAAGCTCGTCATCGGCACGAATTCCAACGATATTCTCGCGCGCACGCTGGCCAGCGGGCGCTATGAGCTGCGCGGCGTGACGCCGACGCAATCGCCGTCGATGGATATTCAGATCTCGTCCAATTTCGAGCGTCTGCTGTTCGACGTCTATGGCCGCGACGCCGCGCAGATTCGCGGGCTGATGGGCGCGCTGGATCAGTCCAAGGGCTTTACCGTCGCCCCCGCGCCGCTCGAAGCGATCCGCGCCGAATTCGAGGCCAGCGCGGCCTATGAGGCCGACACGACGGAAGAGATCGCCCGCACCTATCGCGAGACCGGCTATATTCTCGATCCGCACGCCGCCACCGGCGTTCATGCGGCGAGAAAACGCCTCGCGATCGACCCCGCGACGCCGATCGTCTCGCTCGCCACCGCCCATCCGGCGAAATTCCCGGATGCGGTGGAGCGCGCCATCGGCAAGCGCCCGCCGCTGCCCGAGCATCTCGCGCATATTCTGGACGCGCGTGAGCGCTTCACCGTGCTCGACAATGATGCGGGCAAGGTCGCGGCCTTTATTTCCGAGCGCGCCCGCGCAGCGCGCGCCACGGTCTGAGAGGGCTGTCATGGCGCTTTTCGGCCTCGTTCCCGCCTATCGCGATCTGCCGCTGCGCGGCGATGGCGTCTATCTGCGTAGCTCGGAGATGCGGGATTTCGTCGCCTGGGCGTCTCTGCGCGAGCGAAGCCGCGCCTTTCTGACGCCCTGGGAGCCGACCTGGCCCTCCGACGATCTCACCCGCGGGAGCTTTCGCTATCGCGTGCGCCGCCACGCCGAGGAGATGGCGCGCGACGAGGCCTATTCTTTCTTCGTTTTCCGCGAGGCGGACGATGTTCTCGTCGGCGGCCTGACGCTCGGCCATGTGCGGCGCGGCGTGTCCCAGGCGGCGACGCTCGGCTATTGGATGGGCGAGCCCTATGCCGGCAAGGGCTATATGTCCCGCGCCGTGCGCGCCGCGCTGGATTACGCCTTCAGCCGTCAGCGCCTGCATCGCGTCGAGGCCGCGTGCCTGCCGTCCAACGCCGCCTCCATCCGGCTGCTGGAGCGCAACGGCTTCCATCAGGAGGGCTTCGCGCGGGCCTATCTCAACATCAACGGCCAATGGCGCGACCATCTCCTCTTCGCGCGGCTGGACAGCGATCCCTCGCCGGCCCGCCGGCCGCTTTGAGCGGACAGGACGGCAGCTCCGTCCGTCATCCCGTTTCGAATCCGCACAGAACAGCCCCGATTCCGTCTGGCACGCATCTCTCAGCCTACCCTTCGACATTGCCGACCACGTTTCGAAACGGGACGGCAGGCGAAAAAAGGGTAGCGTATTCATGGCGTTCCAGCGTAAACCGGCGTTCCGGGACATCGAGGAGATCACTGTTGGCGGCGTTCGCGTCGCTCGGCTCGATCTTGCGGCGACCGCGCGGCTGATGATCGAGGCGGCTCTCCGCCCCGCGCGGGAGAATGGGCCGCTCTATCTCACCTCCGTCAATGGCGAGGTGCTGGCGCGTCGCCGCGCCAGCCGCGACTTTGCCGAGCTCGTCGATGAGGCCGATCTCATCAGCGCCGACGGCCAGCCGCTCGTCTTCGCCTCGCGCCTGCTGGGCGCGCGGCCGCTGCCGGAGCGCGTCGCCACCACCGATCTCTATCCGATGGTCGCCGAAATGGCCGCGCGCGAGGGCGTCACCTTCTACCTCTATGGCGGGACGGAAGAAATCAATCGCACGACCTATGAGGTCACAAAGCGTCGCTTCCCCGGCCTGCGCATCGTCGGTCGCTCGCATGGCTATCTCGCCGGCGAGGAGCTGGAGCGCAAGATCGACGAGATCGACGAGCTGGCGCCCGATATCGTCTGGCTCGCGCTCGGCGTGCCGCGCGAGCAGGAATTCGTGCGAAAATGGAGCGATCGCCTTCGAAACGTCAAAGTGATCAAGACATCTGGAGGCCTGTTCGATTTTGTGGCCGGCGCCAAGAAGCGCGCCCCTATGTGGATGCAGAAGGCGGGTCTCGAATGGGCCTTCCGTCTTCGGCTCGAGCCGCGCCGGCTGTTCTTGCGCTATGTGACGACCAATCCGATCGCGTTGCTGCTGCTATTGCGCCACACGCATTGACCGACCTCGCACATCCGCCGGCGCGTCGAAGCCGGCGGGCGTCCGAAGCCGCAGTGTAACGAGTTCGGCTTTGGGTCCCCGGCGCGCCGCGCCACTCCGCCAGCGCCGGGGACGACGCCGATCATCGGCGAATTCTCAAAATGGGAAAAGCCCGAAATTCAGTCCCGTCATCCTGAGGCGCTTTTTGCGGAACGCAAAAAGCCTCGAAGGATGCTCCGGGAGGCGGCGCTTCGACGACCCTTCGAGACGCCGGCTGCGCCGGCTCCTCAGGGTGAGGGACTGGTGTTTCGGGGATCAGGCCAAACCCCGTCAAATCCGCCCTTGCAGCCGGCTCCATAGCGCATTTTCCGCGCTGAACACATAGTCCAGCCTAGCGCTCGTCACCGTGCGCGCGCCTTTGGCGATCAGCCAGTCGGCGAATTGCGGCGCGCCATCGGCCGGGGCGGAGAAGGTGACGAAGCCGCCGTCGCCGCGCTCGCGCAGCTCAACGGAAAATTTCTCCGCCGCCTCGGCGAGGAGGGCGTCGTCCAGCGTCACGCGGGCGCGAATCTCGCGCGTCGTGCGGGCCTGCTCCTCGGCCGCGATGCGCGAGAGGATGATGCGCGCCGCCTCCCGCGCCCGCGGCGTCCAGGGCGCGGACAGCGAGGCGACGAGATTGGCCTGCGAGCGCAGGATCACGCCATCGTCCAAAGTTTTCAGCGCATTGGCGACGAGCGTCGCGCCGGTGGTGGTGATGTCCACGATGAGATCGGCGGAGCCCGCCGCCGGCGCGCCTTCCGTAGCGCCGGAACTCTCGACGATGCGATAATCGCCGATGGCATGCTTGGCGAAGAAGCGCCGCGTCGTGTGAATATATTTGGTGGCGACGCGCAGCCCGCGGCCATGGCGGGCGCGAAAGCCGGCCGAGACATCGGCGAGATCGGCCATGGTCCGCACGTCGATCCAGGCCTGCGGGACGGCGACCACCACATTGGCCTTGCCGAAGCCGAGCGGCGCCAAAATCTCCACCTTGCTCGCCGCGTCGGCAATCGTCTCGCGCACGAGGTCTTCGCCCGTCACGCCGAGATGGACGTCGCCGCTGGCGAGCCGCGCGGTGATCTCGGAGGCGGAGAGAAAGGCGGCCTCCGCATCCTCCACTCCGGCGAGCTGGCCGCGATAGTCGCGCGCCCCGCGCCCTTGCGTCACCTCTATGCCCGCGCGGGCGAAAAAGGCGTTGGCGTTCTCCTGCAGCCGACCCTTGGAGGGAACGGCGACGATGAGTCTGTCAGTCGTCGTTGCGGTCATGCCGCGCTTCCTTTGCGCGCCGTCAGCCGGTCGACCCATATGGCCGCGCCGACAGCGGGGATGTCCTGTTTCGCGCCCAGCGTCTTCAGCAGGCGATCATAGCGCCCGCCGCCGATGAGCGCCGGGCCGGCGGGCTCGCGCCGCGCCTCGAAGACGAAGCCCGAGTAATAGTCGAGCCGGCGGGCGAAGCTCGCGGAGAAGCGCACGCGATCGAGATCGACGCCGCGCGCCGCGAGAAAGCCCGAGCGCGTGTCGAGCGAGTCGAGCGCCGCGGTCAGATCGAGAGACGCGTCCTTCGCGAGCGTGCGCAGCGCGGCGGAGGCCTCGTCGATCTGCCCCTGCACGGCGAAAAAAGCATCGACCAGCGCATGTTTTTCAGCGCTCACTCCGGCGCCGCCGGCGAGCGCGGCCTGATCCAGAAAGCGCTCGGCGATCTCCCCGGCGCTGCGGCCGCCGACCGGCGAAATGCCGGCGATGGACAGAAGATCCTCGACGAGCGCGCGCGCCTCCTTGGCGTCGACCTTCTCGAGCGCGGCGAGCACCCCGGCGTGCTCCTTGCCATTGGCCGGCGGGGCGAAAATCTGCGACAGCGACTCGCCGCGGGCGTGTCCCGTCTCGAGACGCCGACGCCAGGCGGGCGGCAGATCGAGCCGATCCAGAAAGGTGGAGACGAGGCCGGCGTCGCCGGTCTCCACATGCAGCGCCCCGCCATCGGCCGCGGAGGCGGCCTCGAGGGCGGCGGCGAGAATCTCGGCGTCGGCGGCTTCGCGATCGTCGCGGCCGAAGCTCTCGAGCCCGGCCTGCAACAGCTCGCCGCTGCCCGTCTCGCCCTCGGCGGGAAAGCGGAACACAGTGCCGCCATAGGCGAAGGAGGCGGGCGCCCCCGCCGTGGCCGAGGCGAGATAGGCGAGGCAGACGGGGATCGTATATTCCGGCCGCAGGCAGACGTCGTCGCCGGCGGCGTCGCTGGTCAGATAGAGACGGCCGCGGAAATCCTCGCCCGAGCGGTCGAGGAAGACGCCGGCCGGCTGCAATATCTTCGGCTCGCAGCGGGCAAAGCCCGCGCGCTGAAACGACGCCAATATCGCGCCGAGAGCGTCGCCGCTCGATAAATCGGTTTTCGCCGCCTCGTTCACGCCTCTAGTCCCTCTCTTGCGGCCCTTCCTTAGCAAGGGCGGATGACATTCGCATCCGCTTTCGGGAGGGAGGGTGAATGAAGCGGGCGGCGGTAGCCGCCTCGGATCAGGGCTTGTGCAGCCGGAACATGTCCAAGGCCGGATCGGCGTGGCGCGCTCGGTCGAAGGCCCGTTCCGGGGACAGGCCTCGCCTCAGCAGAGAATGAAGCAAATAGTGAACGAAGAGCGCGGCGTCCGAGGCGTCGGGACAGTCCGCTGGCGCGATATAGGCGGCGGCGCCCGCTTCGAGGAAGGCCTTCGCAAAAGCCGCATCGCCGGTCAGGCAGGCCGTGCTGACGACGATCGCTCCCGGCATTCGGGCGCGCTTTGCGATGGCGGTCGCCGGCAGCGAGCCGTCGACGAGCGCGCCGACGTCTACGCCATCGCCATAATCGCCGAACACCAAGCCGTTTTTGTCGCCGTGTCCGCAGATGACGACGAGTTTCGGATCATGTTCTTTCCGCTCGAGCGTGAGCAGGAAATCTTCCGGCGTCCCGACGAGGTGCAAGAGCACAGCCGCGCCGAGGCTTTCGAGCATCGATCGAATCAGCAGCGCTTCGAAAGCATCGCCCACGGCGATGACCGAGGCCGGCGTTTTCGGAGCAAAGTATTTCTCGTCGACGAGCATGTTTCGCCTTCACGCTCGGCCTTCCCAGATGAAGCGAGGCGATAGGGGCCG
This sequence comes from Methylosinus sp. C49, assembly GCF_009936375.1. Lineage (GTDB taxonomy): Bacteria > Pseudomonadota > Alphaproteobacteria > Rhizobiales > Beijerinckiaceae > Methylosinus. The sequence goes on along the minus strand of NZ_AP022332.1, from coordinate 3,795,401 downwards.
GCTCTAGAATTTGCACTCTTTCGGAAGCTTGTCCTCCGACCAATCGGCCAGCGGAATGGTCTGCGCCTTTATCTCCACCTTCTTGCCGTTGCGGCTTCCCTTGCCCGCGAGGAAATTGAGGTCGCAGTTTCCGCCGACATTGGGGTCGAGCGTGTCGCGCGCCGCATAGGTGAAGCCGGCGACGATGAGCGCGCCATTGCGGCGGATGACCGTCAAAGTCTCGCTCCAACGGTCGCGGCCAATCGAATCATTCTCGGATTTGATCAGCAGCGAGCCCTTGTCGCTCACCGCCAGCGAAGGATGCTGGCCGGCCATGCCGCCATTCCAGGCGGCGTTCTTCTTCACGAAGGCCGGCTTGGCCCCGGCGCGCAGAGCGTCTTGATCGAGCCCGAGATAGACATAGAGATCGGCGCCAGTGTCGAGATTGTCGACGAGCACGGCGAGATCACGGCCGCCGCCATCGGAGAGATAGATCGGCGTCGCGGAGAGTATGCGCTCCAGTGGCGCGGTCTCGGCGATGACGGGGGAGGCGGCGAGGACAAGAGCCGCGCATGCAGCGAAGCGACGAAACATGCGGGAGCTCCTGTCCGCAACGACATTATCTCGAGGCTGAAATTCTAGGGGAGCCCCCTCCCCAGCCCTCCCCCGCTTTCGCGGGAGAGGGGGTCGCTGGCGCGTCATCGAGATTTCGCGTGACGCCGGCCGCCTCCCTCTCCCGCGAAAGCGGGGGAGGGTGAGGGAGGGGCGCTCCCGTTTCTATCCGATGAGCCGTCACTCGCTGGCGGCGTTGGCGGCCTCGGCCTTTTCCTTGGCCTCGAGGTCCTCGCCGGTCTGCTGGTCGACGACGCGCATGGAGAGGCGCACCTTGCCGCGATCGTCGAAGCCGAGCAGCTTCACCTTCACCTTGTCGCCTTCCTTCACCACGTCGGTGGTCTTGTTCACGCGCTGCTTGGAGAGCTGCGAGATGTGAACGAGGCCGTCCTTGGCGCCGAAGAAATTGACGAAGGCGCCGAAGTCGGCGGTCTTCACCACGGTTCCCTCATAGATCTGGCCGACCTCGGGGTCCGAGGCGATGGACTTGATCCAATTGATCGCCGCCTTGATGGAGTTGCCGTCGGAGGAGGCGACCTTCACCGTGCCGTCGTCCTCGATGTTGATCTTGGCGCCGGTCTTCTCGACGATCTCGCGAATGACCTTGCCGCCGGTGCCGATCACCTCGCGGATCTTGTCGGTGGCGATCTTCAGCGTCTCGATGCGCGGCGCGAACTCGCCGAGCTCGGCGCGCGAGGTGGTGAGCGCCTTGGCCATCTCGCCGAGAATATGCAGACGGCCCTCACGCGCCTGGCCCAGCGCCACGCGCATGATCTCTTCCGTGATGCCGGCGATCTTGATGTCCATCTGCAGCGAGGTGACGCCGTCCGACGTGCCCGCCACCTTGAAGTCCATGTCGCCGAGATGATCCTCGTCGCCGAGAATGTCGGAGAGAACGGCGAAGCGCGCGCCCTCGAGGATGAGGCCCATGGCGATGCCGGCCGTCGGCTTCTTCAGCGGCACGCCCGCGTCCATCAGCGCCAGCGAGGAGCCGCAGACGGTGGCCATGGACGAGGAGCCGTTGGACTCGGTGATCTCCGAGACGACGCGCAGCGTGTAGGGGAATTCGGCGGCCGCCGGCAGCATCGGGCGGATGGCGCGCCAGGCGAGCTTGCCATGGCCGATCTCGCGGCGGCCGGGGGAGCCCATGCGGCCCGTCTCGCCGACGGAGTAGGGAGGGAAGTTGTAGTGGAGCAGGAAGCGCTCCTTATAGGTTCCCTCGAGCGAGTCGACGAATTGCTCGTCCTCGCCGGTGCCGAGCGTCGCGACGACCAGCGCCTGCGTCTCGCCGCGGGTGAACAGAGCGGAGCCATGCGCGCGCGGCAGCACGCCCACCTCGGCGACGATCGGTCGCACGGTCTTCACGTCGCGGCCGTCGATGCGAATGCCGTCGTCGAGAATGTTCCAGCGCACGACCTTGGCCTGCAGATCGTGGAAGGCCTCGGCGACATGCTCCTTGGAGAATTTCGCCTCGCCGCCTTCCGGCAGCAGGCCGGCGAAGACCTTGGCCTTCACCGCGTCCACGGCGGCGTAGCGATCCTGCTTCACCGTGATCTTATAGGCGGCGCGCAGCTCCGTCTCGGCGATGGCGGCGACGGCGGCGTTGACCTCGGTCTTGTCGGCGACATTGAGGTCGCGCGGATCCTTGGCGGCGCGCTCGGCGAGACGGATGATCGCGTCGATCACCGGCTGGAAGCCGCGATGGCCGGTCATCACCGCCTCGAGCATCAGATCCTCGGACAGCTCCTGCGCCTCCGATTCCACCATCAGCACGGCGTCCGACGTGCCGGCGACGACGAGATCGAGGCCCGAGAGCTTCATCTCCTCGATCGTCGGATTGAGCTTGAGCTGGCCGTTGATATAGCCGACGCGGGCGCCGCCGATCGGCCCCATGAAGGGAATGCCCGAGAGCGTCAGCGCCGCCGAAGCCGCGACCATGGCGAGAATATCCGGGTCATTCTCGAGATCGTGGCTCAGCACCGTCACGATGACCTGCGTGTCATTGCGATAGCCGTCCGGGAACAAGGGGCGGATCGGCCGGTCGATGAGGCGGGAGACCAGCGTCTCGCGCTCGCTGGGGCGGCCTTCGCGCTTGAAATAGCCGCCCGGAATACGGCCGGCGGCGAAGGCTTTCTCCTGGTAATTCACCGTCAGCGGAAAGAAGTCCTGGCCGGGCTTGGGCGCCTTGGCGGAGACGACGGTCGCGAGCACAGTGGTCTCGCCCCAGCTGGCGAAAACGGCGCCGTCCGCCTGGCGGGCGATCTTGCCGGTCTCGAGGATCAGCTTGCGGCCCGCCCAGTCGAGCTCTTCGCGATGGATTTGGAACATGTCTTTTCGTCTTTCTCTCATGACGCGCCATGTTGCGCGTCGGCTTGGCGAGGCGTCATGGGCAAGACGGCGAGAGGCTGTGGGGCGGGGATTTTCAAAGACGCGAAGCCGCGAACGCTTCGAAAGATCCTCGCCTCAGCGTCCGGCGATCCTGCCATGACGATCTGCCGAGGGGCGGCGGCGCGGCCCCATGCCGTCCGCCGAACTCTGGAAGGGCCGCCCTTTCGCGCATCCCTTCCGGCAATGAACCGGCCGAATCGTTCGGCCGAACCGTTTTTTCATACGCGAAATCGCGGCGGACCGCGATCTCGCATTCTCTCGACGCTCTTTCGAGGCGCGTCCGAGGAACGCGCGCAGGCTCAGCGGCGCAGGCTCAGCGACGAATGCCGAGACGCTCGATGATGGAGCGATAGCGCGGCTCGTCTCTCGACTTCACATAGTCGAGCAGCTGGCGACGCTGCGACACGAGCTTCAAGAGACCGCGACGCGAATGATTGTCCTTCACATGGGTCTTGAAGTGCTCGGTCAGATTGGTGATGCGCTCGGTGAGGATCGCAACCTGAACCTCGGGCGAGCCGGTGTCGTCCGGCTTGGTCGCATATTCCTTGATGAGCGCCTGCTTGCGCTCCGCAGTGATCGACATCGGTCGGTCCTTTTCTGGTCTGGTGTGGGTCCGCGGGCCGCGGCCGGGGCCGGGATGTCGTCCAGCGAGGGTCGCCGCGAGCGGAGCCGCCCGGAAAACCGGGCGCGCGAGGGGCTTATAGCAGAAACGAGCGGGAAGGATAGAGAGCTCTCCCTGCCGGGGGCTCTCGCTGCGTCACTGGGCGTCACTGGGCGTCCACGAGGCTCCTTCTGCGGGCGTCGTCGCGCTCGGAGATGAGCGCGGCCTTCTCGGCGGCGAGGCGGTCGCGCTCGGCGGCGAGCTCCTCGCTATGCGCGAGAGCGGCTTCGAGCTGTCCGATGATCTCGTCGATCTCGCCGGACGCCCGATCGCGCTCGACGAGCAAGGCGGCGCTTTCGGCAAGGACGCGATCGCGATCGGCCGCGAAGGCGTGGGCGTCGGCGACGGCCTTGTCGCGCTCCGCGCGCATCGCCTCCTTCTCGTGAGCTTCCTTGCTCCATTCGGCGGCCATGGCGGCGTTTTCGCCGAGGATGCGATCACGGTCCACGACCGCGGCGTCGCGCTCCCTTCGCATCGCCTCTCTCTCATAGAGAGCGAGAGCGCGCTCGGCGACGGCCGCGGCCTTCTCCGCTAGGGCGGCGTCGCGCTCGGCTCTTATCACTCTCGTCTCGATCGTCGCGCTTACTTGCTCGACGAGATCGGCGTCATTCTCCGCGGCGGTGGCGGCATGATCGTCGCGGGGCGTGAGCGTGTCGTCGGCCGCGCCTTCGAGCCGCGCGCGCATCTCGTCTCGCTCCGCCAGCGCCGCGTCGCGCGCGGCGGCGAAAGCGGCGTTGTCTGTCGCCAGCTGGTCGCGCTCTGCGGTGAGGGCCTGAATCTGCAGGATCAGATCATCGCGCTCCGCCGCCCGGAGGAAGAGCTGATCGATGATGGCGCGGCTGCCGTCCTCGCGGTCGGGAAAGAGCAGCTGCGCGGTCTTCTCGGCGTAGAGAAGATAGACCTCTGGCAAGTAATGCGTGTCGCTCGGCCCGCCCCACGGCGCCTCGCGGCCGGTGATGAACAGCTTGCGCGGCAGCGAGACGAAGGACACGCAGTCGAAGCTTCGCGCGAAATCATACATTTTCTCGAGCGCGATATTCGCCATCTCCGCGGCTCCGGGCGCGAAGTCATAAGTGTAGGGGACGCCGTTCACCTTGCAGGTGAAATAGTGCTCGAGCAGCACGAGTCGTGAAAACTTCTTCGACAATATCTCGATCGATCGCGCGAAGGCGCGCTTCCACAGCGGGAAGAACCGCGCCCAATTGGCGTGGAAGGAAATGCGCTCGCCGCCTTTGAAGACCTTGTCGAAGACCTCCTGATTCATCGTCTCCGGCGTCAGTCCCTCGAGAATATTGATGCCCTCGAGCGGATCGATGACGAATTGCGTCTCGCTAAGAGCGACGACGCCGCTACGCAGATCGCGCGTTATGTCGAAGACCAACACTTCGGCGTCGGTCTCCAGAAGATTCTGCAGATGCAGCTTTTTCGCGTCATTGACGAGATAGGTCAGGAATTGCGGCGGCAGGCAGGAGAAGCGGGAGTCGATCTTCTCGATCGGATCGGCGACTAGAGAGATCGTCGGGCGGCGCCACAAATGTCCGCGCGATTGGAAAAGACCTTCATTCAGCCTGATGCCGCTCTCGTAAGTAGAGCAGCCGCCTATCGTTATAAATCTCTTGCGGCGATCTTCGATATAGGCCGTATCTGCAGGCAACTCAGAGCTTTCTCTCGCAACGATGCTGACATTTTTACTCGAATTATGCTTTTTCACCATTGTCAGCTTCTTCTCACAGCGATTCGACAGAATATTGCATCTCAGGCTCCTTTATCGAGATGTAGCACATTGCCGTCGCCGCGTAAAATCTCTTCTACGAAACTACGTGATTGTGGAGTCTCTCTCGAGAAAGCCTGCGCCGAAACGCCGCCGGCGAGCAGCCCGGCGACGGCGCCGCAGAGTCCGGCCCAGGCGAGTTGCTCTATGTCCGGCGGCGCAGAATCGACGATCAGCGTCACCGCCATTGTCGCGACGCCGGCCAATTGGCCGGCCATCGCATCGCGGTCTTGCGCGCGCGCAAACAGCGCGAGGCCGATCAGCGGAACGAAGCCCGCCGCCGACAGCGCCAGCGCCATGCCGACCAGAGTGCGGGCGTCTATGGCGTTGGCCGCGCTCGTCGCCGAGCCGAGCGCGGTGACGCCGACCAGCGCCAGCCGCGTGATGGCGAGGCGCCGGCTGGTCAGCGCCGATTCGGCGCGCAGGCGATAGAGCGCGTCATGGCCGACCGCGGCGGCGCAGGCGTGCAGGCTGGCCGCCGCCAGCGCCAGGCCGACGGCGATGACGCCGGAGGCGACGAGGCCGCTGAGCGCGGCGCCGAGCTTGGCCAATTGCGGCAGGGCGCCGATGAGATATTCCGCGCGCACGGAAATATCCTCCGGCCGCAGCGGCGCGGCGGGCGCGAGCTTGCGGGCGAGGCAGGCGGCGCGCGCCTGCGCCGGGCCGTCCGCCTTGGCGCCGCAAATCTGCAGCAGGCCGCGCGCGCTCGCCGAATAGATGGATTCGGGGAGCCGTTCCGGCGTCTGGCCGACGGCGACATTGGAGACGATCAGCGCGGAGGAGGCGACCGTCGCCGCGACCAGCGCCGCCGCCGTCAATGTCCAGAACATGGCCGCGATCCCGGCCCGCCGCGCCGCCGCGACATCCCGCGTCGCCACCGATGGGGCGAGGGCGGGCGCGAGAGTCGCCAGGCCGAGCGCCAAGCCGAGCGCGGTGGTGATCTCGAGCGCGACCGGCGCCGGCCGGGCCAGCCGCCAATTCTGGATGATGCGCGTCGCCTCGCTCCAGGCGGCCTGATCGCCGATGAGCGGCAAGGGCGTCGGAAAGCCTTCCGCCATAAGGGCGATCTGCGGCAGAGCGAAGCCTGCGACCAGCACGCCGGCGGCGGCGCAGGCGCTCCACAGCACGCCGCCGACGCCGCCCGGTCCCGCGATGAGGAGAATCGCCGCGCCGATGAAGAAGGCCGCGAAGGGTCGGCCCGCGCCGGTGAAGCCGACCAGCGCGTCCACCGCCGTCTGATAGCCGGCGAGCGCCACGATCGCCGAGGTGAGCGCGGCGACGGCGATCATGCCGAGCCGCGGCTCCATGCGCGAGAAGCGCGCCGCCAGCAGATCGGACAACGAGAAGGCGCCGGTCTTGCGGAGCATCGGCCCGGTCGTCGCGCCGATGAGCGCGACGCCCAGCAGCAGGCCGAGCGTCACGCCGAGCGGCGAGCCGGCGCCGGTGAGCCGCGCCGCGAAAGGCGCCGCGAGGCCCGTGACCAGCGCCGCCTGCGCAAAGCCGACATAGGCGGCCGGCGCCGCCCGTCCCGCGGCATAATAGAAGGACACGCGCATCGAATGCAGCAGAAAGCCGAGCGCGGCGAGGGCGACGACTGTGAAATAGGGCGACACCAGCGCCACCAGCCGCTCCGGCGCGCCGACGCGATCGAGCAGAGCGACGAGCCCATAGGCCGTGGCGAAAGTGACGATCGCCAGCGCGATGCGGCCGTCGAGCCGCGCCCGGTCCTCGAAATTCTCTACCGTGTCCCGCATGTCGCGCCTCCTCCCGCGAGCCTAGCCGACGAGGGCGCCGAAAACCAGCGCGCGCGGTCCCCGAGGGACGGTTGGCCCCGACTTCGCATGTCGCGGGGCGATCGAAGGGAGAAATGCGGCATGCAGGCGAATTTTCGCAGGATCGACGTCACCGCGGCGCGTCAGCTCATCGAGCGCGGGCGCGCGCTGGTGATCGATGTGCGCGATCCAGACTCTTTCGCGCGCGGCCACATAGACGGGGCCGAGCCGGCGAGCCGGGAGAACATCTCCTCCTTCGTCACTCTGACGCCGAAGGACCGGCCGGTGGTGTTCTGCTGCTATCATGGCAATTCCAGCCAGGCCTACGCCAAATATTTCGCCGAGCAGGGCTTTTCGGACGTCTACAGCCTCGACGGCGGCTATGAGGCCTGGGCGATCGCCGAGCGTTCCGCGCCAGCCGCCGCGGCGGCGCTGAGCCCGGCGCTGGAGGCTTTTCTGGCCGAGCACGGCTTCGCCCCCGGCGACGCCAATGGCCGCAACAAGGACAATGTGACGCCGCTGATGGTCGCCGCGCGCCTCGCCCCGCCGGCGCTCGTCGCCGAGCTGCTGCAGGCCGGGGCAGATATTCATGCGACAAATGTGGACGGCAATCAGGCGCTGTGGCTCGCCTGTGTCGGCGAGATAGAGGAGAATATCGCGCTGCTGATCCGCGCCGGAATCGACATTCAGCACATAAATGTGAACGCCTCGACGCCGCTGATGTTCGCGGCCTCCTCCGGCCGCGCCCGCGCCGTGGCGCAATTGATGGCGGCCGGCGCCGATCCGTCCTTCGAGACCGACCTCGGCCTCACCGCGCTGGACATGGCCTCCACCAAGGAATGCCTCGATCTGATGCGCGCGGAGGCGAAGCGCCGCAAGGCGGCGGCCGCCGCGTCCTGACGCTCAGCCGTCCTTGCCGCTGACGCCGGCGCTGGCGAAAGTCGCCATTCCGCTGTGGCAGGCGAGCGCCGCCTTGACGACGCCGATCGCCAGCGCCGCGCCGGAGCCCTCGCCGAGCCGCATGCCGAGATCGAGCAGCGGCTTCTTGCCGAGCCGCTCCAGCACATCCCTATGCGCGCCCTCCGCCGAGACATGGCCGGCGAGGCAATGGGCGATGGCGTCCGGGCTCAGCGCATGCAGCAGCGCCGCCGCCGCGCAGGCGACATAGCCGTCGAGCAGCACGGGAATGCGATTGCGCCGCGCCGCGAGAATGGCGCCCATCATGCCGGCGATCTCGCGCCCGCCGAGCCGGCGCAAAATCTCCAAAGGATCGGACAAATGTCCGGCGTGAAAGGCGAGCGCGGCGTCGATGACGGCGTTCTTGCGCGCGAGCCCTTCATCGTCGACGCCGGTTCCGCGCCCGGTCCAGCGCGCGGCTGGACCGCCATAGAGCGCGGCGTAGATCGCCGCCGCCGAGCTGGTGTTGCCTATGCCCATCTCGCCCGGCGCCAGCAGATCGATCCCGCCGTCCACCGCCTCCATGCCATAGACCAGAGTGCCGGCGGCCTCGCGCTCCTCCATGGCGGGGGCTTCCGTAAAATCGCGCGTCGGATGCTCGAGCGCCAGCTCGAAGACCTTGAGGCCGATTCCATGGGCCTTGCAGATCTGATTGATCGCCGCGCCGCCGGCCGTGAAATTATCGAGCATCTGCCGCGTGACGGCGGCGGGAAAGGCGGAGACGCCCTTGGCCGTGACGCCGTGATTCCCCGCGAAGACGGCGACGAGCGGCCGCTCGATCCGCGGCTCCGCGCGGCCCTGCCAGGCGGCCAGCCATTCGGCGACCTCCTCGAGCCGCCCGAGCGACCCCGGCGGCTTGGTCAGCTCCGCGTCGCGCCGTCGCACGGCGTCCAGGCTGTCGCGGCAGGGGGCGGGAAGGTCGGCGAGAAGATCGCGAATGTCGTCGAAGGGCGTGCTCATGCGGCCTGGGTGGGGCATTGCGGGGGTGGGAGTCAAGCGACGGAAGGGGAGGCGATCGGACGACGGCGGCGTTCTCGCTATGCGCGCGAATCCGACTGCCGGGGAGGCGAGAGCGGAGGCGTCGGCGGGCCGCCCTGCTCGAGCGCGCTCCTTTCATCCTTTGCGCTTTTGAAAAAATCATGTGCAATGCAGCGCGAGTGAGATTCGTCGGAGTGAGAGCAGAGTGACCGAGCGTCCGCAGACATCCGTTTCCTATGGCGCCGCTGCGCTCGTCTTTCTGGCGGCGGCGGTGGTTCTCGCGTTTCCGTGGCTCTCCGGCCGCGTCACCGTCCCCTGGGACGCCAAGGCGCATTTCCAGCCGCAATTCGCCTTTCTCGCCCATGCGCTGCATTCCGGCCAATCGCCGTTCTGGACGCCCAATGTCTTCGCCGGCTCGCCGCAGCTGGCCGATCCGCAATCGCTGATCTTCTCGCCCTTCTTCCTCCTCGCCGCCTGGCTCGTTCCCGAGCCCTCCTTCGCGCTCGAGGACGGCATTGTCTTCGCGATGCTGGCGATGGGCGGGCTCGCCTTCATCGCCTATTTCCGCGACCGCAAATTTTCGGCGGAAGGCGCGCTGCTCTGCGCGCTGGCTTTCGCCTTCGGCGGCTCCGCCGCCTGGCGCATTCAGCATACGGGGCAGGTGATGAGCCTCGCCTGGTTCCCGGTGACTTTGTTTCTGCTCGCCCGCGCGCTCGATCGCCGCTCGGCGCAATGGGGCGCCTATGCCGGCGTGGCGGCGGCCTTTCTCGTGCTCGGCCGCGATCAGGTCGCTTTTCTGGAAGTGCTCATCCTCTCGGCCTACGCCGTCTTCCGCGTCTTTTCCGACGACGCGAAGATTTCCACCGCCGTCGCGCCGCTCGCCGCCGGCGCGGCCTGCGGAATCGCCATCATCATCGTTCCGCTGCTGCTGACACTGGAGCTGGCGTCGCAATCCAATCGGCCGGCCATCGATCTCGAAGGCGCTCTGCGCGGCTCGCTGCATCCGGCGGCGCTGCTCACTTTCGTCTCGGCCAATCTCTTCGGCACGGATGGTCCGCTCGCGAATTTCTGGGGTCCGCCGGCGGCGGTCTTCGGCTCGCCGGATCTCTTTCTCGCGCGTAATATGTGCGACGTCTACATCGGCGCGCTGCCTTTGCTCTCACTCATCGCGCTGGCGCGCCACGGCCTGCCGTCCAATCGCGAGATCAGCTTTTTCACCGCCGCGGCGCTGGCGCTGCTGCTCTATGCGCTCGGCCGCTTCACGCCGGCCTTTGCGCTGATGTTCCATATTCCGGGCGTCGATCTCTTCCGCCGCCCGGCGGACGCGACCTTCCCGCTCTGCGCCGTGCTCGCCATTCTCGCCGGCTTCGGCCTCAATGTTATCGCCAATGCGCCGGGCAAGCCGCCCTTGCGCTATCTCGCGGCGGCGCTGGGCGTTCTATTCGCGCTCGCCATTGCGCTCGCCTGGAGCAAGGATCATCTCGCGGCGGCGCTCCTGCCGCTCGCCGAGAGCGCCGGCTTCGTGGCGCTGGCCTTTCTCGTCATCGCCTTCGCGCCGCAGCTCGCCACGCGCCGCTATGCGCTGCTCGCCGCCGTAGGCGCGACGATGACGCTCGATCTCGCCTTCAACAATGGCCCCAATGAATCGACGGCGCTGCCGCCGCAGAATTTCGACGTGCTGCGCGCGGACACGCAAAACGACACGATCGCTCTCTTGCGCGCGCGTCTCGCGGCGACGGCGGCGCCGGATCGGCGCGACCGCGTCGAGCTCGCGGGCATAGATTTCCACTGGCCCAACGCGTCGCTGGTGCATGGCTTAGATCAGGAGTTCGGCTACAATCCGGTGCGCCTGCGCCTGCTCGAGGATGCGACCGGCGTCGGCGATCATCTCGCGCTTCCCGATCAGCGCGTCTTCTCCAAGCTCTATCCCTCCTATCGCTCGACGCTCGCCGATCTCATCGGGCTGCGCTTCATCGCGACCGGCGTTCCGATCGAGGAGATCGACAAAAATTTGAAGCCGGGCGATCTCGAATTCATCGGGCGCACCAAGGACGCCTATGTCTATGAGAATAATCGTGCGCTACCGCGCGTGCTGCTCGCGACCTGCGCCACGCGTGTCGATTTCGCGCAGATGATCGAGGATGGCGTTTGGCCCGATCTCGATTATCGCGCCAGCGTTCTGTTGGAGGAGCCGCCCGTCTGCCGCCATTCGCGGCCGGAGGAGGGCGAGGCGAGCGGCGCGCGCATCCGCTCTTACCGCAATACGGAGGTCGTCATCGACGCCGACGTTCCGCGCGGCGGCGGCTATGTGGTGCTGAACGATATTTTCCATCCGTCCTGGACGGCGGAAATCGACGGCGAGCCGGCGGAGATTCTCCGCGCCAATGTGATGTTCCGCGCCGTCGCCGTGTCGCAGGGCAAGCATGAGGTGCGGTTCGTCTATCGTCCCTTCGACGAGCTGTGGCGGCGGCTGACGGGGCGGACGCAGTGATTTTATTCCATTCATTTCAACGAGGCCATAGATGCGGAACAGGTCTCTTCTGCGCGCGTCCGCGCGTCTGCTCGCGCCCTATAAAAGGCAGGCTCTCGCCGCGGCGCTGACGGGCGGCGCAGCGAGCCTCGCGACGGTCGGCGTTCTCGCCATGATCGAGCGCGCCCTCGGCAATGGCCTCGCCGCCGCCGAGATCGCGATTTTCGCCGGGCTCTGCGCGACGACTCTCGCAGGCGAAATCGTCGCGAACCGCTCGAACAGCGAGGTCGTCCAGGGCGCTGTCGCCGATCTGCGCAAGGAGCTGGTCGACAAGATTCTCTGCGCGCCGGTCGCGGCGCTCGAGCGCTTGCAGCGACATCGCATCGTCACGGCGCTCAATCACGACGTCGATGAAATCTGCGAGTTCGTGCGCGGACTTCCCTTTCTATTCGTGTCCGTGCTCACCGCGCTCGGTTGCGCCGCCTATCTCGTCTTTTTGTCCTGGCGCCTCGCGCTGGTCGCCTTCGCCTTCGCCGGCCTGCCGATCTATCTCATGCGGCGCGCCCTTTCGACGGCCTTCGTGCTATTCGACGCCGAAAGACGCGCGCGCGACGAGCTGCAGAAGGATTATGACGCGCTGATCGAGGGCGCGAAGGAGCTGCGCCTCAATCGCGCGCGGCGCGCTGTGTTCCGCAATGATCGGCTGTTTGCGCGGATCGAGCGCATACGCGATCTGACCACCCGCAATTTCGTGATCTTCTCCACTGTCGAGGCGATCGACACGACCTCCATCTTCATCGTCATCGGCGGGCTGACCGCCGCGCAAACGGCGCTAGGGGAAACGCCCGCGACGACCGGGACGTTCATCGTCGCGCTTCTCTATATGCGCGCGCCCGTCAATGCGGTGATCGCCCATGTCGCGATGTTCGGCCGCGCGGCGACGTCGTTTCGCCGCGTCGTCGATCTCTCCGAGAGCTTCACGACGGCGGAGCCGCGGCTCGTCGAAAGCGCGGCGCAGCCGCCTTCGCCGTTCTTCGGTTCGGTGGAATTGCGCGGCGTGACCTTTCAATATTCGCAGGAGGAGAATGTCGTCGGCTTCACGCTCGGCCCGACGGATCTTCACATTCGCCCCGGCGAAATCGTGTTCATCGTCGGCGAGAATGGCGGCGGCAAAACCACGCTGCTCAAGCTCATTCTCGGCGTCTATCCGCCGACGAGCGGTGAAATCCTCGTCGACGGCCGGCCGGTCTGCGACGCAGAGCGCGACGATTATCGCCAGCTCTTCTCCGCCGTTTTCTTCGATTATTTCCTCTTCGACGATGTGAGCGTCTCGCAGGAGTCGGCCACTGCTGCGCAGGATTATCTCGCGCTCATGGAGATTTCGGAAAAGACCGCGATCGAGAATGGCGTCTATACGACCACGGCGCTCTCCGCCGGTCAGCGCAAGCGTCTCGCGCTCGTGTCCGCCTTCGCCGAGGGACGGCCGGTGATGGTCTTCGACGAATGGGCGGCGGAGCAGGACCCGGCGTTTCGTCGCGCTTTCTATCGCGAGATTCTTCCCGATCTGAAACGGCGCGGCAAGACGCTCGTCATCATCTCGCATGACGACCGCTATTTCGACGCCGCCGACCGCATCGTCACGATCAGCGGCGGAAAAATTTCCGCAGAAGCCTGAGGCCGCTCACGTGTCCAGCCAGCCGGCGAGCTCTCGTCGCGCGATCGTCTCCAGCGCGCGCAATCCATCCTCGCTGTCGTTGAGGCAGTCGAGCCGCGCAAATTTTTCGCCGCCGGCTGTCAAATAAGAATGGCGCAGCTCGACGCCGATCTCCTCGAGCGTCTCCAGACAATCGGAGACGAAGCCCGGCGTCAGCACGGCGACGCGCTTTACGCCGCTCTGCGCCAGCTCCTGCAGCATATTCGCCGTATAGGGGCCGATCCATTGCGCGCGGCCGAAACGCGATTGAAATGCGAGGCGCAAATGCTCCGGCGACATGCCGAGCGCGGCGCGCAGACGATCGTATGTCGCCTCGCAATGGCGGCGATAGGGATCGCCGCGGTCGATCTGCGCTTGCGGCAGTCCGTGGAAAGAGGCGATCAGAACATCCGGCGTAAAATCCAGCGCAGCGAGCTGCGCGCGCGTCGAGGCGGCGAGCGCTTCTATATAGGCGGGATCGTCATAGAAGGGCGGGACGATGCGCAATGTCGGCTGCTCGCGCAACAGAGCCAGCGCGCGCGCTGTCTCATCGAAGACGGAGGCCGTCGTCGAGGCCGCATATTGCGGATAGAGCGGAAACAGCAAGATGCGCTCGCAGCCCCTTGCGCGCAGCGCGTCGATCTTCTCGCCGATGGACGGCCCGGCGTAGCGCATGGCGAAATCGACGATGACATTCTGTTCCGTGAAGCGCGCGCCGAGCTTTTCCGCCTGCGCGCGGGTGATCGTCTTCAGCGGGCCTTCATCGCGCTCGTTGTTCCAGATGGAGCGATAGGCGCGCGCGGAGCGGCGCGGCCGAAAGGTGAGCACGAAGCTCTCGAGAATGGGACGCCACAGCAGCGGCGGCAGATCGACGACGCGGCGATCCGACAAAAACTCGCGCAAATAGCGGCGCACCGACCAATAATCGGCGCCCTGCGGCGTGCCGAGATTGACGAGCAGAAGCCCGATGCGAGACGCGCTCATGCGATGATCTTTTCCAAGGCCGCCAGCTCCGCCGCCTCCATGGAGAAGCCATTCTCCTCGGCCGGAAAGCGCCCCTCGCGAACGTCCTGCGCATAAGCGGCGACAGCCGTCCGCAGCGCCGCGCCCAGCTCCACATAGCGGCGATTATGCTTGAAGTCGCGCGTTCCCAGCGCCGCGAGATCATGCACGACCAGCACTTGCGCGTCGCAATCGGCGCCGGCGCCGATGCCGATCGTCGGCGCGCGCAGACGCTCGGTGATCTTGGCCGCGAGCTCGCGCGGGATCAGCTCGAGAACGAGGAAATCGGCGCCCGCCGCATCCAGCGCCAGCGCGTCGGCGAGAAGCTTGGCTGCGGCTTCGGCGGTCTTGCCTTGGCGGCGCTTGCCCTCCTGATGCTGCGACTCGAGCCCGATGTGGCAGCAGACCTCATAGCCCTCGCGCTTCAGCGCGCGCACGATTTCGGGCCGTGCGCCTTCGAATTTCACGCAATCGGCGCCGGCCTGCGCGAGACGCGCGGCGCTGGCGAGCGCTTGCGCCTCGCTCTCATAAGTCGCGAAAGGAAGGTCGCCGATGAGATAGACGCCCGGCGCGCCGCGTCGCACGGCGGCGATGTGATGCGCCATATCGTCCAGCGTCACCTCGCGCTCGCTGGCGTAGCCCAGCACATTGGTGCCGACGCTGTCGCCGACCATGATGATATCGACGCCGGCCTCCGCCTCGAGCCGCGCGGTCGGCGCGTCATAGGCGGTCAGCACGACGAATTTCTCGCCGCGCTTCTTCATCTCGACGAAACGGCCGGCCGCCATCTGCTCACCTTCCCTGATGCGCGTCAGGGCGCTGTATAGAGCAAAGGCGGCCGCGGAAAAAGCCGCTCAGCGCGCGCAGGCCTGCGGCGGCAGCGGCAGGCGTATGTCCTGCAGCTCGTGGGTGCATTTGTCGCAACCCGCGAGCAGCGCATAGGCGACGACGAGACCCGCCAGAATGCAGAGCTTGCGCATGATCTTCTTCCTCGAAACTCCGCCGCCGTCGCCGCCACGATAGCGTCGCGCGGGTTAATAGCTCGAGAAGGGCGCCGCTGTCATTTCAGCACGACCACGCGGGTTCCGACCTTCACCCGATCATAGAGATCGGCGACGTCGCGATTGGTCATGCGGATGCAGCCGGAGGAGACCGCTTCGCCGATCGTCTCGCCCTCATTGGAGCCATGGATGCGATATTCGCTGGAGCCGAGATAGAGCGCGCGCGCGCCGAGCGGATTGTCCTGGCCGCCCTCCATATAGCGGGGCAGATCCGGCCGGCGCTTCAGCATGGCGGCGGGCGGGCGCCAATCGGGCCATTCCTTCTTGGCGGTGATCGTCTTCACGCCGGACCAGGTGAAGCCCTCGCGGCCGACGCCGACGCCATATTCGATCGCCCTTGTGGGGCCGAGCACATAATAGAGCCGCCGCTCCTTGGTGGAGACGACGATCGTGCCTTTCTTATATTGCGGATGACTCCACGCCACCTCCTGGCTCGGAATGGACTGCAGGCGGAAATTATTGACGAAATCCGCGACCGGGCCGCGATCCAGGAAATTTGCCGCCTGCGCCTCTCCCGAAAGGACGAGGCCGAATGCGATAGCTCCCGCGCAGCGCGCCCAGGTCGAGATCATGCCCATTGCTCTCCGTTCCGTTTACGTCCGCGTCGTTTCTCGGGAGCAAATGCGGCCGAAATGGGATGGCGCGTTTCCGGCGACGGATGCGATTTGGAAAATATTGCGGTCTATACGTCGCTTGCGCCGCTCGGCGCGCCGACGACTTATCTCCCCCCGAAACCGCAAAGGCTCCCTCATGCCGATCACTCTTCGCGCGCTGATCCTCGTCTCGGCGCTGTTCTTCGGCGCGGCCGCGCAGGCGGCGCCCGCCGCGCGAAATGCGCCGGTCGAAGTTTCTTCCGGCGTGAGATACGAACTCTTGGCGCGCTGGGACGCACATCGGCTGAATCAGATTTTGCAGACCGACACGCCGAAATTCGCGGGCGTCAAAGTGGACTACACGCCGGCGCGCAATGGCGTGAGGCTCTACAGAATCACCTA
This sequence comes from Methylosinus sp. C49, assembly GCF_009936375.1. GTDB lineage: Bacteria > Pseudomonadota > Alphaproteobacteria > Rhizobiales > Beijerinckiaceae > Methylosinus. Next base: position 3,779,062 of record NZ_AP022332.1, on the reverse strand, counting down.
TTCCTCCGTCATACCGGAGAAGGGCAACGCCCCGACCGTCGCCTCCGGCCTGCTCGCCGTGCCGGACACGAAGGAGACCTCGTTTCCGATGGTCTCCTATCAGCATGGCACCGTCTATGGGCGCCACGAGGTTCCCTCCTTCGCCGAGGACTCTCCCGAGACGCAGCTGATGATCGCGCAATTCGCCGGGCAGGGCTACGCCGTGATCGGCGCCGATTATTTCGGCCTCGGCGTCTCGCAGGAGCCGGAGGGCTATATGGTCAAGGCCAGCCATCAGCAGGCTTGCTATGATCTGCTGGTCGCCAGCCATAGCGTGCTCGACCATTTGAAGCTGAAGAGCGACAAGCTCTTTCTCTCGGGCTGGTCGCAGGGCGGCTTCGTCACCATGGCCTTTCTGGAGAAGCTCGAGAGCGCGGGCGTCGCCGTGCGCGGCGCGGCCACCGCCAGCGCGCCGCTGGATCTCTTCGCCGCCATGGAGGGCTTTCTCGACTTTCCGCGGCCGAACGACGCCGTCTGGCTGAACAGCATCTTCATCCTCTCGGCCTTTTCCTATGAGAACTACTATGGCGTTCCGGGCCTCGCCCGCTCGCTCTTCGCCGAGGAGCATTACGACATCGCCAAAAAGGCCTATGACCGCGAGCCGATCGATCCTGCGGCCGTGCCGACCGATCTGCGCAAGCTCGTCAAGCCCGATTATTTCGACCCGCATTACTTCGCCAGTTCGGCCTTCGGCCGCCTCATTGCGGCGACGCAGGCCTATCGTTGGGTGATAAAATCGCCGGTTCGCAACTATTACGGCGAGGCGGACGAGGCGATCACCCAGGGCGTTGGCCGCATGGCGATGACCTATGCGCAGGCTTTCGGCTCCGGCAATAAGGTCGTCGAGGCCGTCTCCACCGGGCCGACGACGCATCGCGGCACTTTCGCGACGGCGGTCCCGCAATGGAAGGCCTGGTTCGACGGCCGCTGAGGGGCGGCCCTTGCATCCTGCGCCCACGCCGCTATAAAGCGCGCTTCGCGACGCTTCCGGCCGGGGGCTGAACGGAAGGCCTTTGGCTCCGCCGCAGGCAGGGTTCGCCCGTCTTCCAGTGTCTCCGCCTTCGAACTTCCCGATCGAGCCTTTCCTTTGAAGGCTCGAAGGGCTCTGCGCCGAGAGCGGGCTCGCGACGATGAGGAAAGGCAAGAGAATGGCTCTCTACGAGCATATCTATCTTGCGCGCCAGGACGTTTCGCCCCAGCAGGTCGAAGCGCTGACGACGCAGTTCAAGGGCATCATCACCTCGCTCGGCGGCAAGGTGACGAAGACCGAATATTGGGGCGTGAAGTCCCTCGCCTATCGGATCAAGAAGAACCGCAAGGCGCATTTCACCCTTCTCAACATCGACGCCCCGCCGGCGGCCCTGGCCGAGGTCGAGCGTCAGCAGGGCCTGAGCGAGGATGTTCTGCGCTTCCTCACTTTGCGCGTCGATGCGCTGGAGGAAGGCCCCTCCGCCCAGCTGCGCAAGCGTGACGACGACGACCGTGGCGACCGCCGCGGCCCCGGCGGCCCGCGCCCCGACCGTGGCGATAGAGGCGACCGTGGCGACCGCCGCCCGCGCCGTGACGAACCCCGCGCCGAAGGAGAGACTTTCTGATGAGCGCCGCAGCCCGCCGCCCCTTCTTCCGCCGCCGCAAGTCCTGCCCCTTCTCCGGCGCCAACGCCCCGAAGATCGACTATAAGGACACGCGTCTGCTCTCGCGCTACATCTCCGAGCGCGGCAAGATCGTGCCCTCGCGCATCACGGCCGTCTCGGCCAAGAAGCAGCGCGAATTGGCCCAGGCCATCAAGCGCGCCCGCTTCCTCGGCCTTCTGCCTTACGTGATCCGCTGAGGCTTCGGGCCTTTCGGCCCGTCCGCTGGAATTTCACGGCCGCGCGACGAGCGCGGCCGTTTTCGTTTCTGTTCCGCATTTTTCGATGATGGGAACGGGTTCCGATCACGACGCCGAGTTTCCCGCACGGCATGGTTGCCGCCGCCGTTCGCCGCCATTAGTGTAAAAACTCCGAATATTCGCTTGGGTCTACAGGCGGAACGCGCGAATGAACTACGTTTTTTACACGTCCTCGAATCCCGTCACTTATGGGTCTTACACGACTCTCATATCGGGCTCGAACACACTGCTCGGCGACCTCGGGTCGACCACTAAGAACTTCTATTATCAACTGCGCAGCGCGAGCGGAAATCCCGCGGTCGGCGAATCGATCGAATTGTGGCGATATTCGAGCGACTCGTCCTCGGCGACATTGGTCGCATCCGGCGTCTATCTCGGGAAATATACGGGCGGCTATCCGGTCATCAGCATATCGGGCGTTTATGAGATCATCGGCTCCGCGCCCTTGGGTCCCGTGTCCTTTTCGGCGACCGCATTCTGCTTTCTCGCCGGCGTCAAAATCGCGACGGCCGCTGGAGAAATCCCGGTCGAGGAGCTCAAACGCGGCGATCTCGTCATCACCCGTTTCGGTGGGCTGCGTCCGGTCGTCTGGGTCGCTCGGCAGAGATTTCGGGGCGAGTTTCTCGGCGAGAAAGACGCGCCCATCCGCATCGTCGCAGGCGCGCTCGGCCCCAATCAGCCGGCGCGGGATCTCGTCGTCTCGCCGCGGCATTCCATCTTCATCGACGATCTTCTCGTCCTCGCCGAATTGCTCGTCAATGAGGTGACCATCGTTCGCGCGCCGATGGTCGGAGAGGTGGCCTATTATCACGTCGATCTCGGCGAGCATGATGTGCTGCTCGCCGACGGAGCTTGGGCGGAGAGCTATTACGAGCTCGACAATCGCCAGGACGCGCATAATTACGCCGAATATCTCGAGCTCCGACCGGATCATCGGCCAACGCGTTGCAAAAGCCGCCTGCCGATCGTCGATAGTCGAAACGACGAGAGGCTCGGCGCGCTGCGTCGGAAGATTCTGGACCGTATTCCGGCCGACGCGCTCACCGACGACGCCGACGTTCATCTCGATGTCGATGGCGTCCGCATCGAGCCGTCTTTTCACGCGCAAGGCGTTTGGCGCTTCGAGGTTCCGGCCGGCGCGAGACGTCTGCGGTTGAAATCGCGTACCGGCCGCCCCAGCGCATTGGGCGCTCGCGAATTCGACGAGCGTCGTCTCGGCATTGCGGTCGCCCGGATGACGATCGAGACGCGCGACGCCGACATTACGCTGCGCCTCGACGGACCGGGAATGGGCGAAGGATTTTGGCAGCCCGAGCGGCAAGGCGACGTGGTCCTCCGTCGCTGGACGTGCGGCGACGCGCTCATTCCCGCCGACCGCATCGCCGGAGAGAAAGAGCCCGTCACTCTCATTGTCGAGGGCTCGGTTTTGCGCGTCTATTTCGCGAGCGGCCTCGAAGCGCCGGATGTCCGAAGCGAAGCCGGCGCTCGCGACGCGCGGGCGGCGCAGGTTCCGGTTCCGCTGTCGGCGCGGCGCGCCACAATGGCGTGAAGCCGCTCACGCCTACGCCGCTCGAACGACGCCTGTCGCGTGATCCTTCCTCTGCTGCAATGTTGTCGAAGCCGTATTTTTCTCTAAATTAAATCGAATTATAATCGAGTTGAAATCGGCTTTGCTCTGTAAAGTCGAAGCTCATGCCGCCAATAGAAGCTCCGCCAATAGAAATGGCGTGTGCAAATTTCTTCTTTACCTCGGCGGGGCCTCGGGCCAGTATCCGCAAAGGGAGACTGCGTCCGGCGATACGAGAACTCGACAATGCGCGCGGAGAAACCGCAGCGCGGCCGGAGGCGACCAGAGGAGGGAGAATGTCGGAGGCCGCGACGGCCGACGACTGGCGTCGACTTGTGTTCGATGAGACAGTCGCGGGGTTTCTGCTCGTCGACCAGCTCGGTAATGTCATCGGCGCCAACGCCTGGGCGCGCCGCATGTTCGGCTTCGCCGCGGAGGAGGCGATCGTCGGTCAGCCCCTTTCCCGTCTCTTGCCGGAGGCTTCGACTGTCGCCGGCGGCTCCGACCACGGATTGCAGGGCGTTCGCTATGACGGGGCGCGCTTTTCTGTCGATGCGCATTTCTCCTCGATCACGCGCGACGGCGAGCCGATCCTTCTCGTGACGATCATCGATCTTCGCGATGCGAGCGCCGAGGAGACCGCGCTCATCGCCCGCGCGCAGGAGCTGGAGCGCGTCAATGAGCGGCTCGCGCGTTTCGCTTTCGTCGCCTCGCAGGATCTTCAGGAGCCGCTGCGCAAGATCGCCGATTTCGGCGATCTGATGGAGGAGGCCATCTCGCGCGGCGCGCGCGAGGAGATCGTCCACGCCAATAGCGTCATGCGCTTTTCGGCGCTGCGCGCGCGTGCGCTGGTGCAGGATCTTCTGTCCTTCTCGCGCATCGTGAACGATGAGCTCGAGCTCGCCGTGCTCGATCTGCGCGAGGCCATCGCGTTTTCGCTGGCGGCGGTGTCGCCGACGATCGCCGAGACCAGCGCGCGGGTGGAGATCGATCTGCCGGAAGTCTGCATCACGGCCGACGCCACGCAATTTCAGCGGCTGGTGCAGAATATACTCGCCAACGCCATCAAATACAGAAAGCCCGGCCGACCGGCGGCGATCGACATAAAGGGCTTTTGCGACGAGACCTCGCTCTGCCTCGCCATCGCCGACGACGGCATCGGCTTCGAGGCGCAATATGCGCAGAAGATATTCGAGCCGCTGAAGCAATTGCACAGCAAGGTCGATTATCCGGGGTCGGGCGTCGGCCTCGCCATCTGCAAGGCGATCGCCGATCGCCATGGCTGGCGCCTCAGCGTCGAGGCGGAGCCCGGCGTCGGCGCGACCTTCTTCATCGTGCTGCCGTTGGGCGAAACGGGTTAGATCATCCGTCGAGCCGCTTGCCCAGCCGTCCGGCGAGGTCCTGCACATATTGCCACGCCACGCGGCCGGAGCGCGCGCCGCGCGTGATCGACCATTCCAGCGCCTCGCGCTCGATCGCCTCCTGCGGCGCCTCGAGCCCGTGATGGCGCGCATAGCCATGCACCATGGCGAGATATTCCGCCTGGCTGCAATTGTGGAAGCCGAGCCAGAGGCCGAAGCGGTCGGAGAGCGAGACCTTCTCCTCCACCGCCTCGCCGGGATTGATGGCCGAGGAGCGCTCATTCTCCATCATGTCGCGCGGCAGCAGATGGCGGCGGTTGGAGGTGGCGTAGAACAGCGCATTGCGCGGCCGCCCCTCGACGCCGCCCTCGAGCGCGGACTTCAAGGATTTGTAGCTCGTCTCCGCGGCGTCGAAGGAGAGATCGTCGCAAAAGAGCAGAAAGCCGAACGGCTTTTCGCGCAAGGTGGAGAGCAGCATGGGCAGGCTCTCTATGTCCTCGCGATGAATCTCGATGAGCTTCAGCGGCCGCGCGCATTCCTTTTCGCGCGCGATCGTCGCATGCACGGCTTTGACGAGCGAGGATTTGCCCATGCCGCGCGCGCCCCAGAGCAGCGCATTATTGGCCGGCAGCCCGCGCGCGAAGCGGCGCGTGTTGTCGATGAGCTGATCGCGCTGCCGCTCGACGCCCTCGAGCAGCGAGAGATCGACGCGATTGATCTCCGCGACGGGCGAGAATTCTCCGCGCGCGGCGCGCCAGACGAAGGCCTCGGCGCTGGAAAAATCCACCGCGCGCGGCGGCGGCGGGGCGAGCCGCTCCAGCGCTGTGGCGATGCGCTCGAGCAGAGCGATCTTGGTTTCTTCCGACATGAGGGCTCCTCGGCCGCGCGGCAAACGGGTCGGGCGCTTATAGCAGAATTGGCGCGTCGAAAGCGAAAACGCCCCGCGGCCGGCCGCGGGGCGTTTCGATTTCGTTTCGCCGTCGCCGCGGCGTTTTAAAGCGCGGAGACCTTCGGCTTGCCGGCGGCGGGCTTTCCCTCCGGCTTGGCGGGGGCCTTGGCGTTCTCCCAGCCGCCGGGGGGCGGCGGCACGTCATTAGCGGCGTTGTCCGGCTGCTTGGGGCGGAAGCCGTCGACGAGCGCCTTGGCGGCGGCCATGTCCTTGGAGTCGAGACGGGCGCGGACCTCGTCGCGCTTCTTGCCGGCGTCCTCGTCGCCCTGAGTGGCGGCGGCCGAGAACCACAGATAGGACTGCGTCAGACTCTGCGGAACGCCGAGCCCGCGGGCGTAGAGAATGGCCAGATTGAACTGGCTGTCGCGCACGCCATATTCGGCCGCCTTGCGGAACCATAGCGCCGCCTGGTCGTAATCCGGCTTGCCGTCGCCGCCGCCGGCGTGCAGCACGGCGAGGTTGTGCATCGCCCGGGCGTTGCCGGCGTCGGCGGCGCGCTTGTACCAGGACAGCGCCTTGGCGTAGTCGCGCTCGACGCCCATGCCCTTCTCATAGATGGAGCCGAGCCGATATTGCGCTGGAGCGAGGCCCTTTTCGGCCGCCTTCTCGAACCATTGGAAGGCGATCTTGGGATCGCGCGGGGCGCCGCCGCGACCCTCCGAATAACGCAGGCCGAGCTCATATTGGGCGCTGGCGTCGCCGGCTGCGGCGATCTCCTTGATGACGCCGAGCACGTCCTGCCGCGGCGCGGCGGGCGCATTGGCGGCGGGCGTTCCGATCGCGCCGACCGGCATGGGATCGACCGTCTGGGCGCCGAAGCGTCCGGGCGCCGGGGCCTGCGGATTGGGAGCGAAGGAGCCGACGCCGGAGCCGCCGGGCGCAAGGGTCGGAAGGCCGATCGGCCTCGGCGCGGCGGCCGGCGCCTTGGGAGGCTCGGCGGCCGACACAGTGGCGGGGGCGGGAGCGCTCGGCTCATGCGAGGCGGCGTCCTTGGAAGCGGCGTCCTTGGGAGCCGCATCCTTGGCGGAGGCGTCCTTGGGCTCGCCCGCCGCATCCTTGTCGGCGGGCTCGACGGAGGCGGTCGCCTCGTTCGGCTCCGCCTGAATGGCGGACGCCTGCGGAGCCGGATTGTCGAGCGTGACGCGCGCGATCTGATAGGCGCCGTAGAGCAGCACCAGCACGCCGACGCCGAGCAGCAGCGGCCGACGGCGGGATTGCAGCGCCGCGCCGACTCCGCCGCCCGCCGCGGCGACGCGCTCGGGCTCCGGCTTCTGCTCGGCGGCGATCTTCTTGGCCGCCTTGCCCTGGGCGGCCTTGCCCTGCGCGGCCGCCGCCTGGGCGTCGACCGCGGCCTGCTGGGCGGCGCGGCGCGCGGCCGCGATGAAATCCTGCTGCACAGAGCCGGAGCGATCGTCGTCGCGGGAGACCATCGGCTCGCGGCGCGGGCGGCGGTCGCCCGGCTCCAGCAGAATATCCTCGACATCGCCGACCGGCGCCGCGGATTTCACGCGCGCGGCGCGGCGCTGCTCGGTCCCGTCCTTGGCGCGCTGCGGCTCCGCGGCTGCGCCCGGCTTGGCCTTGCGCAGATCGGTCAGCTCGTCCTCGAACATGGAGAGACGCTCGACGACGCGCTGCAGCGTCTCATGGACGGCGGCGAGCGTCTGATTGGTGCGATGGCCGGCCTCGTCCTGGAAATGACGCAGCTCGACCAGCTCCTTCTCCAGCGCGTCCTGCAAGCCGCCGTGAAGCGTCGCGTCGCGCAGCGCATCCTGCGCGGCCTCGCGGGCGGCGATCTCGGCGACGCGCATGGTGGAGCTGCGCGTCTCCTCGACCTTGGTGGAGAGCGCGCCCAGCGCCCGCTCTATGGCGGCGAAGGAATCGGCGTTCATGTCGGCGCGGTCGAGCCGTTCCGCGAGCCGGCCGATCTGCTGCTCGAGCGCGCCGAAGGCGCTGCGATCGGCCTCGGGATCGAGCGCCGCATCCATCTTCTGCGCCAGCTGCCCGACCAGCTCCGCCAATTGCACATTGGCGTCGTCGCCGCGCCGGCGCGCGCTCGAATCGATGCGCGCGGCGAGCTCGGCGTGGACATGGTCGATGCGCTCGGCCAGCTCGCGCAATTGCTCTGAGCCGGCGGATTTCTGCGCGCTGGCGGCGACGGGCTGGAGCCGCTGCTCGAGCTTCTCGATCTTGCGGCCGAGCTCGTCGAAGCCCGGATGAACGATCCGGGCCTCGCTCGCCGCGTCGATTTTCTTGGAGAGGGAGCTGAACAGCCGCTCGAACTGATTGGGATCGACGCCGGCGCCGCCATTGCCCTTGCGCTCGACCTCGGAGCGCAGCGCGTTCATCGCCGCGGCGATCTCGCGCAGCTGCTCGGAGTCCGCGGATTTCTGCGCCGTTGTGGCGGGCTGGAGCCTCTGCTCGAGCTTCTCGATCTTGCGGCCGAGCTCGCCCACCGGATTTACGATTTTCGCCTCTGCGGCTGCGTCGATCTTCTTGGCGAAGGAGGCGAAGAGCTGCTCGACCTTGCTCGCGTCGACGCCCGAGCCATTGCGCTCTATGCGCGCGGCGAGCGATTTATGGACCTGCTCGATGCGCTCGTTGATCTCGTCGAAGCGCTTGCCGCCGCCCGATTTCGTCGAGATGTTGTCGAGCTTGGCTGCGAAATATTCGAGCCGGCGCTCGAGCGTGGCGAAGGAGCCGCCGATCTCGGTCGAGACGATGGAGCGAATGCTCTGCACGAGCTCGCTCACATCCTTGGCCGTGGCGACATTGGCGCCGACGGCGCTCAGCTCGTCGACTTGCGTGGTCAGGGCGGCGATGCCGGCCTCGAGCTTCTCGATCGGCAGAGGACGGCGCGATACCGCCTTCAGCAGCTCGTGAATCTCGCGCGTCTCGCCGGCGATCGCATCGATGGCGGCGCGATCGGCGCCGCCGGCGGCGTGATGTTCGGCGAGCTTCTCGTTCAGCGCGCGCACTTCCTCATAAAGGACGGCGACGATGCGGCTCGGATCGAGATCGCGCAATATGGAGGCGAGATCGGCCGTGAGGCGCTCCACCGGCGCCAGAACCATCTCCTCGACGCCATAGAGACGCTGCGCCTCGACGCGCTCGGTCAGCTCCCGCAGCGCCGATTCGACGGCGGCCACGGAGGCGCGCGGCGCGAGATCGACGAGCGCGCGGGAGAGCCCTTCGAGATCGCAGCGCAACAGATCGATCTGAGCGACGACTGCCGCCTGCTGCTCACCCTGAACATTCTGCTCGGCGCGGGCGGACATCAGCTGGCGCGACAGCGATTCGATCGATTCGGCGAGACCGTCGAAGATCGTCGGCCGCGCCTCGATCGCCGCTCTGGCGACGAAATCGTCGCCCGCCTGCTCCTCGAGCGCGCGCTGGCGCTCGGTGATCTCGGCGACGGCCTCGGCGAGCGGACGCCGCGCGGCGGAGCGACGATCGCGCTCCTGCCGGCCGTCGCGCTCCTGCTTGTCGCGCTCTTGCTTTTCTCGTTCTTGACGCCGGCGCAGCTCGGCGGCGCGGCGCTCCTCGGCTTCCTCGTCCAGCCGCGCCGCTATCTCGGCGAGCCGCTGATCGAGCGCGCCGAGCGCATTCTCGAACTCATAGGCGCGATCGTCGGTGGAGAGGCTGTCGATGCGCGCCTCGAGCCGGGCCAGCGCATTGCGGATCGGCCGCACGCCTTCATCCGGGCGGGTGGCGATGCGCTCCTCTATGCGGCCGAGCCGGTCCATCACCGCGCCGATATCGTCGCCGAGGCGCGCGCGGCTCGTATGATTGCGGTCGATCAGCTTGGCGAGGCCGGAGAGGGCGTTGGCCGTCTTGCGCTCGCTCTCGGCGGAACGCCGCTCGAAGAGCGCGACGGCGTCGTCGACGATGGCCTTGGCGTCGACCTCGGCGCGGCCGCGCGGCGCGAGCGCGCGGAAATCGTCTTCCGTCTCCTCGTCGCGCATGTCGCGTCTCGGCGCGTCTCGGCGCATGCGGCCGCGATCATTGCGTCCGTAGAGACGCGAGCGCAGCGCGCGCCGGCGCGCCGGAGCGCTCGGCTCCTCGTCATCGACGCCGGAAGAGCGGTCGTCGAAATTGGCTTTTTCTTGGATCACGTCATCGAGCCAAGCGGAAAGGCTCTTGCCCGAGCGACGTGCGGCGGCGCGCGCGACATCGCGGGTTTCGTGATCTAGACCCTTGAAGCTCCAGGAAAATGCCTCTGTCATCGGATATCCGGCGGGCTCGACCCGTGTTGGCCTGGGGAAAACTGGACGAGCGACGACTCGAGAGGCGCGAATCGCGCCGGAACGCTGTGAGGGCGGGGTACGCCGTCGCCGGGGACTTTCCTTCGAAGAAGGTAAATAAATGGTTAACGCTTGCGCGGAGCCGACCGCGTGGCTCCCCTATTGCGCAGGAAGGGCCGGCTCTCTACCTATTGCTGCGCAGGACGCACGCAACGAACCCCCGATTCGCACGCATTATGAACGACTTGTCTTTCGGCGTCCAAACGCGTTCGACGTTGCGTTTTCGTAACCGAGACAGGCGCATGATCGTCGATGAGCCGGCCGATCCCCGGGAAAACGCCTATATCGAGATATCACCTAACGGATCCGCGCAGGGAGGGCTCTCATGCCGATCTACAAGGCCCCGGTGGACGACACTCTCTTCCTCTTGAACGACGTCCTGCATTTCGAGCGCTATGGCAATCTGCCCGGATTCGCCGACGCTGCGCCCGACGTTCTGGCGCAGATCATCGGCGAGGCGGGGAAAATCTGCGAGGAGCGGCTGCAGCCCTTGAACCGCAGCGGCGATGCGGAAGGGTGCCGGCTGGACGCGGCTGGCGACGTCACGACTCCCGCGGGCTTCAAGGAGGCGTATCGCGAATTCGTCGCCGGCGGCTGGGTGGGGCTGGCGGTTCCGCCCGAATATGACGGACAGGGCCTGCCTTATACGTTGGCCGTGGTGATGAATGAATTCGCCTCGGCGGCCAACATGTCCTTCGCAATGTATCCGGGCCTGACGCAAGGCGCGCTCGCCGCGCTGCTGCGGCATGGCAGCGAGGAGCAGAAGCGCCTCTTCGCGCCGCCCATGGCGGCGGGCCGCTGGACCGGCACGATGAATCTCACCGAGCCGCAATGCGGCACCGATCTCGGCCTGCTCACCACCAAGGCGAGCCCGCGCGAGGACGGCTCCTATTCCATCACCGGGCAGAAGATTTTCATCTCCGCCGGCGAGCATGATCTTTCCGAGAACATTATACATCTCGTGCTCGCGCGTATCGAAGGCGCGCCGGCGGGGGTGAAGGGCATCTCCCTTTTCATCGTGCCGAAATACGAGGTGAATCCCGATGGGACTCTCGGCGCGCGCAACGCGGTGCGCTGCGGCGCGCTCGAGCATAAGATGGGCATTCACGGCAACGCCACATGCGTGATGAATTATGACGGCGCCAGGGGCTTTCTGGTCGGCGAGCCCAATCGGGGCCTCAATGCGATGTTCGTGATGATGAACGAGGCGCGGCTCGGCGTCGCCGTGCAGGGTCTCGCGCAATCGGAGGTCGCCTATCAGAATGCGGCCGCCTACGCCAAGGAGCGCCTGCAGGGACGCGCGCTCACCGGCGCCAAGAACGCCGGCGGCGGCGCCGATCCCATCATCGTGCATCCCGACGTGCGGCGCGCGCTGATGGAGATGAAGGCCTTCAACGAGGCGGCGCGGGGCCTCGCTCTCGCCACCGCGCTGGACAGCGATATCGCGCATCGCTCGGAGGATGCGAAGGCGCGTCAGGCGGCGGACGATCGTCTCGGCCTGCTGACGCCGGTGCTGAAGGGCGTGCTCACCGATCTCGGCTTCGAGAGCGCGGTGAAGGCGCAGCAGATATGGGGCGGGCACGGCTACATAGACGAGAATGGCGTCGAGCAATTCGTGCGCGACGCGCGCATCACCATGATCTATGAGGGCGCCAATGGCATTCAGGCGCTCGATCTCGTCGGCCGCAAATTGCCCAAGGACAATGGCCGCGCCGCAATGGCTTATTTCGCGGAGGTGAGCGACTTCATCGCCCACGAGAGCTCCGACGAGATGAAGCCCTTCGTGGAGCCGCTGAAGGCTGCGCTCGGCGATTTGCAAAAGGCCACGATCTGGCTGATGCAGAATGCGCTCGCCAAGCCCGACAATGGCGCCGGCGCATCTTATGATTACATGCATCTCTTCGGCCGCGTGGCGCTCGGCTACACATGGGCGCGCATCGCCCGCGCTGCGCTCGCCAGGAAGAAGGAGGCGCAAGGCGATGCTGCCTGGCTCGACGCCAAGCTGACGACGGGCAAATTCTATATGGAGAAGATGCTGCCCGAGACGGGCTTTCGTCTGGCGCGCATCACGGCGGGCGTCGATACGCTGATGAGCCTGCCGGGGGAGATGTTTTGAGTTTGGCGAATAGGGAGTAGCGAATAGAGAGAGGCGAGCTATTCGCTGCTCCCTATTCGCTATTCGCTCAGCAACGGAGTTGCTTCATGCCCGAAGCCTATATCTACGACGCCGTGCGCACGCCGCGCGGGCGCGGCAAGCCCGATGGCTCGCTGCATGAGGTGTCGAGCCTCGGCCTCGCCGTCACCGCTCTCTCCGCGCTGAAGGAGCGGAACAATCTCGACGGCGCGCCGGTCGATGACGTGATCCTCGGCTGCGTCGATCCGGTCGGCGAGGCGGGCGGCGACATCGCCCGCGCCGCGGCGATCTCCGCCGGCTATGGCTATGATGTGCCCGGCGTGCAGATCAATCGCTTTTGCGCTTCCGGTCTCGACTCGGTGAATTTCGCAGCGGCGCAGATCATGTCCGGCCAGCATGAGCTGACCATCGGCGGCGGCGTCGAGAGCATGAGCCGCGTCGGCATCGGCGCCTCCGGCGGCGCCTGGCCGGTCGATCCGACCATCGCCATCCCCTCCTACTTCATGCCGCAGGGCGTCTCTGCCGATCTCATCGCGACGAAATATGGCTTCTCGCGCGATGACGTCGATGCTTACGCCGTGCAGTCGCAGCAGCGCGCCGCGCGCGCCTGGGAAGAGAAGCGCTTTTCGAAATCCATCGCGCCGGTGAAGGACGTCAACGGCCTCACCATCTTGGATCGCGACGAGCATATGCGCCCCGCGACCGATATGCAGTCGCTCGCCGCGCTGAAGCCGTCCTTCGCTTTCTTCGCCGAGCAGGCGGGCTTCGATGCGGTCGCCATTCAGGCGCATCCCGACGTCGAGAAATTGACCCATGTGCATCACGCCGGCAATTCCTCCGGCATCGTCGACGGCGCCGCCGCGGTGCTGCTCGGCTCGCGCGAGGCGGGCGAGCGCCATGGGCTGAAGCCCCGCGCGCGCGTGCGCGCTTTCGCCAATATCGGCTCCGAGCCGGCGCTGATGCTGACCGGCCCGGTGGATGTGACGAAGAAGCTGCTCGCCAAGACCGGCATGAGCCTTTCCGACATCGACCTCATAGAGGTGAACGAGGCTTTCGCCGCTGTGGTGCTGCGCTTCATGCAGGCTTTCGGCCTCGACGATGCAAAAGTGAATGTGAATGGCGGCGCCATCGCCCTCGGCCATCCGCTCGGCGCCACCGGCGCGATGCTGGTCGGCACGGCGCTGGATGAATTGGAGCGCAGCGGCAAGTCCACGGCGCTGGTGACGCTCTGCATCGGCGCGGGAATGGGAACCGCGACGATCATCGAGCGCGTGTGAATTTCAAGCCTGCGGGAGCGACCCGATGAACCTCGTCAATTTCCGTTTCGAGACCGGCGCCGACGGCGTCGCTCTGCTCACCTGGGACAGCCCCGACCGCTCGATGAACGTCATCACCTTCGAGGTGATGGACGAATTGGAAAAAGTCATCGACGAGGTGGCGAGCAATCCTGAGATCAAGGGCTGCGTGATCGCATCGGGCAAGCCGGCTTTCTCCGGCGGCGCCGATCTCTCCATGCTGCAGAAGAGCGCGGTGGAATATGCGAAGGCCGTGCGCGAGCAGGGCGAAGAGGCTGCGATGAAGCAGTTCTTCGAAGGCGCGCGCAGATTGTCGCTGCTCTATCGCAAGCTCGAGACCAATGGCAAGCCATTCGCCATCGCCATTCACGGCGCCTGTCTCGGCGGCGCTTTCGAGCTGGCGCTCGCTTGCCATTATCGCGTGCTCTCCGACTCGGACAAAACAAAGGTCGGCCTGCCGGAAATCAAGGTCGGCCTCTTCCCCGGCGCCGGCGGCACGCAGCGCATCGCGCGGCTGATGCAGACGGGCGACGCTCTGCAATTGCTGTTCAAGGGCGAGCAATTGAAAGCGTCCAAGGCAAAGGCCGCCGGACTCGTTCACGAGCTCGCGCCGGAAGGCGAGATCGTCGAGCGGGCGCGCGCATGGATCGTCAATGGCGGCAAGGGCAAGGCGCCTTGGGACGTCGAAGGCTTCAAGCCGCCGTCCGGCCGCGTCTATTCGCCCGGCGGCATGATGGTATGGCCGGCCGCCAACGCCATCTACCGCCGCGAGACCTTCGACAATTATCCGGCCGCCAAGGCGATCTTGCACAGCGTCTTCGAGGGGCTGCAACTGCCCTTCGATCTCGGCCTACGCGTCGAGGCGCGCTGGTTCGCGCATATTCTGCGCTCCAAGCAGGCCGCGGCGATGATCCGCTCGCTGTTCCTCTCCAAGAATGAGCTGGAGAAGGGCGCGCATCGGCCGAAGGAAATTCCGCCGGCGAAATTCGCCAAGATCGGCGTGCTCGGCGCCGGCTTCATGGGCGCGGGCGTCGCTTATGTCAGCGCGCTCGCCGGCATAGAAGTGGTGCTGATCGATCGCGATCAGGAGAGCGCCGACAAGGGCAAGGCGGTGATCGACAAGCTCATCTCCGGCCAGGTGTCGCGCGGCCGCGCCACGGCGGCGGACAAGGAAGCGCTGCTTTCGCGCATCACAGCGACGCCCGATTATGAGAAGCTCGCCGGCGCCGATCTTATCGTCGAGGCCGTGTTCGAGGAGCGCGGCGTGAAGGCGGAAGTAACGAAAAAGGCGCAAGCGGTCGTGGGGCCGGATGTGATCTTCGCCTCCAACACCTCCACTCTGCCGATCAGCTCGCTGGCCGAGACGTCGCTTCGCCCCGAGAATTTCGTCGGCATTCATTTCTTCTCGCCGGTGGAGAAAATGCTGCTCGTCGAGGTGATCCGCGGCAAGAAGAGCAATGATCGCGCCGTGGCGACGGCGCTGGATTTCGTGCGCGTGCTGAAAAAGACGCCGATCGTCGTCAATGATTCACGCGGCTTCTACGCCAATCGCTGCGTGCTCAATTTCGTGCGCGAAGGGCAGATCATGCTCACCGAAGGCGTGCCGCCGGCGATGATCGAGACCGCCGCGCGCATGGCCGGAATGCCGGTCGGCCCACTCTCGCTCAATGACGAGATCGCGCTCGATCTCGCCTGGAAAATCCATCTCGCGACCAAGAAGGATCTCGGCGAGGCCGCCGTCGATCCGACGCAGGAGCGCGTGCTGCATTTCATGGTGGAGCAGGAAGGGCGCCTCGGCCGCAAGAACGGCAAGGGATTCTATGATTATCCGGCGAGCGGCAAGAAGAGCCTGTGGCCGGGCCTCGCCGCGCTCGCCGACGAGAAGCTCGATCCCGACGCCATCGATGTGGAGGAGCTGAAGCAGCGCTTCCTCGCCGTGCAGGCGGTGGAGGCGGCGCGCGTCTTGTTCGAGGGCGTCGTCACCGATCCGCGCGAGGCGGATGTCGGCTCCATTCTCGGCTTCGGCTTCGCGCCTTTCACCGGCGGCACTTTGTCTTACATCGACGGCGTCGGAACGGCGGCCTTCGTCGCCATTTGCGACGCGCTGACGCAGAAATATGGCGAGCGCTTCGCCGCACCCGCCGAGCTGCGCGAGATGGCGAAAAAGGGCGAGAGCTTCTACGGCAAATATGGCGCGCAGGCGAAGGCGGCGTGATGCGTTACAATCAGCTCGGCCGCACCGGCCTCTTCGTCTCGGAAATCTGCCTCGGCGCGATGACCTTCGGCGAGGCGGGCGGCGCCGGAATATGGGGCGCGATCGCCGATGTCGATCAGCAGGCGGCGATGCGCATCATCGAGCGCGCTTTCGCGGCCGGCGTCAATTTCATCGACACGGCCGATGTCTATTCCTTCGGCCGTTCGGAGAAAATGGTGGGGCAAGCGCTCGTCGATCTCGGCGTGAAACGCAAGGACGTCGTCATCGCCACCAAATTCTATGGCGAGACCGGCGCCGGCCCCAATGATCGCGGCGCCTCGCGCGGGCATATAATGGACAGCGTCGAGGCCAGCCTCGAGCGCTTGCAGACCGATCACATCGATCTCTATCAGATCCACGGCAATGACGCCGTGACGCCGATCGACGAGACATTGCGTGCGCTGGACGATCTCGTCTCGCGCGGGCTGGTGCGCTACATCGGCCTCTCCAATTGGCAGGCTTGGCGCATCGCCAAGGCGCTCGGCGTCTCGGAGCGGCTGGGCTATGCGCGTTACGAGACGGTGCAGGCCTATTATTCCATCGCCGGCCGCGATCTCGAGCGCGAGATCGTCCCTCTGCTCACAGAAGAAAAGCTCGGCCTCATGGTGTGGTCGCCGCTCGCCGGCGGCCTGCTCTCGGGCAAATATGGACCGGGCGCGCCCGAGGGCGCCGAGGGCCGCCGCGTCTCCTTCGATTTCCCGCCCGTCGACAAGGATCACGCCTTCGCTTGCGTCGCGGCGATGCGTGAGATCGGCGCGAAGCACGGCGCGAGCGTCGCCGAGGTCGCGCTCGCCTATGTTCTCGCCAAGCCTTTCGTCACCACCGTCATCATCGGCGCGAGGCGCATCGATCAGCTCGAGCAAAATCTCGCAGCTGTGAAGCTGCAGCTCGGTGCGCAGGATATGGAGCGGCTCGACGCGGCGAGCGCGCTGGCGAAGGAATATCCGGGCTGGATGCTCGAGCGTCAGGGCGCTTTTCGCCGTCCTGCGCCATTCGAGCCGAAATGAAGCGGTCATGACAGACGCGCCATCGCGCGCTAAGCTCGCGGCCATTCGCTGCAACCACGAGTCGTCATGCCTATTCTCGCGCTTCCCTTTCCGATGATCGACCCGGTTCTGGTCGAGCTCGGACCGCTGCCCATACGCTGGTATGCGCTCGCCTATATCGCCGGGCTCGCGCTCGGCTGGCTCTATGCGCGCCGGCTCGTCTCGCGCGAGCATTTGTGGGGAAAGGTCGCGCATCCCTCGCGCGAGAGTCTCGACGATTTGCTCGTCTATGTCGCGCTCGGCGTCATCATCGGCGGGCGGCTCGGCCATGTGCTCTTCTATGAGCGCGCCTTCTATTTCGCGCATCCAGAAGAGATCATCAAAACCTGGAAAGGCGGAATGGCCTTTCACGGCGGGCTGATCGGCGCGATCGTGGCCATGACGCTGTTCGCATGGCGTGAGAAGATTCTCGCTCTCACCGTCGCCGATATTTGCGCGACCGTCGCGCCGATCGGCATTTTCTTCGGCCGCCTCGCCAATTTCATCAAGCCGGAGATGTGGGGCCGCGAGAGCGATGTTCCTTGGGCCATGGTGTTTCCCGGCGCCGGCGATGCGCCTCGCCACCCGAGCCAGCTCTATGAGGCGGGGCTCGAGGGCGTCGCGCTCTATATTCTGCTCGCCATCGCCGCGCAGCGCGGCGCGCTGAAGCGGCCGGGCCTCGCCACCGGGCTCTTCGGCGTCGGCTATGGCGCGGCGCGCATCGTCAGTGAATTCTTTCGCGAGCCCGATCCGCTGTCGGAGGCGCTGGACAATGGCCTCACAATGGGCATGGCGCTTTCGGCGCCGATGATCGCGATCGGCGCGGGATTGATCCTCTACGCGCTGCGCCCGCAGAGAGTCGAAGCATGAGCGCTCTGCGCCAAGACATCGTCGAGCTCATCGCGCAAGAGGGGCCGATCACGCTCGAGCGTTACATGACGCTCGCGCTGTCGCATCCCACCAAGGGCTATTACACGACGCGCGATCCCTTCGGCGCCGGCGGCGATTTCATCACTGCGCCGGAGATCAGCCAAATGTTCGGCGAGCTCATCGGCCTTTTCGCGCAAGAGGCGTGGCGCGCCGCGCGCTCGCCCTCGCCGCTGCGGCTCGTCGAGCTCGGTCCGGGCCGCGGCACGCTGATGGCGGATGCGCTGCGCGTCGCGCGCATCGCGCCGGATTTTCTGTCCGCGCTGGATGTTCATCTCGTCGAGATGAGCCCTGTGCTCGAGGCGCGGCAGCGGCAGACGCTCGCCAATGCGCCGGCGCAAGTCTCCTGGAGCGCGGATGTCGCGCGCATTCCAGACGGGCCGGCGATCATCATCGCCAATGAGTTTTTCGACGCGCTGCCGGTGCGTCATTTCGTGCAGACGGAGCGCGGCTGGAGCGAGCGCCTCGTCGGTCTGGACGAGAGCGGCGCGTTGGCGTTCGGCGTCGGCGAGGGCGTCGAGCCCGATCTCACCGTCGCGGCGCCGGAAGGCTCGATCATAGAGATCGGCGCGATCGGCGCGCGCATCATGCGCGATATCGCCGCGCGTCTCGTCGCGCAAGGCGGAGTGCTGCTCGTCATCGATTATGGCTATACGCAGACGGCGCTGGGCGAGACATTGCAGGCCGTGTCGCGCCACGCCTATGTCGATCCGCTGGAGGCGCCGGGCGAGGCCGATTTGACCACCCATGTCGATTTCGCGGCGCTCGCCCGCGCGGCGACGGCGGCCGGCGCCAAAGTGCAAGGGCCGGTGACGCAGGGCGCGTTTCTGCGCCAGCTCGGCGTCGTCGAGCGCGCCGAAGCCTTGAAGAAACGCGCGACCTCAGAGCAGCGCGCCGAGATCGACATTGCGCTCGCGCGTCTCATCGGCGCCGGCGATCCCAAGCGCGACATGGGCGAATTGTTCAAGGTCATCGCCGTGACGCATCCCGACATGCCGCTTCTGCCAGGGTTTTTCCAATGACCGAGACGATGGAGGAGCCGGCCGCGCTCGGCGCCGGCAATCTCGCTCTGCCGGGCGTGCGGCACGCTTTCTTCACGCGCGCCGGCGGCGTGTCGGAGGGCGTTTACGCTTCGCTCAATGGCGGCGTCGGCTCCAGCGATGAGTCCGCGCGCGTCGCCGAGAATCGCGCGCGCATGGCGCGGCGGCTGGGCGCGCAGGCGCATCGTCTGCTCGTGGCCTATCAAATTCATTCGCGCGACGCGCTTTACGTCTCCGAGCCTTGGGCGGAGGCCGAGCGGCCGCGCTGCGACGGGCTTGTCACCGATGTGGTCGGGCTGGCGCTCGGCGTCACCGGCGCCGATTGCGGCATGCTGCTCTTCGCCGACGCGCGCGCCGGCGTCATCGGCGCCTGCCACGCGGGATGGAAGGGCGCGCTCACCGGCATGATCGAGGCGACGATCGCTCTGATGGAGACGCGCGGCGCGCATCGCGCCGACATTCATGTCGCGCTCGGCCCGGCGATCGGCCGCGAGAGCTATGAGGTGGGCGGCGAGTTCGTCGAGCGTTTCCTCGCCGAGGACGCCGGTTTTGCGCGCTTCTTCACGCCTTCGACGCGCGACGGGCATTCCATGTTCGATCTGCCCGCTTTCATCACGCGGCGCGTCGAAGCGGCAAATGTGGCTTCTTTCGAGAATTTGCGCATCGACACTTATGCGGACGAGGCGCGCTGCTTCAGCTACCGCCGCAGCGTGCATCGCAAGGAGCCGGACTATGGGCGGCTGGTGTCGGCGATCGCGATCGGGTGAGGGGCGTCATCGCTACGCCTGTTAGTCAGAAGCAGGCTTTTTTCGTAAGGATTCGAGTTCCGCGCGGCAGACTTTTTCCAATGGTTGGAGGTCGCTCTGCGCGAGCTTCCACAGGATGGCTGCGGCGACTGTCTCGTAGCTGTGCCGGAGCACATTGCCGATGCCGGCCACCTTGCGCCAGGGAATTTCTGGATGACGCGCTTTCAGCTCATCATCGAGATGCCGGCTGGCTTCGGAAATGATCTCGACGCCGCGTTCGACGAGCCATTGTCGTCGCCAATCGGCTTCGAAATCGTCGAGCGAGGCCTCGGCCATGCACTCATGAATATGCTCTATCGCTTCGATGATGTCCTGCAGGCACGGAACATTCGATGGGATCGCCATCAGAACACACGCAACGCGGTTACTTCGATCCGTTCCCGCAACGCCTTGTGCAAGCTGTCGCGAGTCATGATGTCGACTGGGGTCCCGAGAAGGTCGCGCGCATAATCCTTTAGGTCCATCAGTTCGAAAAGGCCGAGCTCGCCTTTTCGATAGTCGAAAAACAAATCGACATCCGATGTCGAGCCGGCTTCGTCGCGAGCGGTGGAGCCGAACAAATAGAGACTGAGCACACCGAGCCGCCGCAACTCGGCTTCATGCGCTCTCAGTCGTTCCATGGCCTCGTCGCGTCTCATGGCTCTCGCTATAGGCTCACGCCCGCGCCTTCTCCATCAAATCGACGAAGCGCGCGAAGAGATAATGGCTGTCCTGCGGGCCGGGGGAGGCCTCGGGGTGGTGCTGCACCGAGAAGGCGGGGCGATCAGCCAGCGCAATGCCGCAATTGGAGCCGTCGAACAGCGAGCGATGCGTCTCGGCGACATTGGCCGGCAGGCTGTCGCGATCCACGGCGAAGCCATGGTTCATCGAGACGATCTCCACCTTGCCGGTGGTGAAATCCTTCACCGGATGATTGGCGCCGTGATGGCCCTGCGGCATTTTCTGCGTCTTCGCGCCGACGGCGAGCGCCATCATCTGATGGCCGAGGCAAATGCCGAAGGTGGGGATTTTCGCCGCCAAGAGCTCGCGAATGGTGGGCACGGCGTATTTGCCGGTCTCGGCCGGATCGCCCGGCCCGTTTGAGAGAAACACGCCATCGGGCGAAAGCGCGAGAATCTCTTGCGCGCTGGTCGTCGCCGGCACGACGATCACCTCGCAGCCCGCCTCGGCCAGCAGCCGCAGAATATTGCGCTTCACGCCATAATCCACGGCGACGACGCGGAGCTTCGCGCCCTCGCGCTTGCCATAGCCGGAGGCTTGCCGCCAGACGGTCTCGTCCCACTCATAGCGCGCGGGCGCGGTGACGGAGGGCACGAGATCCATGCCATCAATGCCCGGCCAGGCGGCGGCCTCGGCGCGCAGCGCTGCGAGGTCGAACACGCCGTCCGGCGCGAAGGCGATGACGGCGTTCTGCATGCCCTTCTCGCGGATCAGCGCCGTCAGCGCGCGCGTGTCCAGGCCGCAGAGGCCGATGATTCCACGTGCGGCGAGCCATTCGCCGAGCGGCCGCAGCGCGCGATAATTGGACGGGTCGCTCGACGGCGCCGCGACAATGACGCCGCGCACGCCGGAGCGACTGTCGAGATCGACGGTCTCGACATCTTCGTCATTGACGCCGACATTGCCGATATGCGGAAAGGTGAAGGTGACGATCTGCCCGGCGTAGGAAGGATCGGTGAGGATTTCCTGATAGCCGGTCATGGCGGTGTTGAAGCAGACCTCGCCGACGGCCGAGCCCACGGAGCCGAAGCCGAAGCCGAAAATCGCCTCGCCGCTGGCGAGGACCAGAACCCCCGTGTGGACCGGAACCGTCCAACCCGTCGCTGCGTCTTGATCCGGGCTCATCCGCGCTCTATGCCTCACCCTCATCCGCCGGCGCGCCGCCATCGGGCGCCCGCCATCCCTCGAAAAATCTAGATTGCCGCGATCCCTTCGGATCGCAAGCACGTCTAGAACATTTCACTGCGAAGTGGAAATACAATGCGCGAACGTTTCACGGCCGACCTCAAGGCGGCGATGAAGAGCGGCGAAAAGCAGAAGGTCGAGACGATCCGCATGATCACCGCGGGGCTCAAGGATCGCGACATCGAAGCGCGCGCCACGGGCAAGACGCTGGGCGACGACGATATTCTCGCTCTGCTGCAGAAAATGGTGAAGAGCCGCCAGGAATCGGTGGAAATCTACGAGAAGGGCGGCCGCCCCGAGCTCGCCGAGAAGGAGCGCGCCGAGATCGCCGTGATCGCGGAATATCTACCCCAGCAGCTCGGCGAGGCCGAGGTCGCCGAGGCGATAAAGGCCGCCATCGCCGAGACCGGCGCCGCCTCGATCAAGGATATGGGCAAGGTCGTCGCCGCGCTCAAGGCGAAATACACGGGCCGCATCGATTTCGGCAAGGCGAGCGCGGCAGTGAAGGCGGCGCTCGGCGGCTGAGGGCGTCCCGAGTTGAGCGCGCGCCCTTCCTTCTCCCGCAGGGCGGGAGAAGGTGGCCCTCGCGCCAGGAGGGTCGGATGAGGGCCAGCCCCGTCGTGCGGAATGACCGAACGCCGATGATGACGAGGGACCGCGAGAGGTCGGGGGCCCTCATCCGACCCGGCTACGCCGGGCCACCTTCTCCCGCAAGCGGGAGAAGGAAGACTCACTCCGCTGGTTCGGCCACGCGCGTCTCGTAATTCAGCACCGGCGCGAGCCAGCGCTCGATCTCGGCGGTGGAGACACCCTTGCGCACGGCGTAATCCTCCGCCTGATCGCGCTCCACTTTGGCGACGCCGAAATAATGCGCCTGCGGATGCGCGAAATAGAGTCCGCTGACCGATGAGGCCGGCGTCATGGCGTAGCTCTCCGTCAGCATGACGCCGGTGCGCTTCGTCGCCTCCAGCAGGCTGAACAGCGTCGCCTTCTCGGTATGGTCGGGCTGCGCCGGATAGCCGGGCGCCGGGCGAATGCCGCGATAATCCTCGCCGATCAGCTGCTCCGGCGTCAGCGTCTCATCCGCCGCATAGGCCCAGAACTCCCGGCGCACGCGCGCATGCATGCGCTCGGCGAAGGCTTCGGCGAGGCGATCGGCCAGCGCCTTCACCATGATCGCGCCATAATCGTCATTGGCGCGAGCGAAGCGCTCGGAAATCTTCGCCTCCTGCGCGCCGGCGGTGACGACGAAGGCGCCGAGGTAATCGGCCTTGCCGGAGTCCTCCGGCGCGACGAAATCGGCGAGCGCGACATTGGGCTTGCCGTCGCGGCGCGTGAGCTGCTGGCGCAGCGTGTGCAGCGTCGCGAGCCTTTCGACGCGGCCCTCGCCCGTATAGAGCGCGATATCGTCGCCCACGGCGTTGGCGGGCCAGAAGCCGATGACGGCCTTGGGATTGAACCAGCGCTCTTCGACGATGCGCGTCAGCATCGCCTGCGCATCCTCGAGCAATTGCCGCGCCGCCGGGCCGCGCTCGGGATCGTCGAGCAGAGCGGGATAACGGCCCTTGAACTCCCATGTCTGGAAGAAGGGCGTCCAATCGATATAGGGAACCAGCTCCGCGACATCATAGGAAGCGAAGACGCGCGCGCCGAGGAAGGTCGGCTTGGGCGGCGCATAGGCGGCCCAATCGATCTTCAACGCATTGGCGCGCGCGGCGGCGAGCGAAACGCGCTGCTTGTCCGCTTGAGCGCGCGCATGGGCGTCGGCGACCTTCTCATATTCCTCGCGCGTCTTGGCGACATATTCGGCGCGCGAAGCCTGCGACATCAGCGCCTGGGCGACGCCCACGGCGCGCGAGGCGTCGGTCACATAGACCGCCTGGCCCTTGGTGTAATTGGGGCTGATCTTCACCGCCGTATGCACGCGGCTCGTCGTTGCGCCGCCGATGAGCAGCGGCGCGTCGAAACCTTCGCGCTCCAGCTCCGAGGCGACGAAGCACATTTCGTCGAGCGAAGGCGTGATGAGGCCGGAGAGGCCGATGATATCGACCTTTTCGGCTTTTGCCGTCTCGAGAATCTTGGCGGTCGGAACCATCACGCCGAGATCGATGATCTCGAAATTATTGCAGCCGAGCACGACGCCGACGATATTCTTGCCGATGTCGTGAACATCGCCCTTCACCGTCGCGAGAAGAATCTTGCCGGCGGTGGAGCGCGTCTCCTTGTTCTCCTCCATGAAGGGCAGGAGATGCGCCACGGCCTGCTTCATCACGCGCGCCGATTTCACCACTTGCGGCAGGAACATTTTGCCCTGGCCGAAGAGATCGCCGACGACATTCATGCCGGCCATCAGCGGACCTTCGATCACATCGAGCGGACGCGCGCTCGAGAGGCGCGCCTCTTCCACATCCTGCTCGATATAATCGGCGACGCCATTGACCAGCGCATATTCCAAACGCTTCTCGACGCTCGCTTCGCGCCACGCGGCGTCCTTCTCCGCCGCTTTGGCGCCCGCGCCTTTGAAGCGCTCGGCCATTTCGACGAGGCGTTCTGTCGCGTCGGGACGACGATTGAGCACGACGTCTTCGCAGGCTTCGCGCAGCTCGGGGTCGATCTTCTCATAGACGGCGAGCTGGCCGGCGTTGACGATGCCCATATCCATCCCCGCCGCAATGGCGTGATAGAGGAAGACGGAGTGCATCGCCTCGCGCACCGGCTCATTGCCGCGGAAGGAGAAGGAGAGGTTCGACACGCCGCCGGAGACATGCGCATGCGGCAGCGTCGTCTTGATCGCGCGCGCCGCGTCGATGAAATCGACGCCGTAATTGCTGTGTTCCTCGATGCCGGTCGCGACGGCGAATATGTTGGGATCGAAGATGATGTCCTGCGGCGCAAAGCCCACTTCCTGCGTGAGAATCTTATAGGCGCGGCCGGAGATTTCCACCTTGCGCGCGAAAGTGTCGGCCTGGCCGGCCTCGTCGAAGGCCATCACGACGACGGCGGCGCCATAGCGCTTCACCTTGGTCGCCGCCTCGATGAATTTCTCCTCGCCTTCCTTCAGCGAGATGGAGTTGACGACGCCCTTGCCCTGCAGACATTGCAGGCCGGCCTCGATCACCTCGAATTTCGACGAATCCACCATCACCGGCACGCGCGCTATGTCGGGCTCGGCGGCGAGGAGATTCAAGAACTCGACCATCGCCTTTTTGGAATCGAGCAGGCCTTCGTCCATATTGACGTCGATGACCTGCGCGCCATTGGCGACCTGATCGCGCGCCACATCCAGCGCCGCGGCGTAATCGCCGGCGGTGATGAGCTTGCGGAACTTCGCCGAGCCGGTGACATTTGTGCGCTCGCCGACATTGACGAAGGGAATGTCCTTGGTCAGCGTGAAAGGCTCGAGGCCGGCGAGGCGCAGCAGCGGCGCGATCGTCGGAACAGCGCGCGGCGCGACGCCCTTCACGGCGCCGGCGATGGCGGCGATATGCGGCGGCGTCGTGCCGCAGCAGCCGCCGACGACATTGACGAGGCCGGATTTGGCGAATTCGCCGACCAGCTCGGCCATATATTCCGGGCTCTCGTCATAGAGGCCGAATTCATTGGGCAGGCCGGCGTTGGGGAAGGCGCAGATGCGCGTGTCGGCGATGCGCGAAACCTCGGCGATGTGCTGGCGCATCTCGCGCGCGCCGAGCGCGCAATTGAAGCCGATGGAGAAGGGCTTCGCGTGCTGAATCGAGTTCCAGAAGGCGGCGGCCGTCTGGCCGGAGAGCGTGCGGCCGGAGAGATCGGTGATGGTGCCGGAGATCATCACCGGAAAGCGCGTGCCGACCTTCTCGAAAGCGTCCTCCACCGCATAGATCGCCGCCTTGGCGTTCAGCGTGTCGAAGATCGTCTCGATCAGGAGAATATCGGCGCCGCCCTCCAACAGGCCGAGCGCCTCCTCGAGATAGGCGGCGCGCAGATCGTCGAAAGTGACGGCGCGAAAGCCGGGATTGGAGACGTCCGGCGAGATGGAGGCGGTGCGATTGGTCGGCCCCATGGAGCCGGCGACGAAGCGCGGCACGCCCGTCTCGCGCGCGACTTCGTCGGCCGCGGCGCGGGCGAGGCGCGCGCCTTCGTAATTGAGCTCATAGACGATATGCTCGAGCCCGTAATCGGCCTGCGCGATAGAGGTGCAGGAGAAAGTGTTGGTCTCGATGATGTCGGCGCCCGCTTCGAGATAGGCGCGATGAATCGCCTTGATCGCCGCCGGCTGCGTCAGCGTCAGCAGGTCGTTGTCGCCGCGCAAATCCTTCGCATGATCCTTGAAGCGCTCGCCGCGAAAATCGGCCTCGGTGAATTTATGGCGCTGGATCATCGTGCCCATGGCGCCGTCGAGCACGAGAATGCGCTCGCTCGCCGCCTTCTCGAGCGCCGCCTGAATCTTCGGTCCGTGGGTCTTGTCGAAACTCATGCTGCGGCTTTCTCGGTGACGGGGCGCACGCCCAGAAGATGACAGATCGCGAAGACGAGATCGGCGCGATTATTGGTGTAGAAGTGGAATTCTCTCACGCCGTTCTCGGCGAGGCCGAGAACCTGCTCGGCGGCGACCGCGGCGGCGATGAGCCGGCGCGTGACGGGATCATCGTCCAATCCCTCGAAGCGATGCGCGAGCCAATCGGGCACGCTCGCGCCCGCCTTGCGCGCGAAATTCGCGGTCTGCTTGAAGTTCTGCACCGGCATGATGCCGGGCACGATCGGAATCTTTATGCCTCGCGCGCGCGCCTTGTCGAGAAAACGGAAATAGACGTCGTTCTCGAAGAAGAATTGCGTGATGGCGCGGGTCGCGCCGGCGTCGATCTTGGCCTCGAGAGCATCGAGATCGTCGTCGATCGTGCGGCTCTCGGGATGGCCTTCGGGATAGGTGGAGACGGAGATCTCGAAATCGCCGATGGCGCGAATGCCGCGCACCAATTCGGTGGAGCTGCGATAGCCTTGCTGATGCGGCTCGAAACGCGTGCCGACGCCGGTCGGCGGATCGCCGCGCAACGCCACGATATGGCGGACGCCAGCGTTCCAATAATCGCGCACGATCTCGTCGATCTCGGCGCGCGCGGCGGAGACGCAGGTCAGATGCGCGGCGGGCAGTATGTCGGTCTCGGCGGCGAGGCGCGCGACGATATTATGCGTGCGCTCGCGCGTGGAGCCGCCGGCGCCGTAAGTGACGGAGACGAATTTGGGCTTCAAAGGCGCGAGTCGCGCGATCGAATCCCAGAGCTGCGCCTCCATCTCCGGCGTCTTCGGCGGGAAGAATTCGTAAGAAATATCGAAATGGCCCGGAGGCCACAGGCTGCGATTGTCGGACATCATGCGGTCTCGAAGCTGGCTTTGGGCAAGGGATCGGCGATGACGCGAGGATCTTGCGCCAGCCACAGGGATACGGTGAGCTTCGCGCCGTCGTCGGCGGAAGGCGCGAGGTCGCGATGACGCAGAATCTCCAGGCCGGCCTGCTCCAGCAGATGAGTGACCTCCTGCTGCGAGAAGCCGAGGCGGCGATGCGCATGCTCGTCGCGCAAGGTCTCCTCACGATGCGGCGCGAAATCGACGACCAGCAGACGGCCGCCGGGCGCGAGCGTGCGCGCCGCCTCGCGCAGCGCGCGGCCGGGATCGTCGAGATAATGCAGAACCTGATGCACGATGACGAGATCGCAGCTGTTGCGCTCTATCGGCAGCGCATACATGTCGCCCTGGCGCAGCTGCACATTGCGCGCGCCGGCTTTTTCCAGCCGTCCGCGCGCGACGCCGAGCATTGCGGAGGAGAGATCGACGCCAATGGCCTGCTCCGCCTGCGGCGCGAACAGCTCCAGCATGCGGCCGGCGCCGGCGCCGAGATCGAGCAGGCGGCGCAGCGGCGACTCGCCCACCGCCTCGCGCATGGCGGCCTCCACCTGCGCCTCCGGCACATGCAGCGAGCGAATGGCGTCCCATTCGGGCGCATGCTCGGCGAAATAGCGGGCGGCGGCGTCGGCGCGGGCCTGCCGCACCTCGGCGAGCCGAGCGCGGTCGCCGGCGACGCGCGGGTCCAGCGGATCGAGCCAGGAGACGACGCTACGGGCGATCTCGCCGGGCGCGTCGGCGGAGGCGAGGCGGAAGAAGGCCCAGGCCCCTTCGCGGCGGCGCTCCACCAGCCCGGCCTCCACCAGAAGCTTCAAATGGCGGGACACGCGCGGCTGCGACTGGCCGAGAATGGCCACGGCCTCGCTCACCGTCAGCTCCGTCTCGGCCAGCAGGCCGAGCAGGCGCAGACGCGTCTCCTCGCCCGCCGCATTGAGGGCGGCGAGCGCGGGCTCGAGAAGAAGAGGTCGCCTCACATCGGTCATTTCGCGTCGGCCACGGGCTTCGCTGATTAGATATAAAGATATCTATATGCGTCGTCTCATGGGAAATCAAGACGCGCCCGGCCGTGCGGCCGAGCTGGAAATGCGCGCCGGCGGCCATAGATGAGACCGCGTTGGGGTGAGCATGTGGCGTCGTCTCGGACAAACG
Organism: Methylosinus sp. C49; assembly: GCF_009936375.1. Taxonomy (GTDB): domain Bacteria; phylum Pseudomonadota; class Alphaproteobacteria; order Rhizobiales; family Beijerinckiaceae; genus Methylosinus. Next base: position 3,751,043 of record NZ_AP022332.1, on the reverse strand, counting down.
TCTCGGAACTCGGAGCGGCTTCCCGACGCCGCTTATGTCGAGCTCGTCGACATGGTCGTCCGCCCGGTGTTTCCGGTCGTCTTCATGGGCGTCGCCTTGGCGTGCGTCGGCTTGCTGCTCGCCTCGCGCAAGCAGGACATCGCGCTTCTCGTCCTGGCGCTCGCCGCCCTTGTGGTGAATGTCGCCAGCGTCCTCATGATTCTCGCCTATCGTCGCCGCACGGCGTCGGCGACCATTCTCGCCGATGAAGCGCGGGTCTGGGAGCGCCGCTTCGCCATCGGGCTCTATTCCTTCGCAGCGCTGCTCGGCGCGATCAATGGGCGAGGGCTGTTCTCCCAGCACCCGGTCGATTCGGCTCTGGTGCCGATGCTGACCTCGGGCATGGCCTTCGTCTTCGCCGGCGGCGTGCTCTCCAATGTCGCCTTTCGACCGCGACTATGCGGCATCGCCATCGCTCTGTCGGCGACGCCGACCATCGTCGGCTGCCTCGATCGCGCGACGCAGGCGACAGACATTCACGTCGCCGCCGGCTTCACCTTGCAGGCGCTGCTGCTGACCGGCTTCGCTCTCGCCGGGCTCGGCTGGGCCTCCGTGACCTACGAGGGCGCGGTCCGGCAAATCGTCTCCAAGCTCGATTTCGCTATAATGGCGCGGCGCGACGATCTGACCGGCCTCGCCAATCGCGTGGCGTTGCGCGACCAGTTCGAGGCGGCCGTCGCCGGACTGATCGGGGAGGGCGGTCTTCTGGCGATTCTCTGCCTCGATCTCGACCGATTCAAAGCCGTCAACGACGCCTATGGCCATTCGACAGGCGACGCGCTGCTGCGCGCCGCGGCGAGCCGTCTGGCGTCGGCGGTCAGACGGGAGGATACGGCGGCGCGGCTCGGCGGCGACGAATTCGTCGTGCTGCAGACCGAGCTTCGGAGGCCGGACGAGGCGCTCGTGCTCGCCCATCGCATCATCCGCTCCCTCAGCGCGCCTTATGAGATCGAGGGGCGGCGCATTCAGATCGGCGTCAGCATAGGCGTCGCCATCGCGCCGCGCGATGGTTGGGCGCTCGACGACCTCACAGCGCGGGCCGACGCGGCGCTCTACAGCATGAAACGGGGCGGGCGGGGCGGCGTCGCCTTTTGGGGCGAGGACCTGCCGCCGGCGCCTGCCGCCAACGCCGGATAATGGCGAGTTCGGGCGCCGAAAGCCGCGGCGCCGCCGCCCCGGCGGAATGCGTCATGCGGCAATTTCCGGCAAATGGCCGAGCTTTTCGGCGCGCGCGATTGACAGGCCGCCGAGTGCATAAGCTAATCGCCCGTCGCCGCTTTCCCGGCGTCGCCCCGAGGAGGCGAAGCAGCTCCCGTGTCGATCAAGGTCGCGCTCCACCATCTCACCCATTACAAATATGACCGGCCGGTCGCGCTCGGGCCGCAGGTGATCCGGCTGCGGCCGGCCCCGCATTGCCGCACCCGCGTGCCGAGCTATTCGCTCAAGATCGCGCCCGCCAATCATTTCATCAACTGGCAGCAGGACCCGCACGGCAATTGGCTCGCGCGCCTCGTCTTTCCAGAGAAGGCGGAGGAGTTTCGCGTCGAGGTCGATCTCCATGCCGAGATCGCGGTCTACAATCCCTTCGACTTCTTCGTCGAGCCTTATGCCGAGACCTTCCCCTTCGCCTATCCAGAGGAGCTGCGCGCCGAGCTCGCCTCCTGCCTCGAGGTGGAGCCGCTCGGGCCGCTGGCCGAGGCCTTCGTCGAGAGCGTGCGTCCGCGCGAAGACATCCGGCTGATCCCTTTCCTCGTCGAGCTCAACGCCCGCCTGCAGCGCGACATTCGCTATGTCATCCGCATGGAGCCCGGCGTGCAGACGCCGGACGAGACGCTCACGGCCGGCACGGGCTCCTGCCGCGATTCGGCCTGGCTGCTCGTGCAGGTTCTGCGCAGCCTCGGCCTCGCGGCGCGTTTCGTCTCCGGCTATCTCATCCAGCTGAAGGCGGACGTCGATCCGATCGAGGGACCGACCGGAACCGATAAGGACTTCACCGATCTGCACGCCTGGGCCGAGCTCTATGTTCCCGGCGCCGGCTGGATCGGCATGGACGCCACCTCTGGCCTCTTCTGCGGCGAGGGGCATCTGCCCTTGTGCAGCGCGCCGCATTATCGCTCCGCCGCGCCGCTCTCCGGCGTCGTCGAGCCGGCGGAGGTCGATTTCGGCTTCGAGATGTGGGTGCAGCGCATTCGCGAGGCGCCGCGCATCACCGCGCCTTTCTCGGACGAATCCTGGAGCCGGCTGGACGCTCTCGGCGAGACGGTCGATGCGGATTTGCAGGCGCAGGACGTGCGCCTCACCATGGGCGGCGAGCCGACCTTCGTCTCCATCGACGATTTCCAGGCGCCGGAATGGACGACCGCCGCCGTCGGTCCCACCAAGCGCGCCCGCGCCGACGATCTCGTGCGGCGCCTGCACGAACGTTTCGCCAAAGGCGGCTTCCTGCATTACGGGCAGGGCAAATGGTATCCGGGCGAGAGCCTGCCGCGCTGGGCTTTCGCCATTTATTGGCGCAAGGACGGCAAGCCGGTGTGGCGCGATCCCGAGCTGGTGACGCGCATCGGCTCGACTCAAATCCCGACGATTCAGCAGGGCGAGGAATTCGTCGTCGATCTCTCCGAGCGTCTGGGGCTCGGCCGGCGCTATGTGATCCCGGCCTTCGAGGACCCCTCTCATTGGCTGCTGAAGGAGGGCTCGCTCCCCGTCAATGTCGATCCGCTCGATTCGAAGATCGACGACGCGGAGGAGCGCGCCCGCATGTTGCGCGCCTTCGAGCGCGGCCTGTCCAAGCCCGCGGGCTTCGTTCTGCCCGTGCAGCGCTGGAACGCCCGCGCCGAGCGGCGCTGGGTGTCGGAGCGCTGGCCGCTGCGGCGCGGACGGCTCTTTCTCGCGCCGGGCGATTCGCCGATCGGCCTGCGCCTGCCGATCAACTCGCTGCCGTGGATTCCGCCGAGCGCCTATCCCTATAGCTGGCAGCAGGACCCGAGCGAGCCGCGCGCGCCGCTGCCCGATCCCGCGCAATTCCAGCAGATCTACGAGAGCAGCGCGCTCTATGATCGTCAGGAGCAGAGCGAGCAATTCATCGTGGAAGGCGCGGTGCGCACCGCCCTGGCCGTCGAGCCGCGCGACGGCGTGCTCTGCGTCTTCATGCCGCCGGTCTCGACGCTCGAGGATTATCTCGAGCTGCTGACCGCGGTGGAGGCGACCGCCAAGGCGATGAATCTTCCGGTGCACATCGAGGGCTATCCGCCGCCGGTCGATCCGCGCCTCGAGGTCATCAAGGTCACGCCGGACCCTGGCGTCATCGAGGTGAACATCCATCCGGGCGACACATGGCGCGACGCCGTCGCCACCACCACGGGCCTCTATGAGGACGCCCGGCAGGCGCGGCTCACCGCCGACAAATTCCTGATCGACGGCCGCCAGACCGGTTCCGGCGGCGGCAATCATGTCGTGCTCGGCGGCCGCACGCCTTTCGATTCGCCCTTCCTGCGCCGGCCGGACCTATTGAAGAGCCTCGTGCTCTATTGGCAGCGCCATCCGTCGCTCTCCTATCTCTTCTCGGGCCTCTTCATCGGTCCGACGAGCCAGGCGCCGCGGCTCGACGAGGCGCGTCACGATTCGCTCTATGAGATGGAGATCGCGCTCGCCAATGTGCCGGAGGCGGGGACGACGAATTTCCCGCCCTGGATCGTCGATCGCCTGTTCCGCAATCTGCTCGTCGACGTCACCGGCAACACGCATCGCGCCGAAATCTGCATCGACAAGCTCTTTTCGCCGGACAGTCCGACCGGGCGGCTCGGCCTCGTCGAGTTCCGCTCTTTCGAGATGCCGCCGGACGCGCGCATGAGCCTCGCGCAGCAATTGCTGCTGCGCGCGCTCGTCGCCTGGTTCTGGCGCGAGCCGCAGCGGGGCGGGCTGGTGCGCTGGGGAACGGCGCTGCACGACCGCTTCATGCTGCCGCATTTCGTGTGGCGCGATTTCCTCGACGTGCTCGGCGATCTCAAAGGGGCGGGCTACGCTTTCGAGCCGGAATGGTTCGAGGCGCAGAAGGAGTTCCGCTGCCCGCTCGCCGGCCGCGTCGAGCATGGCGGGGTGGAGCTCGAGATTCGGCAGGCGCTGGAGCCCTGGCATGTGCTGGGCGAGGAAGGCGTCGCCGGCGGCACCGCGCGATTCGTCGATTCCTCGGTGGAGCGCGTCGAGGTGAAGGCCAAGGGCTTCGTGCCCGGCCGCCATGTCATCGCCTGCAACGGCCGCCGCGTCCCCATGACCAGCGCCGGCGCCTCGGGGGAGGCGGTGGCGGGCGTGCGCTTCAAGGCGTGGCAGCCGGCCTCCGGCATGCATCCGACCATTCCCGTCCACTCGCCGCTGACCTTCGACGTCATAGACAGCTGGAGTGAGCGCTCGCTCGGGGGCTGCGTCTATCACACGGCGCATCCGGGCGGTCGCAACTACGATACGTTTCCGGTAAACTCGCATGAGGCGGAGGCTCGCAGGCTGGCGCGGTTCCAGGATCACGGCCATACGCCCGGCAGGGTGAGGCCGCCGCGCGAGGAGCCGGCGGGAGAGTTCCCGCTGACTTTGGACCTGCGGAGGAGTTGTGCCGGCTGAGCGGACGATCGATGCGAGCACGGGAGAAGCGGCGCGCCGCGTCGCCGCCTGGATCGCCCGTTATGCGCCGCCGAAGGGCGTGCCGGACGAGCTGGTCGGCCCGGACGGACGCGTGCGTCCGCATTGGGCGAGCCTGCTCGACACGCTGGGAGGCCTCAGCCGCGAGGATATAGACGATCGTTTCGCCGCCGCCGGACGTCGCATCCGCGACATGGGCGTCTCCTATCGCGTGCTCGGCGAAAACAAAGAGCGCACCTGGCCGCTGAGCCGGCTGCCGCTGCTGCTGCCGCAGGCCGAATGGCGGGAGATCGCCGCGGGCGTCGCCCAGCGCGCGGAACTGCTCGACATGGTGCTGCGCGACGCCTATGGCGAGCAGCGCCTCGTCAAGGAGGGCGCGCTGCCGGCGGCGGTCATCGCCGGCTCGCCGGATTACATCCGCCCGATGAGCGGCGCGACGCCGCCGGGCGGACGCTGGCTGCGCTTCTACGCGGCCGAGATCGGCCGCGGCCCGGACGGGCGCTGGTGGGTGCTGGGCGATCGCGCCCAGGCGCCTTCGGGCGCCGGCTATTCGCTGGAGAATCGGCTGGTGATGGCGCGCACCTTCCCGCGCCTCTATCGCGACATGAAGGTCGAGCGCCTCGCGCCCTTCTTCCGCGATTTCCGCGGCGCCCTCGCCAAGGCCGCGCAGCAGAAGGACCCGCGCATCTGCCTGCTGACGCCCGGCCCGTTCAGCGAATCCTATTCCGAGCAGGTGAGCCTCGCGCGCTATCTCGGCTTTCTTCTGGTCGAGGGCGCCGATCTCGTCACCAGCGAGCGCAAGCTGCATGTGCGCACCATCGCCGGGCTGAAGCGCGTCGACGTGGTGTGGCGCAGGGTCGACGCCGATTGGTGCGATCCGCTGGAGCTGAACGCCGCCTCGCAGCTCGGCGTGCCGGGCCTGCTCGACACGATCCGCGAGGGCAATGTCACCATCGCCAACATGCCGGGCGCGGGCCTCATCGAATCGCGCGCTCTGCTCTCCTTTCTGCCGGCCATCGCCCGCCGGCTGCTCGGCGAGGATTTGCGCCTCGCCAATATCGCGACATGGTGGTGCGGCCAGGACGAGGCGCGCGACGCCGTGCTCGCCTCGCTGGAGGACCGCGCGGTCGCGCCGGCCTTCGGCGAGCATCTCGCCGGCTTTCCCGGCCGCCGCGTGGCGCTGGGCGCCGAGTTCGACGCCGCCGAGCGGGCGCGCCTCACCGAGGCGATGCGCGCCCGCGGCATGGATTATGTCGGCCAGGAGGTCGTGCAGCTCTCGACGACGCCGGTCTGGCAGGATGGCGCGCTGGTTCCGCGCCCCTTTGCGCTGCGCGTCTTCGCCGCCGCCACGGCGGATGGCTGGCGCGTGATGCCGGGCGGCTTCTGCCGCGTGTCGGATCGTCTCGATGTGCGCGCCATCTCCATGGGGGCGGGGGCGCAATCGGCCGATGTCTGGGTGCTGGGCGATCGGCCGACCGACAATTCCACCCTGCTGCCGACGAGCGACGATGTGGAGATCGTCCGCATGGTCGGCGATCTGCCGAGCCGCGCCGCCGACAATCTCTTCTGGATGGGCCGCTATTTCGAGCGCGCCGAGGCGACGCTGCGGCTGGTGCGCTCGCTCTGCAATCGCCTCACCGAGGCGGACGCCCCCAATTACAGCGGCCGCCAGCCGATCGAGCGGCTGGAGCGTATGCTGCTCGCCTGGGGCGCCGCGCCGACGCGCGACCCGCGCCTCTCGGCGGCCGAGCTCGCTCTGGCGGCCGCCGGCGGAACCGAGACGGCGGGCTCCGCCCTCTCCATCGCCCGCGCGGCCAAGCACGCCGCCTCCATCGTGCGCGAGCGCCTGTCGCAGGACATTTGGCATCTCGTCCGCCTGCTGGAGGCGCGGCTCGACGATTTCTCACAAGGCCCCGCCTCGGAGCCGGAAGTGCTCGAGGGCGTCGAGCAATCGCTGCATGTGCTGGCGGCGCTCTCCGGCCTCATCGATGAGAATTTCAACCGTGTCGCCGGCTGGTGCTTCCTCGATCTCGGCAAGCGGGTCGAGCGGGCGATCAACGCCTGCCGCTTCTCTCGCCAATTCGCCGACGAGGGCGCGACCATCGACAGTCTCGACACTCTGCTCGAGCTGATCGATTCGCAGATCACCTATCGCTCGCGCTATCTCGCCGGCGCCGCTCTCGCGCCCGTGCTCGATATGGCGGTGCTCGATCCTTATAATCCGCGCTCGGTCGGCTTTCAGGTGGCCAAGATCGAGGAGCATCTCTCCTCTCTGCCGACCCTGCGTCACGACGGATTGCTGGAGGCGCCGCGCCGTCTCGCGGTGAAATTGCGCGCCGAGATCGAGGTGGCGAACGCCGCCGATCTCGACGCCGCCAAAATCTTCGCCATAGAGCAGCGCTTGATGAGCCTTGCGGATGCGCTCGCCTCCCGCTACTTCCTGCAGGGCTCCAATGCGGCGCATTTCGAAGAGCCGATCCGGTTAGCGTGATCTACGACATCACCCATGTGACCACCTACAGCTACGAGGCGCCCGTCGCCGCGGCGCGCTGCGCTTTGCGCCTATTGCCGCGCGACGACGCCGGTCAGCGCGTCGTCTTCGGCCGCATCGACATCACGCCTTCGCCGCACGATTGGCGCGAGCGCGTCGATTTCTACGGCAATCGCGTCGCCGAGGCGCAGCTCGACGCCCCCCATGTGAAGCTCGGCATCGCAATGAGCGCGCGCGTGCGCGTCGAGCGCGCCGCCCCGCCGCAGGAGGCGCTGACGCCGCCTTGGGAGGTCGTGCGCGCAGAGGCGCTGGAGACGCCCTCGCTCGGACCCGACGCGCCGGCGCATTTCATCTTTCCGAGCCGGCTCGCGCCGCTCTATGAGCCCGCGACCGCCTATGCGCGCGAGAGCTTTCCGCCCGGCCGGCCGATGCTGGCCGGCGCGGTCGAGCTGATGCGGCGCATCCATCGCGATTTTCTCTACGATCCCAACGCCACCCATGTCGCAATGCCGCTGGCGCAGGCCTTCGACAAGCGCAGCGGCGTCTGCCAGGATTTCACCCACATCATGATCGCGGCGCTGCGCGGGCTCGGCCTGCCGGCGGCCTATGTCAGCGGCTATATCCGCACCATTCCGCCGCCCGGCGGCGCCAAGCTCGAGGGGGCCGACGCCTCCCACGCCTGGATTTCCGTCTGGTGCGGGCGCGAGTTCGGCTGGCTCGGCGTCGATCCGACCAACGCCATTCTGGCTTTGAACGACCATGTCGTCATCGCGCGAGGCCGCGATTACGCCGATGTCTCGCCGATCGACGGCGTGATTTTCGCCGCCGGCAAGCAGAAGCTCGATGTGCGCGTCAGCGTCACGCCGATAGAAGAGGCCGCCTGAGCAGCCGGTCTATCCTCGTCAGCTCCGAATGATGCAGCAGCAGCACCTCGTTGGAGGCGGCGAGCTGCACGGCGCTCGCCGTATAGCCCTTTGTGGCGACGACGATTCCGCGCTCGGCCTCCTCATGGGCGATGGCGGCGACGATCTCCTGCACGGCCCTGTTGCCGACCGGCTTCGAATATTTCTTGCACTGGACGACGATCCTGCGCCCGCGCTTCTCCGCCACGATATCGACGCCCTGATCGCCGCTGAGCCGCGTGACCCGCGCGCTCCATCTCGCCTCGCGCAGCAGGGCGGCGCAGAAATGCTCGTAATCCTCCGGGCTCATCGCCTCGCTATATTGCGGAAAGGCGATCTCCTCATAGGCGAGCACGGCGAGATGCAATACGCCGACAAAGGCGAGCGCCATCGCCACGGCGCCGGCGACATGCGGCCAGAGCCAGCCCGCGGCGGCGGCGCAGACGATGATGAAGGCGAGGCATCGTCTCTTTCTGCTGCGCGTCATCGCTGTCGAGATCGCCTTTCGCCGAAAGGGGCTGCGCCGTGATGCAAGGCGACAAAGGTTAATTTGCCGCGAAGAAGCCGCCCCCGCTCACGCCCTGCGACCCCCTCGCTCTGGACATGGCGCGCCATCCGAACCAAAGTGAGCCGGCTCCTGCACCGCACAAAGCCTTGGACGCCGCCTTGCCTTTCGCGCATCCCTTCATCGTCGCCCGCGATCCGCTCGCCCCGCCGCCGGGGCTCGAGGGGGCGGTCGTCGCCATCGGCAATTTCGACGGGCTGCATCGCGGCCATCGCGGCGTCATCGCCCATGCGCAGGCTCTGGCGCAAAAGCTCGGCAAGCCCTGCGCGCTGCTCACTTTCGAGCCGCATCCGGCCGATTGCTTCGCCGGAAAATCGATCATCTTCCGGCTGACGCCGCCGGACGCCAAGGCCGCGCTGCTCGCCCGCCTCGGCCTCGACGGAATGGTGATCCTCACCTTCGACAAGGATTTCGCCGCCCGTCCGCCGCAGGAGTTCACCGAGGAGATTCTTCGTAACAGGCTCGGCGTCTCTGCGGCGATCGCGGGCTATGATTTCTGCTTCGGGGCCAAGCGCGCCGGCAATCCCGAGTTTCTGCGCGCCGAGGGCGAGCGGCTGGGCTTCATTGTCGAGATCGTGCCGCGAATCACGCAGGACGAGGCCGGCAGCCTCGAGGCGGTCTCCTCCACCGCGACGCGCGAGGCGCTCGCCGCCGGCGACGTCGCGCTGGCGACCAAGCTGCTCGGCCATCCTTATTTCGTCGAGGGCGTCGTGACCCGCGGCCGCCAGCTCGGCCGCACGCTCGGCTTTCCGACCGCCAATATCGCGCTGGACCCCTCCAGCAAGCTGCGCCACGGCATTTACGCGGTGACGCTGGAAGTGGACGGCGTGCTGCGCGAGGGCGTCGCCAATTTCGGCCGTCGCCCGACGGTGGAGGCGGAGGGCGCGCCGCTGCTCGAGGTTTTCGTCTTCGATTTCGACGGCGATCTCTACGGCAAGACGGTGGAGGTCGCCTTCATCGGCTTCATCCGCGGCGAGGCGAAATTCCCCTCGCTCGACGCGCTCACGGCGCAAATGCGCGAGGACGCGGCGAAGGCGCGGGAGATTCTCGCTCTGAGGCACACAGAGCCCTCATCCTGAGGCGCTTTTTGCGCAGCAAAAAGCCTCGAAGGATGCTCCAGAAGGCAGTTGCTCCGACCCTTCGAGACGCCGGCTGCGCCGGCTCCTCAGGGTGAGGGGCTGGTTCTTATCGCCCCAGCAGAGCGGCGAGAATCGTCTCGAATTCTTGCCCGAGCGGGCCGGTCGCGGGCGGCTTGCCGGCGCGCGCGTACCAATAGGCGGCGTTGCCGAGATCGCCTTCCGCGCGATGCAGAAACGCATGCACCCACATTGCGTCCGCCTCGCCGGACGTATCGACGCATTTATGCGCGCCGTCCCAGTCGCCTTTGGCGTTTTTCCACAGCGCGAGCAGCGGCGGCGAGAGGGCAGGGGGCGTCGCGGCGGCGAGGGAGGCGTGGAATTGGGCGGGGGTCATGGGGCCGACGCGGGCTCGGGGCGCCGCTCCTGCGAAAGGGCGGAAGCCGGCTCGGGAAAGGCGGCGAACGCCACGATGCATGCGGCGACTCCGCAAGCGGCGATAGCGGCGATCATCGGCAGCGCGGCGCCATTGGCTGTCGCGCCGACGATGAAGGAGGCGAATGTTCCGGCGCCGAATTGCAGCGCTCCGAGCAGCGCCGAGGCCGTGCCGGAAATCGCGCCATAGGATTCGAGCGCCATGACGCTGCAGATCGGCATGACGACAGCCCTGGCTGCGATGATGATGAAGAGCGACACGGCGAGGGTGATGAGACTCGCGCCGCCGGCCGTTTCGACCGCCGCCAGCAAGACGGCCGTCGCCGCATAGATCACGACAGAGGCGCGTACGATCGTTTGCGGCTGGAAACGGCCCATCAGCCACGGCGCGGTCTGCGCGGCCGCCATCAGGCCGATGGAGTTGACGGCGAAGACAGCGCTATAGGCGGCGGGCGTCAGGCCATGCAGCGAAATGAAGACAAAGGAGGAGCCGGCGAGATAGGCGAAAAATCCAGCCTGCGAGAATGCCGTCACCGCCACATAAGGGAGAAAGCGGCGGCTGACGAGAAGATGCGCGTAGTTTCGGGCGGCGTCGAGCGGGCGGCTGGCGGCGCGAAGCTCTTCCATGCGCGTCTCCGGCAATGCGATCCACACCAGGACGAGATCGGCGACGCCGAAAAGCGCCAGCGCGCCGAACAGAGCCTGCCATGGCGCGACGGCGATGATCGCCGAGCCCAACAGAGGCGCGACAATCGGCGCGACGCCGAAGACGAGCATCATCATCGCGACGAGCTTGGCGGCCGTTTGCCCGGTATACATGTCGCGCACAATGGCGAGGCCCATCACCATGCCGGCCGAGCCGCCGAGCCCATGGATGAAGCGCCAGGCGGAGAGCTGCTCGGCCGTCGCGGCGGTGATGCTGCCGATGGAGCCGATGATGAACAAGAGGAGCCCGGCATAGATGACCGGCTTGCGGCCGATGGAATCGGAAATCGGGCCGTAGAAGAGCTGGCCGATCATGAGGCCGGCGAAGAAGGACATGAGGCTGAACTGCACCTGTCCTTCACCGATATTCAGACCCGCCGCGATCTGCGGCATGGCCGGCAGATACATATCGATCGACAGCGGCCCGAGAGCGCCGAGCGCTCCGAGAATGGGCGCGATGCGCCTGGAAGATGTGTCTTGCATGAGGGGAGTTTCACCTGTTCGTTCGGCGCTCTTTTTGCGTTTGCGCCGGGTTCGAAGGCTCAAGGATTGGATCGAGCCGAAGTTTGAAGATGAAGGATCGTTCATATTTTGATCGATCTAAGATATATCTTTACGTCGGCGGCGGTCAAGCCCTTCACTCGACCCCCTACCGCGGCGCCCCGAACGCCTGCTATCTCTCCGACATGACACTCATCTACAAGCTCCTCCCCGCTTCCCTCTGGCGTGAGGCCGAGGCGGCGGGCGTTTTCGCCGGCGCCGGGATCGATCTTGCCGACGGCTACATTCATTTCTCGACGCGCGCGCAGGTCGAGGAGACGGCGGCGCGCTATTTCAACGGCGTCGCCGATCTTCTGCTCGTCGCGGTCGAGGCCGAGCCTCTGGGCGATGTGCTGAAATGGGAGCCCTCCCGCGGCGGCGATCTTTTCCCCCATCTCTACGGAACGCTGCCGGTTGAGCGCGTCGCAAAGGTCTCGGCGCCGCCGATGCGCGCGGATGGCGGCCATGATTTCGCGGGGCTGCTCGAATGATCGAGGTGTTCTTCGGCGATCTCGCCACCGCGCTGTTTCGCCGCCTGCCGCCGGAGACGGCGCATCAGGCGACGATCGTCGCTCTGCAGCTGATGCCGGCGCCGAAGCCCCTGCGCGACGATCCGCGCCTCGCGGTCAGCGCCTTCGGCCTCGACTTTCCCAATCCGATCGGACTCGCCGCCGGCTTCGACAAAAACGCCGAAGTCCCGGACGCCATGCTGGCCATGGGCTTCGGCTTCGCGGAGGTCGGCACGCTGACGCCGCGTCCGCAGGCCGGCAACGCCCGTCCGCGCGTGTTCCGGCTGGCCGAGGATCGCGGAATCGTCAATCGCTACGGCTTCAACAATGTCGGCCATACGCTCGCCTTTGAGCGGCTGCTCGCCCGACGCACGCGCGGCGGCATCGTCGGCGTGAACATCGGCGCCAATAAGGACGCCGCCGACCGCATCGCCGATTATGAGCGCGGCATTGCGGCCTTTTCCGAGCTGGCGAGCTATTTCACCGTCAATGTCTCCTCGCCCAACACGCCCGGCCTGCGCGATCTGCAGGAGAAGACCGCGCTCTCCGAGCTGTTGGCGCGCGTGCTTTCGGCGCGCGAGCGGGCCAAGCGCCGGCGCCCCGTATTGTTGAAGATCGCGCCGGATCTTTCGCTCGAGCAGCTGGACGATGTGGTGAGCGTCGCGCGCGCGAGAGAGATCGACGGAATGATCGTCTCCAACACGACGCTGGCGCGGCCGCAGACTTTGGCCTCGCCTTTCGCGAAAGAGGCGGGCGGGCTCTCGGGCGCGCCGCTCTTCGATCTCTCGACGAAAATGCTCGCCGAGACGTTTCTGCGCGTCGAGGGGCAGTTTCCGCTCATCGGCGTCGGCGGCGTCGATTCGGCGGCGGCGGCGCTCGCCAAGATCGAGGCGGGGGCGAGCCTGGTGCAGCTCTATAGCGCGCTCGTCTATGAGGGGCCGGGGCTGGTCGGGCGCATCAAGAGCGGGATTTTGGAGACGCTGGAGCGCGAGGGCGTGACGCTGGCGACGCTGGTCGGACGGCGGGCGCGCGCGAAGTAGCGGGATAGCGGGCATTCCCGCGCCGACGGAGGCGAAGCATGTCGGACGACGATCCCTTCGATCTACGCCGTTTCGTCGAGGCGCAGGCTCCCGTCATCGAGACGGCTATGGCGGAGCTCGCCGCGGGGCGCAAGCGAACGCATTGGATGTGGTTCGTCTTTCCGCAGCTCGAGGGGCTGGGCTCCAGCGCCATGGCGAAGCGCTATGCGATAGGCTCGGCGGCGGAAGCGCGCGCGTTTCTAGTGCATGAGGTATTGGGCGAGAGGCTGCGCGCCTGCACGCGTCTCGTTGTCGCCGCGGAGCGTCCGCTCGCCGAGATTTTCGGCGCGCCGGACGATCTCAAATTCAAATCCTCCATGACGCTCTTCGCCGAAGCGGCGCCGCGGGAGACGCTGTTCGCCGAAGCGATCGCGCGCTGCTGCGGCGGCGCGCGGGATACGGCGACGCTGCGCCGCCTCGCTCAATAGGCGGCGCGGCCCGCCGCAGGGCGGGGCGGGGCGCGGAGGGCGCCGTCCGCGCCGATCTCGATGATCGGGCAGGAATAGGGGTGCGAGGGCTCGAAGGCGGGCTCGTCCTCGCCGGCGCGATGGACGGCGACGCAGGCGAGCAGCGCGCCGCTCGTCAGCAGTCCGGCGGCGTCGAGATCGGCCATCGCCGCGCGCGGCGCGACGAGGCGCAGCGGGCCGAGCGCGTCGAGCGTCGCGAGGAAATCGGCGCCGTCGAAAGGCGCGAGGAAATGCAGCGCCGCGCCGGAGAGCAGCGCGGCGAGCGGCCCCGCGACGAGGCCGCCGATCGAGCCCGGCGAGACCAGCGACAGCAGCGGCGCCGAGCCATTGACATGCGCCTTGGCGATGAGGCCGAGCCCGCTGGAGACGAGCCCCGCCTGCTCGTGGAAATGCGGCGCGCCATATTGGTCCAGCGCGCCGACCAGCACTTTTTTGCCCGGCGCGGCGCGCGTCGAGGCGGACGAATCATTCTCGCTGCGCGAGCGCGGGCCGAAATCGACGGCGCCGTCTATGGTCCCGTCGAGCGAGCCGATGAGCCTTATCGACGGCGCTTGCGCGGCGACGCCGAAGACCAGCTCCTCGAGGCTCTCGCCGCCGATCGAGGCCGGCGCGATGAGCGCCGCGGCCGCGACGGCGCGCGCGCCCGCCGCCAGCGCGCCGATCGAGAGGCCGAGCGGCGCCGTCACCGGCTCGAGGCCGGCGGAGATGATTCCGATGAGCGCGATCAGCGTCGCGCTGGTCGGCGCAGCGAAGAGAATGATGCGCTCGCCGGGCTGCAAATCGAAGCTGCGCAGATCGGCGCGAAAGGCGGCGACGCGGCGGTCGAGCTCGGCGTGGTCGATCGCCGCGCCGGTCGAGGCGTCGGCGGCGGCGAGGCGCATGGGGCGCAGCCGCGCCGCGCCGGCGATCAGCGCGTCGAGGCCGAACATGGTCAGCGGATGCGCGCGGGAGAGCGCGCGGCCGGAGCTATCGGCGAGCGTCACGGCTCCGTCCTCCACCATGTCTCGAGCGTGGCGCCAAACAAGGGAGAGTAGCGGGGCAATTTCGACGGCCTCGCGATTTTCGTCGAGTGAGCGATCCATTGCGTCGAGGAGTGATAGAGCGGCACGATGTAGAAACCGGAGAGAAGCGCGCGGTCGTAGGCGCGCACGGCGGCGACGAAATCCTCGCGCCCGCGCGCGGACAGCAGCGCTGCGATGAGCGCGTCTATCGCCGGAGAGGAGGCTCCCGCGAGATTATACGAGCCTTCTTGCGCGGCGCTTGCGGAGCCCCAGCGCATGCGCTGCTCATTGCCGGGCGAGGCGGAGGCGGTCCAGGTTCCGAACATCACGTCGAATTCGAACTTTTGCCGGCGACGCTGATATTGCACCTCGTCCACGAGGCGCACGCTCGCCGTCACGCCGATGCGCTGCAGCGAGGAGGCGAAGAACAGCGCCAGACGCTCCTGATCGCGATTGGCGACCATGATCTCGAAGGAGAGCGGATCGCCGTTCTTCACCAGCCGATTGTCGACGAGCTTGTAGCCGGCCTCGCCGAGCAGTTCCAGCGCGCGGCGGGCGGGCTCGCGGTCGCGGCCGGTGCCGTCATGCACGGGCGGGCGCCAGCGCCCTTCCAGAATGTCCTCGCGCACGGCGCCGGGGAAGGGGGCGAGCAAAGCGCGCTCCGCCTCGCTGGCCGGGCGGCCGGTGGAGGCGAGCTCCGACTCGTCGAAGAAGCTCTTGGTGCGCGTGTAGAGGCCCGAATAGAGATTGGCGTTGATCCACTCGAAATCGAACATCAGGCCCAGAGCCTCGCGCAGCCGCGCGTCCTGGAACATCGGCCGCCGCGTGTTGAAGACGAAGCCTTCCATGCCCTTGGGGCCGGGGCTCGGCAGAGTCTCCACGGCGACGCGCCCGTCGCGCACGGCGGGGAAGTCATATCCGCTGGCCCAGCGCGTGGTGTTGGACTCCTCGCGATAATCGACGACGCCGGCCTTGAAGGCCTCGAACAGCGAATTGGCGTCGCGGAAATAATTCACGTCGATCTGATCGAAATTATAGAGCCCGCGCTGCATGGGCAGGTCCTTGCCCCAATAGGCGGGATCGCGCTTCAGCACGAGCCGCGCGCCGGGCTCGACCTCCTCGACCACATAGGGGCCGGAGCCGATCGGCGGCTTCAGCGTGGCGTCGGTGAAATGCTCGACATCGGTGGCGTGCTTGGGCAGCACGGGCAGAAAGCCGAGAATGAGCGGCAGCTCGCGATCATTGGCGCCGGTGAGATCGAAGCTGATCGTCTGCGCATCCGGCGTCTCGACGCGCTTCACCAGCCCATAGGCGCTGCGCTGCTGCGGACGGCCCTTGGCCTTCAGCAGATCGAAGGAGAAGCGCACATCCGCCGAGGTGAGCGGCGCGCCATCGGAGAAGCGGGCGCGCGGATCGAGATGGAAGGTCACATGCTCGCGCGAATCATCGACCTCGATCGAGCGCGCCAGCACGCCATAGACGGTGAAGGGCTCGTCCAGCGAGCGCGCCATCAGCCGCTGAATGACATTGCCCTCCAGCCCTTGCGCGGTCGAGCCGGCCTTGAGGTTGAAAGGATTGAGGCTGTCGAAGGCGCCCTGCAGGCCGATTCGCAGCCGTCCGCCCTGTTTCGCCTGTGGATCGGCGTAGGGGAGATGATCGAAATCGGCCGGCAGAGCCGGCTCGCCATGCATGGCGAGGCCGTGGCTCTCTGCGGCGACGGCGCTCGCGCCTTGCCCGCTCGCGAAGAACAAGGGGAAAAGCGTGGCGAGAATTGCGGCGCGAATCGCTCGAATCGTCATGGGCAGACCATATTCCAGGGCGGGTTGACCGGGACAAGACGTCTTGGACGGACTCGGGGTATTCACATATGTTCTTGGAAATACGAGGGCTGCATAGGCTTGGGCGTCTCGTCCCCCGGCGCGGGGCGGTCTCGCTCGAGGCTCGCGCAGGCCGCTGGAATTCGGCGCGTCGATTTTGTATGAGGCTAGCCGTCTACCTTTCGCCCCGTCCCAGGGCGAAGACCGAGGACGGGGAGGTAAGAGGCTCTTTCCTCGCGGCGAATGACGCCCCGTGCGCCCACTCGATCGTGCACTACTCGAAAGGACGACTTATGCCAATTCAATTTCCGCGGATCTTCGCTGCGGTTCTGACGGGGACCCTCCTCGTTACGGCGGGCGTGGCGCAGGCTCAGCAGAAGCCGCCGGCTCATAAGCCCGCCGCTCCGGCTCCGGCCCCTGCGCCCGCTCCGGCGCAGCAGCCGGCTCCGGCTCAGCAACAGCAGCCTCAGGGACCGATCAAGGCCGATCTCGTCCCCGTGCAGCCGGAATGGACCAAGGTCTGCGGCGCGGATCAGCAGTCGAAGAAGGAAATCTGCTACACGACGCGCGATTTCGGCGCTCAGGCCGACCAGCCTCTGCTGGCGCTCGCCGTCTATGATCCCAAGGGCGACGATAGCAAGATCATCCGTCTGCTGCTGCCGCCGGGCCTGCTGCTGAAGCCGGGCTTCCGCTTCGCCGTCGGCGCAGGCGCGCTGGACGCCGGCGAGTTCGAGATCTGCTTCCCCAATGGCTGCTTCGCGCAGGCCAAGGTCAAGGCGGCGCTCGTCGACCAGATGAAGAAAGCCGACAAGATGACCATCGTGGTCAAGAACCAGGTCAACAATGAAGTGACCTTCCTTCTGCCGCTGACGGGTTTCGGCAAATCCTATGACGGCCCGGCCGTCGATCCCAAGGTGCTCGAGGAGCAGCAGAAGAAGCTGCAGGAAGAGTTGCAGAAGAAGGCCGACGACGAGCGCAAGAAGCTCGAGAGCCAACAGAAGCCGGCGGGCAAGTAAGTTCGAGAGGCGCGATCTTCCGGTCACGGAAGGTCGCGCTCTATTTTCGTCTGCGACGCGGGCGCCGAGGATTGCGCGGCGCGCCGCGCGAGCGTCGGGAATGTCGCGCCTTTCGCGCTCGGCGTCCCGCTAAAACGAGCGTCTCAGTGCCGCTTGGCCGACTTCACGCGATAATAGCCGTCGGAGGAGCGCTCGAAGGTCTCCTCGACCTGCGGATGACGCACCGGGTCGCCGGAATTGTCGGGCAGGAGATTCTGCTCCGAGACATAGGCGACATATTCCGTCTCGGAATTTTCGGCGAACAAATGGTAGAAGGGCTGGTCCTTGCGCGGCCGGACTTCCTCGGGAATGGACAGCCACCATTCTTCCGTATTGGCGAATTCGGGATCGACATCGTAGATCACGCCGCGAAACGGATAGCGACGGTGCTTGACGACCTGCCCGATCGTGAATTTGGCGCTACATTCTCTCGTCATATCGATCGACGCCATTGTTACGCTGCATACCGGACGAAACGGTAGCGCAGCGCCGCCATTGGCGTCAACGCTGTAAAGCGCGGGCGGCGGACCGCCCGCGCGCAGGGCTCAGAAGCCGTAGATCGCCGCATAATCTGGATCATTGGCGGCGACCTGACGGGCGAGATCGACGACGACCTTGCACTGCTTCCAGGTGGCGTCGTCCTGCATGCGGCCGTCGATCATCACCGCGCCGGTGCCGTCCGGCATCGCCTCCAGCACGCGGCGGGCGAAAGCCACTTCCGCCGGATCGGGCGAGAAGACGCGCTTGGCGATGGCGATCTGCGTCGGATGCAGCGACCAGGCGCCCGCGCAGCCGAGCAGGAAGGCGTTGCGGAACTGCGATTCGCAGGCCGGCGAATCGGAGAAATCGCCGAAGGGCCCGTAAAACGCCTTGATTCCCGCCGAGGCGCAGGCGTCCACCATTTTGGCGATGGTGTAATGCCACAAATCCTGCTGATAGGAGGGGCGCAGGCCCTGGCCCGGATCGGCGTCCGCGAGCACGCGATAATCGGGATGGCCGCCGCCGACGCGCGTCGTCTTCATTGCGCGCGAGGCCGCGAGATCGGCCGGACCGAGGCTGATGCCATGCATGCGCGGGCTCGCCGCCGCGATGGCGTCCACATTCTTCACGCCCTCGGCCGTCTCGAGGATGGCGTGAATGAGAATGGGCTTGGTCACGCCATTGCGGGCCTCGAGCTGCGCGAGCAGCTGATCGAGATAATGAATGTCCCAGGGGCCCTCCACCTTGGGCAGCATCACCACATCGAGCTTATTGCCGACGGCGGCGACAATCTCGATCAGATCGTCGAGAATCCAGGGCGAGTTCAGCGAATTGATGCGCGTCCACAGACCGGTGGAGCCGAACTCCGTCGAATTGGCCATCTCGATGAAGCCTTTGCGGGCGGCTTCCTTGGCGTCGGCGGGAATGGCGTCCTCGAGGTTACCGAGCACCACATCCACCTGGCGGACGAGCTCCGGCACCTTGGCGCGCAGCTTCTCCAAATGCGGCGGCACGAAATGAATCATCCGCTCGACCTTGACCGGAAGCTCACGCAAGGGCGCCGGCGCGCCAATGGCGAGCGGGCGGTAGAATTGATTGGGGAGTTTCATCGTGCGGCTCTTTCTCGTAAGGAAGTGCCCGCAGCGATAGCCGGTCTTTTCGGCGGAGGGAATAGGGCGCGCCTGCGCTCGCGCCCCCTCTAAGGCCCGGCTTTCGCCTCCATTTCCGCCAACCACTAATTTTCTTCTACATGACACAATCTGCGCTTGACGCGGCGGTAACACGCCATTAGGTTCCGCCCACTTTCGACAGGCAGTAAGTTCACGTCGTCGCAAGCGCCGCGCTCGCGACCCTTCGAACTTATACGCTGTCGGCCTCACCTGAGACTGCCAAGCAGTTGGTAATCATAGGGCGCGCCAGCGTCCTCCAGGAAGGCACGACCCCGGAAACGGGGTCCTCTGCATGAGGAGCGCCTTGGGCCGGAGGGCCGAGGGCGCTCAGCTCGCTTGCGTTCTAGCGAATGCGAGCGGGGTATCGATTATTCGCCAATTCGCCGGGCGCGCGAGGACGAGCGCTCAGGATCTGGAGCGAAGGAACTGGAATGCCGACGATCAGCCAGTTGATCCGCAAGCCGCGGCAACCGAAGACCTACCGCGAGAAGTCCCGCCATCTCGGGGCCTGCCCCCAGAAGCGCGGCGTCTGCACGCGCGTCTACACGACGACGCCGAAGAAGCCGAACTCGGCTCTCCGCAAGGTCGCCAAGGTGCGCCTGACCAATGGCTTCGAGGTCATCGGCTACATCCCCGGCGAGGGTCATAACCTCCAGGAGCACTCGGTGGTCATGATCCGCGGCGGCCGCGTGAAGGACCTTCCCGGCGTGCGCTATCATATTCTGCGCGGCGTGCTCGACACGCAGGGCGTCAAGGATCGTAAGCAGCGCCGTTCGAAATACGGCGCGAAGCGTCCGAAGTAAGGAGCGAGAGACATGTCGCGTCGCCATCGCGCCGAGAAGCGGGAAATCATCGAGGACGCCAAGTTCGGCGATTCCGTCGTCACCAAGTTCATGAACTCGATCATGTACGACGGCAAGAAGTCGGTCGCCGAGGCGATCGTCTACGGAGCCTTCGACATCATCGAGGCCAAGGCCAAGAGCGATCCTCTGCAGGTGTTCAAGTCGGCGCTCGAGAATGTCGCGCCGGCCATCGAGGTTCGCTCGCGGCGCGTCGGCGGCGCCACCTATCAGGTGCCGGTCGAGGTTCGCAACGAGCGCCGTCAGGCGCTGGCGATCCGCTGGATCATCACGGCGGCGCGCGCCCGCAACGACAAGACGATGGTCGATCGTCTTTCGGCGGAGCTGCTCGACGCCTCCAACAACCGCGGCAATGCGGTGAAGAAGCGCGAGGACACGCACCGCATGGCGGAAGCGAACCGCGCCTTCTCGCACTATCGCTGGTAACCCTTTTCGTCGCCCTCTGATCGAGGACATCTCAAATGCCCCGTAGCCATCCCATCGAAGACTATCGCAACTTCGGCATCATGGCCCACATCGACGCGGGCAAGACGACGACGACCGAGCGTATTCTGTACTACTCCGGCAAGAGCCATAAGATCGGCGAGGTGCATGAAGGCGCCGCGACGATGGATTGGATGGAGCAGGAGCAGGAGCGCGGCATCACGATCACTTCCGCCGCGACGACGACCTTCTGGAACGGCAAGCGCCTGAACATCATCGACACGCCCGGCCATGTCGACTTCACCATCGAGGTGGAGCGTTCGCTGCGCGTGCTCGACGGCGCCGTCTGCGTTCTCGACGGCAATCAGGGCGTCGAGCCGCAGACCGAGACCGTGTGGCGTCAGGCCGACAAATATGCGGTTCCGCGCGTCGTCTTCGTCAATAAGATGGACAAGATCGGCGCCGATTTCTATCGCTGCGTCGACGATATCGTCACCAAGGTCGGCGGCAAGCCGGTCTGCCTGCAGCTGCCGATCGGCTCCGAGAATCTGTTCAAGGGCATTGTCGATCTGGTCCGCATGAAGGCGGTGGTCTGGGACGACGAGGGTCTCGGCGCAAAATATCATGACGAGGAGATTCCGGCCGATCTCGTCGAGAAGGCGAAAGAGTATCGCACCACGCTGATCGAGGCGGCGGTCGAGCTCGACGACGACGCCATGGCGGCCTATCTCGACGGTCAGGAGCCGAGCGAGGAGACGCTGAAGAAGCTCGTCCGCAAGGCTGTGCGTCATACCGCCTTCCATCCGGTGTTCTGCGGCTCGGCCTTCAAGAACAAGGGCGTGCAGCCGCTGCTCGACGCGGTCGTCGATTATCTGCCGTCGCCCGTCGATCGCGAGGCGATCAAGGGCGTGGACATGAACACCGGCGACGAGCTGGTGCGCAATCCGTCGGACAGCGAGCCTTTCTCCATGCTCGCCTTCAAGATCATGGACGACCCCTTCGTCGGCACCATCACCTTCTGCCGCGTCTACTCCGGCAAGATCGAGTCGGGCACGACCGTGCTCAACTCGACCAAGGACAAGAAAGAGCGCGTCGGCCGCATGCTGCTGATGCACGCCAATAACCGCGAGGACATCAAGGAAGCCTATGCGGGCGACATCGTCGCTCTCGCCGGCCTCAAGGAGACCCGCACTGGCGACACGCTCTGCGACACTCTGAAGCCCGCGATTCTGGAGCGCATGGAGTTCCCGGAGCCGGTCATCGAGATCGCCATCGAGCCGAAGTCCAAGGCCGATCAGGAGAAGCTCGGCATCGCGCTCCAGAAGCTCGCGGCCGAGGATCCGTCCTTCCGCGTCTCGACCGATCAGGAGAGCGGCCAGACCATTCTGAAGGGAATGGGCGAGCTGCATCTCGACATCAAGGTCGATATTCTGAAGCGCACCTATAAGGTCGACGCCAATATCGGCGCGCCGCAGGTCGCCTATCGCGAGCGGCTGACGAAGCGCGTCGAGATCGACTACACGCATAAGAAACAGACCGGCGGCACCGGCCAGTTCGCCCGCGTCATCATTATTTTCGAGCCGAACGAGCCCGGCGCCGGCAATGTCTTCGAGTCGAAGATCGTCGGCGGCTCGGTGCCGAAGGAATATATCCCCGGCGTCGAGAAGGGCATCAACAGCGTGATGGGGTCCGGCATTCTCGCGGGCTTCCCTGTCGTCGATGTCAAGGCGACGCTGATCGACGGCGGCTTCCACGACGTCGACTCGTCGGTGCTCGCCTTCGAAATCGCTTCGCGCGCCGCGTTCCGTGACGCGCTGCAGAAGGGCGGTTCGGTGCTGCTCGAGCCGATCATGAAGGTCGAGGTGGTGACGCCCGAGGAATATACGGGCTCGGTCATCGGCGACATCAACTCGCGGCGCGGGCAGATCCAGGGTCAGGACATGCGCGGCAATGCGGTCGTCGTCGATGCGATGGTGCCGCTCGCCAACATGTTCGGCTATGTCAATCAGCTGCGTTCCTTCACCCAGGGACGCGCGAACTACACGATGCAATTCGATCACTACGACCAGGTCCCCGAGGCGGAGTCGAAGAAGGTTCAGGCGAAATACGCCTGATCGTCTCAACGTCGCGGAATCAGTCTCTAAAGGAGTGTGGCCATGGCCAAGGAAAAATTCTCACGCACGAAGCCGCATTGCAACATCGGCACGATCGGTCACGTGGACCATGGCAAGACGTCGCTGACGGCGGCGATCACCAAGGTTCTGGCCGAGTCAGGCGGCGCGACCTTCACGGCCTATGACCAGATCGACAAGGCCCCGGAAGAGCGCGCGCGCGGCATCACCATCTCGACGGCCCACGTCGAGTATGAGACGACCAATCGCCACTACGCGCACGTCGACTGCCCCGGCCACGCCGATTATGTGAAGAACATGATCACCGGCGCCGCGCAGATGGACGGCGCCATCCTCGTCGTCTCCGCCGCCGACGGCCCGATGCCGCAGACCCGCGAGCACATTCTGCTCGCCCGCCAGGTCGGCGTGCCGGCGCTCGTCGTGTTCCTGAACAAGGTCGACATGGTCGACGATCCCGAGCTGCTCGAGCTCGTCGAGCTCGAGGTTCGCGAGCTTCTGTCGAAATACGAGTTCCCCGGCGACGATATTCCGATCACCAAGGGCTCGGCCCTGGCGGCGCTCGAGAACAAGACGCCCGAGATCGGCCATGACGCGATCCTGAAGCTGATGCAGACGGTCGACGAATATATCCCGCAGCCGGAGCGTCCGAAGGATCAGCCCTTCCTGATGCCGGTCGAGGACGTGTTCTCGATCTCGGGCCGCGGCACGGTGGTGACGGGCCGCGTCGAGCGCGGCGTGGTCAAGGTCGGCGAGGAAGTCGAGATCGTCGGCATTCGCCCGACGGTGAAGACGACCGTGACCGGCGTCGAAATGTTCCGCAAGCTGCTCGATCAGGGCGAGGCGGGCGACAATATCGGCGCGCTGCTGCGCGGCACCAAGCGCGAGGACGTGGAGCGCGGCCAGGTTCTGTCGAAGCCCGGCTCTGTGAAGCCGCACACCAAGTTCAAGGCGGAAGCCTATATTCTGACGAAGGAAGAGGGCGGCCGTCATACGCCGTTCTTCACCAACTATCGCCCGCAGTTCTACTTCCGCACGACGGATGTGACCGGCATTGTGACGCTCCCCGAGGGCGTCGAGATGGTGATGCCGGGCGATAATGTGGCGATGGAGGTGAACCTCATCGTTCCGATCGCCATGGAGGAGAAGCTGCGCTTCGCCATCCGCGAAGGCGGCCGCACGGTTGGCGCCGGCGTCGTCGCCTCGATCATCGAATAAGGAATTTGGACCGCGGGGCGTCTCGCCTCGCATTCGAGAAACGGCCTGCGAGCCCTCACGGCTCGCGGCCCAGAGCGCGCCGCGGCTCGCGGTCCAAGAGGAAGACGCTGATGAACGGACAGAATATCCGGATTCGCCTGAAGGCGTTCGATCACCGGATTCTCGATACGTCGACGAAAGAGATCGTCTCCACCGCCAAGCGCACGGGCGCTCAGGTGCGTGGTCCGATCCCGCTGCCGACCAAGATCGAGAAGTTCACGGTGAACCGTTCGC
Source organism: Methylosinus sp. C49 (assembly GCF_009936375.1). Lineage (GTDB taxonomy): Bacteria > Pseudomonadota > Alphaproteobacteria > Rhizobiales > Beijerinckiaceae > Methylosinus. The sequence continues at coordinate 3,727,181 of NZ_AP022332.1, read as the reverse complement.
CGCACATCGACAAGAAATCGCGCGAGCAGTTCGAGATCAGGACTCACAAGCGCGTGCTCGATATCGTCGATCCGACCCCGCAAACGGTGGACGCGCTGATGAAGCTCGATCTCGCCGCCGGCGTCGACGTCGAAATCAAGCTCTAATAAAAATGAACCGGGCGCCTCTCGCGACGAGAGCGATGCGCCTTTCGAAGGAAGAGATCATGCGGTCTGGCGTCATCGCGCAAAAGGTCGGAATGACCCGCGTCTTCACCGAAGCGGGCGAGCATGTGCCGGTCACGGTGCTGAAGCTCGACGGCTGCCAAGTCGTCGCCCATCGGACCAAGGAGCAGAACGGCTACACCGCCGTGCAGCTCGGTATCGGCCACGCCAAGGTGAAGAACGTCTCCAGGGCCGAGCGCGGCCGTTTCGCCGTCGCCAAGGTCGAGCCGAAGCTGAAGCTCGCCGAGTTTCGCGTCGAGGAGACGGAACTGCTTCCCGTCGGCGCCGAGATCACGGCCGATCATTTCGTCGTCGGCCAGTTCGTCGACGTGACCGGCACGACGATCGGCAAGGGCTTCGCCGGCGCGATGAAGCGCTGGAACTTCGGCGGCCTGCGCGCCACCCACGGCGTGTCGATCTCGCATCGCTCGCATGGTTCGACCGGCGGCCGTCAGGACCCGGGCAAGACCTTCAAGAACAAGAAAATGGCCGGCCATATGGGCGTCGACCGCGTGACCACGCAGAATCTGCGGGTCGTGCAGACTGACGTCGAGCGCGGCCTGCTGCTGGTCGAGGGCTCCGTGCCCGGACATGCCGGCGGCTGGATTTTTGTGCGCGACGCGGTGAAGCGGGCGCTGCCGGCCGAAGCGCCGCAGCCCGGCAAATACCGTCTGGCGGAAGCTCCCGCCGCGCAAGAAGACAAGAAGGAGGACTGAGCCGTGGTGCAGATCAGCGTCACGTCGTACGACGGCCAGGATGCCGGCTCGATCGAGCTGGCGGACGAGATTTTCGGGCTCGAGCCGCGCCAGGATCTCATCTTCCGCATGATCCGCTGGCAGCTCGCCAAGCGGCGCGCCGGCACGCATGCGGTGAAGAACCGCGCCGACGTCGCCCGCACGGGCAAGAAGCTGCATAAGCAGAAAGGCACGGGCGGCGCTCGTCATGGATCGCGGCGCGCGCCGCAGTTCATCGGCGGCGGTCGCGCCTTCGGTCCGGTGGTGCGCAGTCATGAGCACGACCTGCCCAAGAAGGTGCGCGTTCTCGCTCTGAAGCACGCGCTCTCGGCCAAAGCCAAGGACGGCTCCATCATCGTCTGGGAGAGCGCTTCGCTCACCGAGCCGAAGACCAAGCTGCTCAAGGCCGGTTTCGACAAGACCGGGCTTTCCAGCGCGCTCATCATCGACGGCGCGGAGCCGCAGGCCAATTTCGCGCTGGCCGCGCGCAATCTGCCGCGGATCGACGTGCTGCCGGTCCAGGGCGTCAATGTCTATGACATTCTGCGCCGGGAGAAGCTGGTGCTGACCCGCGCGGCGATCGATGCGCTGGAGGCGCGCCTGAAATGAGCAAGGATGTGCGCCACTACGACGTGATCGTCTCCCCGGTCATCACCGAGAAGGCGACGATTGCTTCCGAGCAGAACAAAGTGGTCTTCAATGTCGCCAAGACCGCCACCAAGCCGCAGATCAAGGCGGCTGTGGAGGGGCTCTTCGACGTGAAGGTGGAGGCCGTCAACACGCTGCTGCGCAAGGGTAAGCTGCGCGCCTTCAAGGGCGTGCGCGGCCGCCAGTCGGATGTGAAGAAGGCGGTCGTCACGCTGGCCGAAGGCCATAAGATCGACGTGACGACGGGACTCTAAAGGTAGGCTCGAGGACAAAACCATGGCGCTGAAGACATTCAAGCCGGTCACGCCGAGCCTTCGTCAGCTCGTCATCGTCGACCGCAGCGATCTCTACAAGGGCAAGCCCGTCAAGACCCTCACCGAGGGCAAGACGTCCAAGGGCGGCCGCAACAACAATGGGCGCGTGACCGTGCGTTTCCGCGGCGGCGGCCACAAGCAGGCCTATCGCCTCGTCGACTTCAAGCGCCGCAAGCTCGATGTCGTCGGCAAGGTGGAGCGGATCGAATATGATCCGAACCGCACCGCCTTCATCGCGCTCATCCGTTATGCGGATGACGAGCTGTCCTATATTCTCGCGCCGCAGCGTCTTTCGGTCGGCGACGAGGTGATCTCGGGCGCTCAGGTCGATGTGAAGCCCGGCAACGCCATGCCGATCGGCAATATTCCGGTCGGCACGATCGTCCACAATGTCGAGATCAAGATCGGCAAGGGCGGCGCGATCGCGCGCTCGGCGGGCAATTATGCGCAGATCGTCGGCCGCGATCAGGGCTATGTGATCATTCGCCTGAACTCGGGCGAGCAGCGCCTCGTTCATGGGCAGTGCTTCGCGACGATCGGCGCGGTGTCGAACCCGGATCACATGAACATCTCGCTCGGCAAGGCGGGTCGTTCGCGCTGGCTCGGCCGTCGCCCGCATAACCGCGGCGTCACCATGAACCCGGTCGACCATCCGCACGGCGGCGGCGAAGGCCGCACCTCGGGCGGCCGTCATCCGGTCACGCCCTGGGGCAAGCCGACCAAGGGCAAGAAGACCCGCACGAACAAGAAGACCGACAAATTCATCGTGTCCTCGCGGCACGCCAAGAAGAAGAAGGGCTGATCCATGGCTCGCTCTATCTGGAAAGGCCCGTTCGTCGACGGCTATCTGCTGAAGAAGGCGGAGACCGCGCGCGCCTCGGGACGCAGCGATATCATCAAGATTTGGAGCCGCCGCTCCACCATTCTGCCGCAGTTCGTGGGTCTCACCTTCGGCGTGCACAATGGCCACAAGCATGTGCCTGTGTCTGTCAGCGAAGACATGATCGGGCACAAGTTCGGCGAATTCTCTCCGACGCGCACCTTCCACGGTCACGCGGCGGACAAGAAGTCGAAGAGGGGCTGACGAACATGTCCAAGCCGAGCAATCCGCGCGCGCTGGCCGACAATGAGGCGAAAGCCGTCGCCAACACGCTGCGCGTCTCCCCGCAGAAGCTCAATCTTCTCGCCCAGCTCATTCGGGGCAAGAAGGTCGATCGCGCTCTCGCCGATCTCGAGTTCTCGCGCAAGCGCATCGCGCACGAGGTCAAGAAGACCCTCGAGAGCGCCATCGCCAACGCCGAGAACAATCACGGTCTGGACGTCGACGATCTGATCGTCGCGCAGGCCTTCGTCGGCAAGTCGCTGGTGATGCGGCGCTTCGCGGCGCGCGCCCGCGGTCGCTCGAGCCGCATCGAGAAGCCCTTCGCGAATCTGACGATCATCGTCCGCGAAGTCGAAACGCCGGCGAAAGCCTAAAGGGAGCCAACGATGGGTCAGAAGGTCAATCCGATCGGGCTGCGCCTCGGCGTCAACCGCACCTGGGACTCGCGCTGGTTCGCGAGCAAGGGCGAATACGCCAAGCTTCTGCACGAGGATCTCGCCATTCGCGCAGCGGTGGCCAAGAATCTCAAGCAGGCGGCGGTCTCGCGCATCATCATCGAGCGTCCGCACAAGAAGTGCCGCGTGACGATCCACTCGGCGCGTCCGGGCGTCGTCATCGGCAAGAAGGGCGCGGACATCGACAAGATCCGCAAGCTGGTCGGCAGGCTCACCGGCAGCGAAGTGGTGATCAACATCGTCGAGGTGCGCAAGCCCGAGGTCGAGGCCACTCTGGTCGCCGATTCGATCGCTCAGCAGCTCGAGCGCCGCGTCGCCTTCCGCCGCGCGATGAAGCGCGCCGTGCAGTCGGCGATCCGGCTCGGGGCGCAAGGCATTCGCATCAATTGCTCGGGCCGTCTCGGCGGCGCGGAAATCGCGCGCCTGGAATGGTATCGCGAGGGCCGCGTGCCGCTGCATACGCTGCGCGCCGATGTCGACTATGGCGTCGCCACCGCGCATACCGCTTATGGCGCTTGCGGCATCAAGGTCTGGATCTTCAAGGGCGAGATCCTCGAGCATGATCCGATGGCGCAGGACAAGCGCCTGGCCGAGCAGGCCGCCGGCGGCGGTGAGCGCGAACATCATGGCGAGCGTCGCCGTCGCGAGCCGCGCGAGCCGCGCGACGCGGCCTAATTTCGAGAGTTCGACATCATGTTGCAACCCAAACGCACCAGGTTCCGCAAGGCCTTCAAAGGCCGCATTCACGGAAACGCCAAGGGCGGCTTTTCCCTGAATTTCGGTCAGTTCGGCCTCAAGGCTCTCGAGCCGGAGCGCATCACCGCGCGCCAGATCGAGGCGGCCCGCCGCGCCATGACGCGCCATATGAAGCGCGCCGGCCGCGTGTGGATCCGCATCTTCCCCGACGTGCCGGTTTCCAAAAAGCCGACCGAAGTGCGCATGGGTAAGGGCAAGGGCGCGCCGGAGCTCTGGGCCGTGCGCGTGGCGCCGGGCCGCATCATGTTCGAGGTCGACGGCGTGTCCGGCGAGCTCGCTCGCGAGGCTCTGACGCTCGCCGCCGCGAAGCTGCCGATCAAGACGCGCTTCATCGAACGCATCGCCGAGTGAGGATTGCGACCATGAGCACGAACAAGCAACGCGTCTCCGACCTCCGCGCCCTCTCCTTCGACCAGCTGGACGAGGAAGTGCTGAAGCTGAAGAAAGAGCAGTTCAATCTGCGCTTCCAGCGGGCGACGGGCCAGCTCGAGAACACGGCGCGTGTGCGCGTCGTTCGTCGCGACATCGCCCGCGCCAAATCCATCGCCGCGCAGAAGCGCGCTGAACAACAGAGTTGAGAGAGCGCCAATGCCGAAGCGAATTCTCCAGGGCGTCGTCGTCAGCGACAAGCAGAACAAGACCGTGGTGGTGAAGGTGGAGCGCCGCTTCACCCATCCGCTGTTCAAGAAGACCGTTCGTCGCACGAAAAATTATCATGCGCATGACGAGGCGCAGACTTTCAAGGTCGGCGACGAGGTCACGATCGAGGAGACGGCTCCGATCTCGCGGCTGAAGCGCTGGCGAGTGGTGGAAGCCGCCGACAAGGCCTGAGGCCTTCTAAAAGACGAGACGAGTGAGATGGTTTTCTCGGACGAAGTCGGGGGACCGAAACCAGACCGAGACGAAAGGCGGGATAAGCCATGATACAGATGCAGACAAATCTCGATGTCGCCGATAATTCTGGCGCCCGCCGCGTCATGTGCATCAAGGTGCTGGGCGGCTCCAAGCGCAAATACGCCGGCGTCGGCGACATTATCGTCGTCTCGATCAAGGAGGCGATCCCGCGCGGTCGCGTGAAGAAGGGCGACGTGCTCAAGGCGGTCGTGGTGCGCACGGCCAAGGACATCAAGCGCGCCGACGGCTCGGTGATCCGCTTCGATTCCAATGCGGCGGTTCTGATCAACAATCAGAAAGAGCCGATCGGCACGCGTATCTTCGGACCCGTGCCGCGCGAGCTGCGCGCCAAGAACCATATGAAGATCATTTCGCTCGCGCCGGAGGTGCTGTAATGGCCGCGAAAATCAAGAAAGGCGACAAGGTCGTCGTTCTCGCCGGTCGCGACAAGGGCCGCACGGGTCAGGTTATCCAGGTGCTGCCGACGGAAGGTCGCGCCGTGGTCGAGGGCGTCAATCTCGTCAAACGCCACCAGCGCCAAACGCGCCAGCAGGAGGCGGGGATCGTCACCAAACCGGCGGCGCTCGACCTGTCCAACATTGCGATTGCCGATCCCAAGGACGGCAAGCCGACGCGCGTCGGTTTCAAGACTCTCGATGACGGCCGCAAGGTCCGCATCGCCAAGCGTTCCGGAGAACAGATCGATGGCTGAGGAAAAGAAGCCGAAAGCCGCCAAGGCTCCGAAGGCGGAAGGCGAGGCCAAGAAAGCCGGCAAGGCGAAATCCGCTCCCGAGTCTGCGTCGCATGACGGCGGCGAGCGCCGTTCGACCGGCCCGAAGTCGCTTCCCGAGGGCGCCTATGAGGTGCGGCTGAAGAAGCATTATGAGGAAGTCGTTCGCGCCAAGCTCATGGAAGAGTTCGGCTATAAGAACGCTTTCGAGGTTCCGGCGATCGAGAAGATCGTGCTGAACATGGGCGTCGGCGAGGCGGTCAACGACAGCAAGAAGGTGACGGCGGCCGCCGGCGACCTCGCGCTGATCGCGGGCCAGAAGCCGGTGGTGACTCGCGCCCGCAAGGCGATCTCGACCTTCAAGGTTCGCGAGAATATGCCGATCGGCGCCAAGGTCACGCTGCGCAAGACGCGCATGTATGAATTTCTGGACCGCCTCATCACGATCGCGCTTCCGCGCGTTCGCGATTTCCGCGGCCTCAACCCCAAGTCTTTCGACGGACGCGGCTCCTACGCCCTCGGCATCAAGGAGCATATCGTGTTTCCCGAGATCGACTATGACAAGGCCGAGTCGATCCTCGGCATGGACGTCATCGTCGTGACCACGGCGAAGACGGACGACGAGGCGCGCGCGCTCCTGCGCGCGTTCAATTTCCCGTTCCGGCAGTGAGACGATAAGTCTCAAACGCGGAAACCGAAGGCATAGAAAATGGCCAAGAAGAGTTCGATCGAGACCAACAAGCGCAGGGCGAAGCTCGCCAAGGCCTATGCGGGCCGTCGCGAGCGGCTGAAGGCGAAGGCGAATGATGAGGCGCTGACCGCCGAGGAGCGGTTCGAGGCCCGTCTCAAGCTCGCCGAGCTGCCGCGCAATTCCGCGGCGATTCGCATTCGCAATCGCTGCGAGGTTTCGGGACGTCCGCGCGCTTTCTATCGCAAGCTGAAGCTGTCGCGCGTGGCGCTGCGTGAGCTCGGCTCGCGCGGCCTCATTCCCGGTCTCGTGAAGTCCAGCTGGTAAGGGAGAGAGCGAATGTCGATCAGCGATCCGTTGGGCGATCTGCTCACCCGTATCCGCAACGCGCAAATGCGCCGCAAGGACAAGGTCCAGACGCCGGGCTCCCGCCTACGCGGCCATGTTCTCGACGTGCTGAAGGAAGAAGGCTACATCCGCGGCTACACGACCACGGATTTCGGCAATGGCCGCACCGAGTTCGAGATCGAGCTGAAATATTTCGACGGCGAGCCGGTCATCAAGACGATCGAGCGCGTCTCGCGTCCAGGCCGCCGGGTCTATGCGGGCGTCGACAAGACGCCGCGCGTGGCCAATGGCCTCGGCATCACCATCGTGTCGACGCCCAAGGGCGTCATGGCCGATCACAAGGCCCGCGAGAACAATGTCGGCGGCGAGGTGCTTGCCAAGGTCTTCTGACCGAAGCTCGCAGGAATTGGGATAGGACTTCAACCATGTCTCGTATCGGCAAGAAGCCCGTCATCGTGCCGGCCGGCGTGACCGCGAAGGTCGACGGCCAGCTCGTTCAGGTGAAGGGCGCGAAGGGCGAGCTGCAGTTCCGGGTTCCCGACGATGTCGTGGTGACTCAGGATGGCAATTCGATCAAGGTCGACCCGCGCTCCAACAGCAAGCGCGCCCGCGCGCTGTGGGGCACGTCGCGCGCCCAGGTGAACAATCTCGTGGTCGGCGTCACCGCCGGCTTCGAGAAGAAGCTCGAGATCAACGGCGTCGGTTATCGCGCCGCGGTCGCCGGCAAGAATCTGCAGCTCGCGCTCGGCTATTCGCATGACGTGAACTATCCGATCCCGGCCGGCATAGCGATCGTGACGCCCAAGCCCACGGAGATCACCATCTCCGGCGTGGACAAGCGCCAAGTCGGTCAGGTCGCCGCGGAGATTCGTGCGTTGCGCGGCCCCGAGCCCTACAAGGGCAAGGGCGTGAAATACGCCGGCGAATTCATCTTCCGCAAGGAAGGCAAGAAGAAGTAAGGACGCGAGCCATGGCAAAGGACGTAAATGCAGCCGCCCGGCGCAAGGCCCGGGTCCGTCGGAGCATTCGCGCGCGCGCCTATGGCCGCCCGCGTCTGTCGGTGTTCCGCTCCTCGGAGCAGATCTATGCGCAGATCATCGACGACGAGAAGGGCGTGACCATCGTCTCCGCCTCGACGCTCGAAAAGGCCAATCGCGAGACGCTGAAGACGGGCGCCAACAAGGAAGCGGCGCATCTCGTCGGCAAGCAGATCGCCGAGCGCGCGGCGGCCAAGGGCATCACGGAAGTGGTGTTCGATCGCGGCGCCTATATCTATCACGGCCGCGTGCAGGCGCTGGCCGAGGGCGCTCGCGAGGGCGGCCTGCAGTTCTGATGCGCTCTCCCATTTGTGGGAGAGGAGGTCGCGCGATAGCGCGGCGAATTCGGGCCGGCGGGCTGGGCGAAGCGATGGTCGAAAGGCCGTCGCCGACCTTGCGTCGCGAGGCCCCTCTCCTGTATGCGGGAGAGGAACGAACCCCAAGCGAGCGGCGCTATTGCCGCGTAAGTGACGGAAGAGAAAATGGCTCGTGAACCAGAAGGCGGCCGCGGCCGCGACCGGGATCGGGACGACCGCGACAATGAGTTCGTGGATCGTCTCGTCCACATCAACCGCGTCGCCAAAGTGGTGAAGGGCGGTCGGCGTTTCGGCTTTGCCGCGCTCGTCGTCGTCGGCGACCAGAAGGGCCGCGTCGGCTATGGCCACGGCAAGGCGCGCGAAGTGCCGGAAGCGATCCGCAAGGCGACGGAAGCCGCCAAGCGCGCGCTCATCCGCGTGCCGCTTCGCGAAGGCCGCACGCTGCATCATGACGTCAACGGCCGCCATGGCGCGGGCCGCGTCGTGCTGCGCGCCGCGCCTCCCGGCACCGGCATCATCGCCGGCGGCCCGATGCGCGCCGTTTTCGAGACGCTGGGCGTTCACGACGTCGTGGCCAAAAGCCAGGGCTCCTCGAACCCCTACAACATGATTCGCGCGACGTTCGACGCGCTCGAGCGCGAGGATTCGCCGCGTTCGGTCGCCGCTCGTCGTTCTCTCAAGGTCTCCGCGCTGCAGGCGCGCCGTCAGGGCGCCGAAGCCGAAGCCGTCGACGCTTGAGGGGAGGGCTTGCGATGAGCGATAAGAAAATCACCGTCGAGCAGACCGGCAGCGCCATCGGCCGTCCCGAGCGTCAGCATAGAACGCTGACCGGCCTCGGCCTCACGCGCATCGGCAAGCGTCGCACGCTCGAGGACACGCCCGCCGTGCGCGGGATGATCGCGAAAGTCGCGCATCTCGTCAAAATCGTCGACGAGAAGTGAGGGGCGGGACCATGGTGAAGCTCAACGATCTCTCCGACAATCCCGGCTCCAGCAAGAATCGCATGCGCGTGGGCCGCGGCATCGGCTCCGGCAAGGGCAAGACCGCGGGGCGCGGCGTCAAGGGCCAGAAGGCCCGGACCGGCGTCGCTGTGAAAGGCTTCGAGGGCGGCCAGATGCCGCTGCATCGTCGCCTGCCCAAGCGCGGCTTCTTCAATCCCTTCTCGACCGACTATAATGAGGTCAATCTCGGCCGCATTCAGCAGGCGGTGGAGGCAGGCAAGCTCGACGTCGCCGCTCCGGTGACGATCGACGCGCTGATCGCCGCCGGCGTGGTGTCCAAGCCGCGCGATGGCGTGAAGATCCTCGGCAATGGCAAGCTCGAGGCGAAGCTCGCCTTCGAGGTCGCCGCCGCGTCGAAATCGGCATTGGCCGCGATCGAGGCGGCTGGCGGCACGATCAAGTTGCTCGTCGCCGCGGAAGAGCCCGTTTCGGCCTGAAGCCTCCGCCCGGCCCGCGAGGCGTAGGCCGGGCGTCAGCTCGAGGCGGCGCATTTTTCGCCGCCTCGAGGTTAATCGTATCGACCAAAAAACTGGCGATCCGCCCATCCGTCGTGATACGGAGTCGCCTGTGCGAGCCGGCGAGAAGAGGCTAGACTTTTTTTTCGCCGACATCGTGCGATAGACAATGCGCCGGGTCCGGCCCCTCGAATGGGTTGGGCCGAAAACAGAGCGCGGCGTCGCGGCGGGCAGCGCTGCGTCGCTTCGACGCTCGTCTAAAAGAAAACCGCGCGGCGCGCGACGAGGGAGCCTCGCCCATGGCATCGGCAGCCGAACAGCTTGCGGCCAACGTCAATTTTTCCGCTTTCGGCAAAGCGGATGAGCTCAAGAAACGCATCTGGTTCACGCTCGGCGCGCTGATCGTCTATCGTCTCGGCACCTATGTGCCGTTGCCCGGCATCGACCCCGACGCTTTCGCCAAGAGCTTTTTCGGCCAGTCGAAGGGCGTGCTCGAGCTGTTCAACATGTTCGCCGGCGGCGCGGTTCAGCGCAGCGCGATCTTCGCGTTGAACATCATGCCCTATATCTCGGCCTCGATCATCATTCAGCTGCTGACGACGGTGATTCCGTCGCTCGAGCAGGTGAAGAAAGAGGGCGAGCAGGGCCGCAAGGTCCTCAATCAATATACGCGCTATCTCACCGTCATTCTGGCGACCTTCCAGGCCTATGGCATGGCCATCGGCCTCGAAGGGCAGCAGGGCGTCGTCACCGAGCCTGGCCTGTTCTTTCGGCTCACCACAGTCGTCACTCTGGTCGGCGGCACGATGTTCCTGATGTGGCTCGGCGAGCAGATCACCTCGCGCGGCATCGGCAATGGCTCGTCGCTGATTATTTTCGCGGGCATTGTCGCGGCCTTTCCAGCGGCGATCCTCAGCACGCTCGAGCTCGGCAAGCAGGGCGCGATCTCGACTGGCGTCATCCTCGGCGTGATCGCGATGTCCTTCTTCGTCATCGCCTTCATCGTCTATATGGAGCGCGCGCAGCGTCGGCTGCTGATCACCTATCCGAAACGGCAGCACGGCAATCGTGTCTATGAGGGGCAGACGTCCTTTCTGCCGCTGAAGCTCAACACCTCCGGCGTCATTCCGCCGATCTTCGCTTCCTCGTTGCTGCTGCTGCCGACGACGATCGCGAATTTCTCGCAGACGCAGGGCACGGACAATATTTTCGCGACCATCTCCGCCTATTTCGGGCATGGGCGGCCGCTCTATATGCTGTCCTATGTCGGGCTGATCGTGTTCTTCGCTTTCTTCTACACGGCCATCGTCTTCAATCCGACGGAGACGGCCGACAATCTGAAGAAGCATGGCGGCTTCATACCGGGCATTCGCCCTGGCGAGCGCACGGCGAAATTCATCGACGATGTGCTGATGCGCATCACCGTTCTCGGCGCGGCCTATCTCGCGGTGATCTGCCTGTTGCCGGAAATGCTGATCTCCTACGCCAATCTGCCGTTCTATTTCGGCGGCACCTCGCTGCTCATCGTGGTGAGCGTGACGATGGATACGGTGGCGCAGGTCCATGGCCATCTCCAGGCTCATCAATATGAGGGCCTGATCCGCAAGACGAAACTTCGCGGGCGACGCAAATGAGGCTGGTGCTGCTCGGACCGCCGGGCGCGGGCAAGGGCACGCAATCGGCTCGGCTCGTCGCCAAATATTCGATCCCTCAGCTCTCGACCGGCGACATGTTGCGCGCCGCGGTCGAGGCGAGGACGCCGATCGGCCTCGAGGCCAAGGAGATCATGGATCGCGGCGCGCTGGTGCCCGACGCTGTCGTCGTCGGCATAATCGGTCAGCGGATCAAGGAGAAGGACGCCGCCAACGGCTTCATTCTCGATGGTTTCCCGCGCACCGTGGCGCAGGCCGAGGCGCTCGATCAGCTGCTCGACCGCGAGGGTCTGAAGCTCGACGCGGTGATAGAGCTCAGCGTCGACGAGAATGCGCTGCTCGCGCGCATGCAGAATCGCGTCGACGAAACGCGCGCACGCGGCGGCGAGGTGCGGGCGGACGACAATCCAGAAGCGTTCAAGACGCGGCTGGACGCTTATCGCACGCAAACCGCGCCCGTGTCGCATTATTACTCCGGCAAGGGCGAGTTGAAGCAGGTCGACGGCATGGAGCCGGTCGATGCGGTCAGCGCGGCGATCGAGAAGGCGTTGAAGCACTGAGCCCGAAGCGCTCGCCCTTTTGTCTTCGCGCCGGCCGCGAGGACAGAGCGAGCGTGTAGGGACTGTTCACTCGCAATCGAGGCGGCGTCCGCGCAAATGGCAGCGCAGGCGCGGCGTCGCTTCGGCGTCGTAGTCGGTGACGATCCATTCGCCGTCGCCGCGCTCGAATGTCGCGAAGCCGAAGGTGGCGGCGACTCCGCGGCCTTGGGCGACTGTCGCCTCGCCGATTGTCGCTCCGTCGAAATTGGCCGGTATGCGTGGGTCCATGGCGGTGCCGCCGACGCCGACAATGAATTGCGCCGGCCGATCCTCCCGAAAGCTCAGAGCCTCGAAAGCGTGGAGATGGCCCGACAGAATGGCCTGCACGCTCGCCGGAATAGTGTCATGGGCGGCGGCCGCCAGCGTTTCATTGATGCCGATCGTTTCGCCGATCCGCGATCGAAACAGCGAGAAGATCGGCTTGTGGAACGCATACCAGACCGGGCCGGGCGTATCCTTCGCGACAGCGAGCTGGCTGCGTAGAAAAGCCGCCTGCTCGACGACCACAGTTCGCTCTTCCGCTTCGGTCGTGTCGAGAATGTAGAGCGTCGGATCGGCAATATCGACGCGATAGGCCGGCTCGCGCTCGGCGCATTGGGGATTGTCGCCGAGCGGCAGCGGCGAGAGCGTCCGTGTCCAGCCTCGGCCGGCGCGCTTGCAGATTTCGTGATTGCCGCGCACGAGCGCCAAAGGGGCGGCGCGCAGCAGAGCGTCGCCGGGCTCGAAGAAATCCGCCCTCCAGGCCGCCCAATTGTCGCCGTGAGGCGAGCCGGCGCATCCCGCCATGCCGGGGAGGCAGGCGGTCTCGCGATAATGATAATCGCCGACATGGATCACGATGTCGGGGCTGAATTTCGCGGCGGTCTCGGCGATTCGGCGGAAGGGCCAGGCTTCGCTGGAATTGCAATCCTGCACGAATATGCCTTTGAGGCGGCAACCCGTATCGCCGATGACCAGGGCCTTGTCGATGCGCTCCGGTGGAGGCCGCAGCGGCGCGCCGTCGATTGTGAGGCTTCGTGTTCCTTTCGGAACCGTCACCGCGCAGACCGTGATCGGAAAATCGTCTCCCGGCCCCGCGCGCGGCGTCATGGCGACGGCGCGGCCGTCGATGTCGGCGGCGGGGCAGGCGTTGCTCTGCGTTATGGCGCGCGCCTGCCAGCCATCGGCGGTTGCTTGCAGCCAGTGGTAGGAGTCCTCGGCGCGCGCTGGCCCGGAGAAGAACAGCGCGCCGAGCGCGAGCATGCCCAGAGCGCGCGCGCAGAGAAAATCCCCTCTGTCGTCCGCATCGAAAGCGTGGGATTTATAGGGCGTTGCTTTGGTAGAGGTCATCTTTTCGCCGGTTTCGGAAAGTTGTCTCGGGCTCGGCTGCGGCAAATCCGCGTCGCATCGACGGAATTGCCGCTCGCCTGGCGCCTCGCATGGGCTCATAGAGTGGGAAGGATACTTGATGAAGAAGATTTTCGTGACGGCGGCGGCGCTGGCCATAGCCGCGTCGCTCGCGGGCTGTAACACGCCCGGCGAGCGCGCCGCGGGCGGCGCCCTCATCGGCGGCGCGGGTGGAGCGGCGATCGGCGCCGCGGCCTCTGGCGGTCGAGCGGGCGGCACGCTCGCAGGGGCGGCGATCGGAGCGGCGACCGGCGCCGTCGTCGGCGCGGCGACCGCCCCGCCGCAGCGCTGCGCCCGCTGGGGCTGGGATTATTACGGCAATCGCGTCTGCGTCGCCTACTATAATTACTGAGATTGCCGAGGACGCGAAGCGCAGAGCTTCGCGTCCATGATTTTTTTGACGCTCAGTTGGCGCGGGCGAGACCGAGCGCGTTGCGCAACTCCGTCCGCGCGGCTTCTATGTCCTTGCGATAGGCGGGATCGAGCTCCATGATCGCATGCACGGCATAGGCGACGAGCCGCGCCGCGGCGACATCGCTCGGGAAATGCACGCCGCAGACCAGCCGATTGTGGCCGTAATCATCCGCCCGCGCGAGAATTTCGTCGCGACGCTCGGGCGCGATGTCGATCAGAGCCAAGCCCATGAGATAGCCGACGGTGGTATGGCCGCTCGGATAGGAATCGTCCTTCGTCTTGGTCTTGCAGACGGGATGCAACGTCTTGTCGACATTATAGGGCCGAATGCGGTGGAAGGCTTCCTTGGCGGCGCCGGTGTTGGCGGATTCGTCGGCCTTCAGCCGTGCGCCGAGAGCTGCGACCGCCGGCAGATTCTCCTTGGAGAATTTCTCGCCGAAGACCGTGTGATAGAGGAATATCGTTTGATTCTCGTCGTCCGCCTTGGCGCGCGCGGCCTGCTCCGGCGTGCGCGCATTCTCGATGCGATGCAGCTCGGCGAGCTCGGCGTCGCTTTTCGGCGAATGCGGCGCCGGCGGGGTGGCGAGGATTTCGAGCGGATGGCTCTGCTCGGGCGTCACAAAGCCCTCGCGCGCGGTCGCTGGCGCACAGAGCAGGACGAGAACCGAAAGGATCGCGGCGGTCTTCTTCATATGAGCTGGTCCCGGCGGCCGTCATTTTTGATTTCGCGCGCAGTCCCCGGGCCGCCCGGCCGCGCGCTCGGCATATGGATTTCTACCCGAAATTTCTCGACCGTGCGATGACGGTTTTCGTCATCGGCGACGCTCCCGCGCGGCGCATTCGCCCCGGCGGCGCGCTCGCTCGATCTCACGTCTCGTCAACGGGCGACTTTTTTCTGCGCGGGATGAAACGCGAGACACGCGCATCACGAAATCCCTCATGCGCGTCGCATGGGCGCGGACCCGAGGAGAATGCTTCATGAAATTGCTCAGATTCCTTCTGCTCTCGCTCTTTTGCCTGGCCTTCACCGGGCTCGCGCGCGCCGAGACGGCGCCGGCGCCGCGTTTCAAAGCGGTGGCCTTCGACTACTTCGTGCTCTTCGACGCCAATTCGGTGATTCCGGCGGTCGAGGCCGCCTATCCGGGCAAAGGCGCGGAATTCACCAAGCTTTGGCGCGCCAAGCAGTTCGAATATTGCTTCCTGCGCTCGATCACTGGCCGCCATGCGGATTTTTTCGAGGTCACGGGCGACGCGCTCGCCTATGCCGCCCAGGCGATGAAGCTCGATCTGCCGCCGGCGACGCGCGAGCGGCTCATGAACGCCTATCTGACGCTCACCCCCTGGCCCGATACGCTGGATGCGCTGCGCCGGCTGAAGGCCGCCGGCGTGCGCGTCGTCACAATCGCGAATTTCAGTGGAAAGATGCTTTCGGCCAATGCGGAGCGCGCCGGCCTCACAGGCTATTTCGACGAATTGCTGAGCACGGAGGTCAATGCGACCTACAAGCCCGATCCCAAGGCGTATGCGCTGGGGATGGAGCGGCTGCATCTCGCCAAGGAGGAGATTCTCTTCGCCGCTTTCGGCAGCTGGGACGCTTATGGCGCCAAGGCCTTCGGCTATCCGACCATATGGGTCAACCGCTTCGGCCTGCCGGCGGAGAAGCTCGGCACAACGCCGGATAAGGTCGCGCCGGATATGAAAGGGCTGCTGGAGCTGGTTCTCGGCCGCTCGTGAGCGTCAGGCGATCTTCGCATAGAGCGCTTTCCGAGCGAACGGAATCGTTCGATCGATCAGAATTCGCTCCCAATAGAGAAATGAGAGTGTTATCCGATCCAATTGGAGCGGATAACACTCTAGACGGCGTCTATGCGCGCGCCGCGATCCGCCCCTGCGACGACGGCCAGCGTCAATCCGCTGGCCTCCGCCGCGCCGCGCGCCAAAGCCTCGAGGCGGCGCGCCTCCGTCTCATCGGGCGCGAAGGCGAAGCCGGTCGGCCCCCAGGAGGTCTGGCCGAGGCCCGTGGCGCCCGCCTGCGCCAGCCGCGCGAGCAGAGCTTCGACCGCCACGCTGGTGAAGCGCCGCCCGCCCTGCGCCGGCGCGAAATAATCCCCGACGATCGCCTGAATGGCCGTGATCGCCGCGCCGAAGCCCGAGAAATCCGCCTCCGCCGCCGCCGGCAACGCCTGCATCAGCACCAGCCGGCACAATTTCCCCGCATCCTCTTCCGAGAAGGGCGGCAGCTCGGCGAAGGCCTTGCGCTCCTCGGCGCCGTGCAGGCCGATCGAGGCCGGGTCCGAGACGAGCAGAATGCGCCAGTCTTGCGGGAAGGCGAGGCGAGAGACCACCGGCGGGGTCAAGGTCTCGGCGCCGCGGCCGCCATCCACCACCAGCCCGCCGCGCGTGAACAGGCCGGCGCCGAGGCCCGAGCGCGCGCCTCGTTGCAGCAGAGCGGCGTCCGCTTCCACATTCTGCGGCAGATCCTCTATGCGGCGCAGCGCGGCCGCTATCGCCAGAGCCAGCTGCGTGCCCGAGCCGAGGCCGGAATGGGGAGGGATCGCCTCGCCAATGTCGAGCCGATAGCGCTTGCCCGGCGCGAGAGCGGCGGTCGCCTTCTCGAGCAGAGCGAGCGCCCGCTCCGCATCGGGGCCGGAAGCTTCCATATTTTCAGCCGGCTGCAGCGTCAGCCGCGTCGCCGGCGCGTCAATGGAGAGGCCCAGCCCGCCGAATTTGCGGCCCAGCGCGCCATTCATGTCCAAGAAGCCGAGATGCAATCTCGCCGCGGCGACGACGCTCACGCTGATCGGCATGGAGCCTCATTTTCGGACTTTGCGCGGAATATCCGCTATATCTCGCTTCCCGGCGCGGTTTCACGCCATTGTCGCCGGGGCTCGCGCGCATTCGATTAGGCCGAGTAAGGCGCCGCGCGTGCGAAGGCAAGAGTTCGTGCAGCGAAGGAGAGCTCGTCCGCGCGGACGAGCGAGAGTGAACGAGCGAGAGAGGGGGACGCCATGGCCGCCGAGGAGCGCGCATATTCGCCAGAAGAGATCACCGCTCGCCTCACCGCCGAGCTGCCGCATTGGCGGCTCGAGAACGGCTGGATTCGCCGCAAATTCAAGACTCACGGCTGGAAGGGCACGTTGATGGTCGTCAATACGGTCGGCCATCTCGCCGAGGCCGCCTGGCACCATCCCGACATAGCCGCTTCCTACGCATGGGTCGAGGTGAAACTGATGACTCATACGGCCAAGGGCGTGACCGACAAGGATTTCGAGCTGGCGCGCAAGATCGAGGACGTCGTGTCCTGGCGTCCCGGCAAGGCGGGCGGCGCGCTCGAGGGCACGCCCGAGACCGACCAGCGCTTCGCCTATATCAAATACGACTGACAGGCTCATTCCCCGGAGACGAGAGTGACGACGACGATTGAATCGTCGCGCGAGCGATTCTTTTCGCTCGTCGCGGCGCGGCCAGTCATCATGGGCATCGTCAATGTGACGCCCGATTCCTTTTCCGACGGCGGCCGCTTCTTCGCGCCGGAAGCCGCGCTGGCGCAGGCGCAAAAGCTCGCCGCCGACGGCGCGGACATTGTCGATGTCGGCGCCGAATCGACCCGCCCCGGCCATACGCCGCTGACCGCCGAAGAGGAGTGGAGCCGTCTTGCGCCGCTGCTCGAGACGCTGGTCGCGCAATGCGGCGTTCCGGTCTCCATCGACACCTATAAAGCCCAGACGGCGCGCCGCGCCCTCGCCGCCGGCGTGACGATCATCAATGATATCTGGGGCCTGCAGCGCGACTTCGATATGGCTCCGGCGATCGCCGAAGCCGGCGCCGGCGTCGTCGTCATGCATAATCGCGCCGATGTCGCGCCCGATATCGACATCGTCTCGGACATGCTCGGCTTTTTCGAGCGTTCGCTGGAGATCGCCGTCGCCGCCGGCGTGCCGGAATCGCGCGTGATTCTCGATCCGGGCGTCGGCTTCGGCAAGACGCGCGAGCAGGATTTCGCGGCGTTGCGCGGCGTTCCGCAGCTCCTGCGATTCGGGCTGCCGGTGCTCATCGGCGTCTCGCGAAAACGCTTGTTCGGCGCGCTGCTCGGCGCAGAGGTGGATGCGCGCCTCATCGCCACAGTGGCGGCGAATCTGATCGCGGCGCTGGAGGGCGCGCGGATTTTCCGCGTCCACGACGCCGCCGAGCACCGGGCGGCCTTCGCCGTGCTCGACACTCTGACACAGGGAAAAGGACGCATATGACGACGTCTGAGACGCGGGTCGGCTTCGGTTTCGGCAGCAATCTCGGGGACAAGCCCGCCAATATTCGCCGCGCGGTCGCGCTGGTGGAGGAGCGCGGGATCGCGCGCCTCGACGCCGTCTCGCGCCTCTATCGGACGCCGCCATGGGGCGATGTCGATCAGGGCGATTTCGCCAACGCCTGCGCGCTCGGCTGGACTCGTTTGTCCCCCTATGAGCTGCTCGCCGCGGTCAAGACGATCGAGGCGGATATGGGCCGCACGCCCACGCGCCGCTGGGGACCACGGCTGATCGACGTCGATATTCTCTTTCTCGGCGA
Source organism: Methylosinus sp. C49 (assembly GCF_009936375.1). Taxonomy (GTDB): domain Bacteria; phylum Pseudomonadota; class Alphaproteobacteria; order Rhizobiales; family Beijerinckiaceae; genus Methylosinus. The sequence goes on along the minus strand of NZ_AP022332.1, from coordinate 3,708,885 downwards.
TCACACAATGGATGATCCCGAACTCACCTTGCCGCATAAGGAGCTGTTTTCCAGGGCCTTCGTCCTGAAGCCGCTGGCCGAGATCGGCCCTGATCTGACGCTCGACGGCGCCTCTGTGGCGCGCGCCGCCGCTGAAGCCGCCGCGGAGGGGATTGGAATTTGGGAGGAAAAGTCCACTGACGCCCGATGAGCCATGACGCCACAGTTCTCTAGGGTAGTGATGTCATCCATCCGGGCAGGGCTCTGCTCGAGGTGCTGAATTCATCAATAAATATATGATTATATTAGATATAATGGTTGATAGAAAATATCTATCAATGCGCTTAAGGGTGGGTATTTCATCCTATTGGATGAGTTTGATCCCGCCCAAAATCGTTTTTAATACCACTCAATTGATTGCCATATACTACCCCATTGGATATTGTCATTACGAGGCGGAACGGAAATGGTTGCGGCTCGCCGAACGAGGGCGTTTTGGATGTTTTGGCGCTGGGAGGCGCCGGGGGGTCTGGGGCTTTCGTTTCGCGCGGCGGTTTCGAGAAAATTCGTCTCCGAGCAAAGAAGAAGAATGCCGTCGGCGTGTCCTTTCACGAGGGGTCGCTGGGCGGTGAAGCGGGAGGTCGGGACGGCGGCTCGTCGAGCACGAGGCCGCAGCGGCGACATCAACCGTTGGAGACGAAGGCGCGTGCCGAGCAGGGAGGCGGGACGCGGCGAGATCGCTTCGAGAATCCCTGGGAGCACTTAGGAGGAATTGAGATGAGCGTTACGACAGAGACATCGGCCGGCGCAGCCGCCGGCTCCGATGCCATCGTGGACCTGAAGGGCATGTGGATCGGCATCGCCGGTCTGAACATTTTCTACCTCTTCATCCGCATCTATGAGCAGATCTTCGGCTGGCGCGCGGGCCTCGACTCGTTCGCTCCCGAGTTCCAGACCTATTGGCTGACGATGCTGTGGACGGAAATTCCGCTGGAGCTCGTGGCCGGTCTCGGCCTCGCCGGCTATCTGTGGAAGACGCGCGACCGCAATGTCGACGCGGTTTCTCCGCGTGAGGAGCTTCGCCGTCACGTCGTGCTGCTGCAGTGGCTGACGGTCTACTCGGTGGCCATCTACTGGGGCGCGAGCTTCTTCACGGAGCAGGACGGCACCTGGCACATGACGGTGATTCGCGACACGGACTTCACGCCGTCGCACATCATCGAGTTCTATCTGAGCTACCCGATCTACTCGATCATGGGCGTTGGCTCGTTCTTCTACGCCAAGACCCGCATTCCGTTCTTCGCGCACGGCTATTCGCTGGCGTTCCTGATCGTGGCCATCGGCCCGTTCATGATCATCCCGAACGTCGGCCTGAACGAGTGGGGCCACACCTTCTGGTTCATGGAAGAGCTGTTCGTCGCTCCGCTGCATTGGGGCTTCGTGTTCTTCGGCTGGATGGCGCTCGGCGTGTTCGGCGTGGTCCTGCAGATCCTGGCCGGCGTGAAGCGCCTGCTGGGCAAGGACGGCGTCGCGGCGCTGATCGGCTGATAGCAGCCTGAACTCTCGGCCGCCCGCTCTGGCGGACGGCCGCCTCCGGCGAAAGAATTTTCCGAATGCTCTCGGAACGAAGGCTTCGTCCGAACGGCCGCGCGTCGGCGGTTCGGGCGGGGTTTCGGGGGCGCGGGAAAGGAATGGGGCCGGGGTGACGCATTAGCTCAAGGACAATCCGGCGCGAGAGAGCCGGAGGCAGGTCTCGAGACGCCGGCGCGAAGACGCCGGGCGGACAGACACCAAGGAGAAGAGTGATGTCTACATCGAAGAGCGGGGGGGCAATCGGGCCTTTCCATTCTGTCGCGGAAGCGGCGGGATGCGTTAAGACCTCCGATTGGCTGATTCTGACGCTGCTGTTTCTGGCAGTGCTGGGCGGCTATCATATTCACTTCATGCTGACGGCCGGCGACTGGGACTTCTGGGTCGACTGGAAAGACCGTCGTATGTGGCCGACGGTCATCCCGATCCTGGGCGTGACCTTCGCGGCTGCGGCTCAGGCGTTCCTGTGGGAGAACTTCCGTCTCCCGTTCGGCGCGACCTTCGCGGTTCTGGGTCTGCTCATCGGCGAGTGGATCAATCGCTACGTGAACTTCTGGGGCTGGACCTACTTCCCGATCAGCCTGGTGTTCCCGTCGGCTCTGGTCGTTCCGGCTCTGTGGCTGGACGTGATCCTGCTGCTGTCGGGCTCCTATGTGATCACGGCCGTGGTCGGCGCCCTTGGCTGGGGTCTGCTGTTCTACCCGAACAACTGGCCGGCGATCGCCGCCTTCCACCAGGCGACCGAGCAGCATGGTCAGCTGATGTCTCTGGCTGATCTGATCGGCCTCCACTTCGTCCGCACCTCGATGCCGGAATACATCCGCATGGTCGAGCGCGGCACGCTGCGCACCTTCGGTAAGGACGTCGTGCCGGTGGCCGCGTTCTTCTCGGGCTTCGTGTCGATGCTCGTGTACTTCCTGTGGTGGTTCGTCGGTAAGTGGTATTCGACCACCAAGGTGATCAGCAAGATCTGATCTGCCGCAAGGCGACGGATCGCGATCCCTCACGCGAGGAGGGGCGGCTTCGAAGGGCTCCTCAGAAGAGAGTCCGGGACAGAGCCGCTCCGGCAAGGACGACAGCGGACGAACGGCCCGACGGGCCGGTCCGCGAAGAGAAACTTGGGAGGTTGTTCCATGAAACTGTTGGAGAGAATGGCCGTGCTGGCGACGGGACGCGTCGCTCGGCTCTTCGGCCTGGGCATGGCGGCTGCGGTCGCCGCGACGATGGGCTCCGTCGCTCCGGCGTCGGCGCACGGCGAGAAGTCGCAGCAGGCGTTTCTGCGCATGCGCACGCTGAACTGGTATGACGTGAAGTGGTCGAAGACCTCGCTGAACGTCAACGAGTCGATGGTGCTTTCGGGCAAGGTGCACGTGTTCTCGGCTTGGCCGCAGGCCGTGGCGAACCCGAAGTCGTCGTTCCTGAACGCCGGCGAGCCCGGCCCGGTTCTGGTGCGCACGGCTCAGTTCATCGGCGAGCAGTTCGCTCCGCGTTCGGTTTCGCTCGAGGTGGGCAAGGACTACGCCTTCTCGATCGAGCTGAAGGCTCGCCGCGCCGGCCGCTGGCACGTCCATGCGCAGATCAACGTCGAAGGCGGCGGCCCGATCATCGGACCCGGCCAGTGGATCGAGATCAAGGGCGACATGGCCGACTTCAAGGACCCGGTCACGCTGCTGGACGGCACGACCGTGGACCTCGAGACCTACGGCATCGACCGCATCTATGCCTGGCACTTCCCGTGGATGATCGCGGCCGCGGCCTGGATCCTCTACTGGTTCTTCAAGAAGGGCATCATCGCTTCCTACCTGCGCGTCAGCGAAGGCAAGGAAGACGAGCAGATCGGTGACGACGACCGTCGCGTCGGCGCTATCGTTCTTGCGGTGACGATCCTGGCGACGATCATCGGCTACGCTGTCACCAACAGCACCTTCCCGCGCACGATCCCGCTTCAGGCCGGCTTGCAGAAGCCGCTGACGCCGATCACCGAGGAAGGCACTGTGGGCGTCGGCACGAAGATCGTGACGGCGGACCTCAAGGGCGGCGTCTACAAGGTGCCGGGCCGCGAGCTGACCGTTCAGGTGAAGATCACGAACCACACGGACGAGCCGCTGAAGCTCGGCGAGTATACGGCGGCGGGTCTCCGCTTCCTGAACCCCGACGTGTTCACGACGAAGCCGGAGTTCCCCGACTATCTGCTGGCGGACCGCGGTCTGTCGACGGATCCGACGCCGATCGCGCCGGGTGAGACGAAGACGATCGAGATCAAGGTGCAGGACGCGCGTTGGGACATCGAGCGTCTCTCCGACCTCGCCTATGACACGGACAGCCAGATCGGCGGTCTGCTGTTCTTCTTCGGCCCGTCGGGCAAGCGCTACGCCACCGAGATCGGCGGCCCGGTCATTCCGAAGTTCGTCGCCGGCGACATGCCCTGATCGAACTCTCTGAAGGCTGAAAATACCGCCGGCCGGGCCTCGCGCCCGGCCGGTTTTTCTTTTGCGGCCTCGCCCTTCTTCTTCAATGCCCCCGCGACGGCTTGCAGCGCGCCCGACGTCGGATTAATTGCTGTCTGAAACTCTGCGCTCATCGGGGAAAAGCGCATGTCGCCTCGTCATCTCGCGCAAACGCTCGCCTCGGCTGTTCTCATCGCGTGGGGCGTGGCCAATTCGGCGCTGGCCCGCGGCGACCTCCTTCCCGACAAAGACAGCTGCGTGCTGAAAATAGGTCCCGAGATCATCTATTTCACGGGCTACCAGCCGGGCGCGGCTCAGCAGAAAAAATTCTGCGAGGATGCGCCACGATTGGGCGAGACGATCTTCGTCTTCGATTATGCGGCTCCCGAGCTACGCGAGATGAAAGCCGGCTTCCGCATCCTGCGGCAGAGCGACGACAGCGAGGATGCGTCGAGCATGGAGGCGGCGGTCGCCGCCTCGCTCCCCGCGCAAATCTACCCTAAAGGGACATTTTCTTTCGCCCATGTCTTCGCCCAACCGGGCGATTTCATCGGCGTCGTCACCATCGACGGCGCCGCCGGCGAGCACTGGACCGCGCGCTTTCCCTTTTCCGTGGGAAAGCGGCGCTTCGAGATCAGCCCCTATTATCTGATCGCCGCCGCCGGGCTGCTCGCCTTGCTGCTGTTCGTCTCGAGCCGCTCCCAACCCGCCCGCGCTCGGCGCTGATCGCTCATCTCCAATCGAAAATCGGTCAATTCGGCGCTCTGTCGGCCGGACTCCCGGTTTACAGCATCGCTAAAATATATTAGTCCATAACATGACTGAATTTATAGACCATACAAGGAGAGCAGTATGAGGAGCGTTTCAATCTCGCGGCGCCGCTTCGGCGCGATCGTCGCGCTCGCCGCGAGCCTGTCGATTTTCGTCGATGCGACGGCGCTGGGGGCGACCTCGCTGCTCAATGTCTCATATGATCCCACCCGCGAGCTCTATAAGGCGATCAATCCCGCCTTCGCCGCCGATTGGAAGGCGAAGACCGGCGAGACCATCGAGCTTCAGGCCTCTCATGCCGGCTCGGGCGCGCAGGCGCGTGCGGTGATCGACGGCCTCGCGGCCGATGTCGTGACCCTCGCGCTCGCCGCCGATATAGACGCGATCGCGAGCAAGAGCGGCAAGATCGCGCCGGATTGGCAGAAGAAGCTGCCGAACAACGCCTCGCCCTACACGTCGACGATCGTCTTCCTGGTCCGAAAGGGCAATCCTAAGAAGATCAAGAATTGGGACGATCTCGCCAAGCCCGGCGTCGCCGTCGTCACCCCCAATCCCAAGACCTCCGGCGGCGCGCGCTGGAACTATCTCGGCGCCTGGGGCTATGCGCTGAAGAAATTCGGCGGCGACGAGGCCAAGACCAAGGAATTCGTCAAGGCCATCTATAAGAACGCCCCCGTTCTCGACACGGGCGCGCGCGGCTCGACCATCACCTTCGCCCAGCGCGGCCTAGGAGATGTGCTGATCGCCTGGGAGAACGAGGCCTTTCTCGCCTCCGAGGAGTTCGGCAAGGACAAGTTCGAGATCGTCGTTCCCTCCACATCGATCCTCGCCGAGCCGCCGATCGCGGTCGTCGACGGCAATGTCGACGCCAAGGGAACGCGCAAGGCCGCCGAGGCCTATCTGAGCTTCCTCTACACCCCGACCGCGCAGGCGATCATCGCCAAGAACTATTATCGCCCGGCGCATCCCGAGTTTGCGGCCAAGGAAGATTTGAAGCGGCTTCCCAAGCTCGACCTCTTCACCGTCGACCAGGTCTTCGGCGGCTGGACCAAGGCGCAGAAGACGCACTTTGCCGATGGCGGCGTCTTCGACGATATTCAGAAGCAGTAAGGCTCGAGGACATCTCATGAGCGCCGCTGCGCCCGTCGCGAACAAGAAGGCTCGGAGCTTCACCGCTCCGAGCGTCATCCCCGGATTCCGGGCGACTTTTGGCTTCACCATCTTCTATCTGAGCCTCGTCGTCCTGTTCCCTTTATCGTTGCTGATTTTCCGCGCCTCCTCGCTCGGTCTTTCCGGCCTCTATGGAATTGCGGTGGAGCCGCGAGTCGCCGCGGCGCTACGCACCAGCTTTTTCATCTCCTTCGCCGCCGCCGCGATCGATGTCGTCTTCGGCCTCATCGCCGCCTGGGTGCTGACGCGCTATGAATTTCCCGGCCGGCGCTTTCTCGACGCCATCGTCGATCTCCCCTTCGCTCTGCCCACGGCCGTCGCCGGCATCGCGCTCGCGGCGCTCTATGCGCCCAATGGCTGGCTCGGCGAGCCGCTCGCCGATTACGATATAAAGATCGCCTTCACGCGCTGGGGCATTCTCGTCGCTCTCGTGTTCGTCGGACTGCCCTTCGTCGTGCGAACCGTGCAGCCGCTGCTCGCCGAGATCGACTCCGAGCTGGAGGAGGCGTCGGCGACGCTCGGCGCGAGCCGCGCCCAAACGGTGTGGCGTGTGCTGCTGCCGCCGATCTTGCCCGCGCTGCTCACGGGTTTCGCTCTGGCTTTTGCGCGAAGCGTCGGCGAATATGGCTCGGTGATCTTCATCGCCGGCAATCTCGCCTATATCTCGGAAATCGCGCCCTTGCTGATCATCGTCAAGCTCGAGCAGTTCGACTATGCGGGCGCGACGGGAATTGCGACCATCATGCTCGCGATCTCCTTTTCCGTGCTGCTGGCGATCAATCTGATCCAGGCCTGGAGCCAGAAGAGGTTCGGCCATGTCTGAGGCGGGCTTTTCAGAGGCGCTCGCGCCCGCCATTCCGGTCGCGCCGCCGCGCCGCGTGACAGAGGAGACGCCGTTCACGCGCTATGCGCTGATCGGCGTCGCCGTGGCCTTTCTCGGGCTCTTTCTTCTGTTGCCGCTCGCGGTCGTCTTCACCGAGGCGTTCACCAAGGGCGCGGGCGCCTTCTTCGCCACTTTCGAGGAGCCGGATGCGCGCGCGGCGATCCGCCTCACGCTCATTGTCGCGGCGATCGTCGTGCCGCTCAATGCGCTCTTCGGCGTCTGCGCGGCCTGGGCGATCTCCAAATTTTCCTTCCCGGGCAAGAGCGTGCTCATCACGCTCATCGATCTTCCCTTCTCCGTCTCGCCGGTGGTGTCGGGCCTCGTCTATGTGCTGGTCTTCGGTTCGCAGGGTCTGCTCGGTCCCACATTCTCGGCCTGGGGAATTCAGGTCGTCTTCGCCATTCCGGGCATAGTTCTGGCGACGATCTTCGTCACCTTCCCCTTCATCGCGCGCGAGCTGATCCCGCTGATGCAGGAGCAAGGGACGGTGGAGGAGGAGGCGGCGCTGACGCTCGGGGCGAGCGGCTTCCGCACTTTTCTCACAGTGACGCTGCCCAACATCAAATGGGGCCTGCTCTATGGCGTGCTCCTCGCCAACGCCCGCGCCATGGGCGAGTTCGGCGCGGTTTCGGTCGTCTCCGGCCATATTCGCGGCCTGACCAACACGATACCTCTCCAGGTGGAGATCCTCTACAATGAGTATAACATCGTCTCGGCGTTCGCCCTCGCCTCCCTCCTGGCTGGGCTGGCTCTCGTCACTCTTGGAATCAAGACGCTCCTCGAATGGCGCTACGCCGGCCAAATCGCCGGCCGCCGACGTCACTGAGGCGGCGCCGCGTCCCCGTGGCGTGGAAATCAAGATCGAGCGGGTCGAGAAGGATTTCGGCGACTATCCGGCGTTGCGCGACGTCAATCTGACGATCGCGCGCGGCGAGCTGGTCGCGCTGCTGGGACCGTCGGGCTCCGGCAAGACCACGCTGCTGCGCGCCATCGCCGGCCTGTCCAGCCCTGATCGCGGCCGCATTCTCTTCGATTCGGAGGACGCGACCACTTTGTCGGTGCAGGAGCGGCGCGTCGGCTTCGTTTTCCAGAATTACGCGCTGTTCAAGCATCTGACCGTCGCCGACAACATCGCCTATGGGCTGAAAGTTCGCCCGCGGCGCTCGCGCCCGTCCCGCGCCGAGATCGCCGCGCGTGCGGCCGAGCTGCTGGAATTCGTGCAGCTCGACGGGCTCGGCGGACGCTATCCGGCGCAGCTCTCCGGCGGCCAGCGCCAGCGTGTGGCGCTCGCCCGCGCGCTCGCGATCGAGCCGCGCGTGCTGCTGCTCGACGAGCCCTTCGGCGCTCTCGACGCGCGTGTGCGCAAGGATCTGCGCCGTTGGCTGCGCGACGTGCATCGGCAGACCGGCCTCACCACAGTCTTCGTGACGCATGACCAGGATGAGGCGATGGAGCTCGCCGATCGCGTGGTGGTGCTGGACAAGGGCCACATCGAGCAGATCGGCACGCCGGACGAGCTCTATGACCGGCCGGCCTCGCCCTTCGTGCTCTCCTTCGTCGGCGAGGCGCTGGCGCTGCCGGTGCAGGTCGCCGACGGCAAGGTGATCTTCCAGGGCAAGGAGTTGCACGTCTCCTCGGAAAATCTCCGCAATGGACCGGCGCGCGTCTATTTCCGTCCTGCCGACATCGCTCTGCATGGCGGCCAGATCGGCGCCCTCGAGGGCCGGGTCGAGGCGGTGCGCCGCACGGCCGCGGGCTTGCGCGCGTCGATCTCCATCCCCGGCTATGACCAGACGGTCGAGGTCGACACGGATGATCGCGCCGGAACGACGCTGGGCAGCAGCGTGCCGCTGTCGTTGAACAATGTGCGGATTTTCTCGACCGCGGCCGAGGAGACGCTCGGCGACGGCGCCGGGATATAAAAAGAAGATCCTTCTCCCGCGTGCGGGAGAAGGATGCTGGCGCATGGATTGCTTGTTTTTCCTTGTCTGATCTGGAAGGCGATAGGCGCCTTCATGTCCAGGCGAATTACTCGACCTGGGAGGCGACGATGCGATCGCCCGGACGCAGCCGCGGCATGTGTGAATGGGGTGAGTTCGCAGAGGATGCGAAAGCGCTCGACGATCTTCTCGAGGCGGGAAGGTCCGGCTCATTGCCGCCCTTTCTGCTGCTCTCGCAGCCGGGCGTCGGCGCCACGGATCACAGGCGCTGCTCGGAGCTATGGACGCGCGATCGGCGCGCCGCCGCGGTCGCGGCGCGGCTCGCGCTCGATTTTCGTTTCCGCGCCGCCGACGGCCGCAAGATCAGGCTCGGCTACCTCTCCAATGATTTCCACGATCATGCGACCGCGCTGCTGCTGATCGAGACGTTGGAGGCGCATGATCGCGAGCGCTTCAGCGTCAACGCCTATTCCTACGGGGCCGATGACGGCAAGACCATGCGCCGCCGCCTCGTCGGCGCTTTCGACTCTTTCGTCGACATAGAGGCGCTCTCGGACGGCGACGCCGCCCGCGCGATCCATCGCGACGAGGTGGACATACTCATCGATCTCAAAGGCTTCACCGCCAATGCGCGCAGCGGCATTCTGATGCTGCGTCCGGCGCCCGTGCAGGTCAATTATCTCGGCTATCCGGGCACGCTCGGCGATGATATCTGCGATTATATCATTACCGACGATTATGTGACGCCGCTCGCCTCCGCTGGCGATTATTCCGAATCCTTCGCCTATATGCCGAACAGCTATCAGCCGCACGGGCGCGCCGGGCCGATCGGAGAAAGGCCGACCCGCGCCAGCATGGGCCTGCCCGAGCAGGGCGTTGTCTTCTGCTGCTTCAATCAGGCCTATAAATTCACGCCGGAGATGTTCGACGTCTGGTGCCGTCTGCTCGACGCTGTGCCGCACAGCGTCCTATGGCTGCTCGGCGCGCCCATGGCGGAGGGCAATCTGCGCAATGAGGCGTGGAATCGCGGCGTGAATGGCAATCGCTTGGTCTTCGCGCCGGATATGGCGCAGGGCGAGCATCTCGCGCGAATTCAGATCGCCGATCTCGTGCTCGACACGGCGCCCTATAACGCCCACACCACGGCGAGCGACGCGCTGTGGGCGGGCGTGCCGATCGTCACTTGCAGCGGCTCCACCTTCCCCTCGCGCGTCGCCGGCAGCCTGCTGCGCGCTGTTGGCCTGACCGAGCTGATCGCCGCCGATCTCGATGGTTATTTCGATCTCGCCTATCGGCTGGCGACCGATCCGGCCCATCTCGCCGAGCTGAAGTCGAAGCTCGCGCGCAGTCGCGAGAGCGCTGCGCTCTTCGACGTTCGCGCCTACACGCGCGATCTCGAAGGGCTGTTCCAGTCCATGTGGAAAAGGCGAGAGGCGGGCCTGCCGCCGGCGCTCATTCCGGCGGCATGAAGCGAAACCTTCCCCCGCTCGCGGGAGAAGGATCGCATTTGCGTTATCGAACCAGAATATTCTTGAACTGCCAGGGGTCGCTCTCGTCGATATCCTCCGGGAAGAGACCCGGGCGGCCGTCGAGCGGCGTCCAATCCGTGTAGACCCCTTCGACCGGGCCGAGATAGGGCAGCTGCACTTCGAGGCAGCGGCGGAAATCCACCTCGTCGGCCTCGACAATGCCGGCGTTGGGATTTTCCAGCGCCCACACCATGCCGGCGAGCGCGGCCGAGCTCACTTGCAGGCCGGTGGCGTTCTGATAGGGCGCGAGTTCGCGCGTCTCCTCGATGGAGAGGCGGGAGCCGTACCAATAGGCGTTCTTGGCGTGGCCGTAGAGCAGCACGCCGAGCTCGTCTATGCCGTCGACGATCTCGTTCTCGTCGAGAATTTTCCAGCTCGCCTGCATCTTGCCGGCGCGGCCGAACATTTCGTGCAGCGACAGAACGGCGTCGTCGGCCGGATGATAGGCGTAATGGCAGGTCGGCCGATAGACCACTTTGCCGGCTTCGTCGCGCACGGTGAGGAAATCGGCGATCGAGATCGACTCGTTATGGGTGACGAGGAAGCCGAATTGCGGTCCCGGTGTCGGCGTCCAGCTGCGTACGCGCGTGTTGGCGCCCGGCGATTTCAGATAGATCGCCGCGCCGCAGCCGGAGGAATGCGTGCCGGCGATATCCGGCAGCGATTTCTCATGCGTGCCCCAGCCGAGCTCGGCCGGCTGCTGACCCTCGGAGACGAAGCCTTCCACCGACCAGGTGTTGACGAAGACGTCGCGCGGCTTCGGGCTCTTGGCGCGCTGCGTGTCGCGCTCGGCGATGTGAATGCCCTTGACGCCGAGCTTCTGCGCCAGCGCGCCCCAATCGGCGCGGGTCTTGGGTTCTTCGACCTTCAGGCCGGTGTCTGCGGCGATGTTGAGAAGCGCCTGCTTCACGAACCAGGACACCATGCCGGGATTGGCGCCGACGCAGGAGACGGCGGTCGGCCCGCCCGGATTGCGGCGACGCTCCTCCAGCACGGTCTCGCGCAGCGCGTAATTGGTGCGAGATTCATTGCCGAGGGTGGTGTCGAAGTAGAAGCCGGTCCAAGGCTCTACGACCGTATCGACATAGAGGCAGCCCAGCTCGCGAGCGAGCTTCATAATGTCGAGCGAGGAGGTGTCGACCGAGAGATTGACGACGAAGCCCTGTCCCTCGCCCTTGGTGAGCAGGGGGGTGAGCACCTCGCGGTAATTGTCCTTGGTCAGCGCGACCTTCTGGAACGCGACGCCGCGAATATCCAGCATTTCGCGATGCGTATCGACAGGGTCGATGACGGTGAAACGGCTCTTGTCATAGTCGAAATGGCGTTCGATGAGCGGCAAGATGCCACGTCCGATGGAGCCGAAGCCGATCAGAACGATCGGGCCGGTAATCTTCGCATGGACGGGCCAGTCTGCCATTTCGCTCACCTCTTGGAGTTCGAGAATTTATTGTGCGGCGCGTTACAGCAAGAGCGGCGGACATAATCAAGGAAAAACGAGGGCGAGACCGTTTTCGGTCGGCCGGATGGTTCGCTTCTCCCGCTCTGCGGCAGATGGGGCGCAATCTCAATCGGGAGAAAAGCCCATTCGAGTCAGCGCCGCGGCCAGCGCGGGCTCCGGGCGCGCCCCGCTTGTGAAGATCGCGCGAGGCGCCGGCGCGGCTCCAGAGCTATCGGGGCCGAAACGCTCGGCGAGCAGCCGATCGGCCTGGCGCGCGATGGCGGGGGCGGGGTCGATCCATTCGAGCGGCCAGGGCGCGAGGCGCCGAAAAAAATCCAGCAGCAGCGGGTAATGCGTGCAGGCGAGCACGACGACATCCGTTCGCGCATCGTCGTGCGTGACGAAGCAGGGCGCGATCTCGCGGGCGATCGCCTCCTCTGAAACAGCGGCGCCGCGCATAAAATCTTCGGCGAGCGGGGCGAGGCGCGTCGAGCCGATCAGCGTCACCGCGCAATCTTCCGCGAAGCTGGCGATGAGCGCGCGGGTGTAATCGCGCGCCACAGTGCCGGGCGTCGCCAGCACGGAGATGAGGCGCGAGCGCGAGCGCTCGGCGGCAGGCTTTATCGCCGGCACAGTGCCGACGAAGGGAAGCTGCGGCCAGCGCGCCCTCAAAGGGGGAAGCGCGCGCGTGGAGGCCGTGTTGCAGGCGATGACGACGAGGTCCGGCGCCAGCTCGGCGATCAGCCGTTCCATCACCTCCATGACGCGCGCGACCAGCGCTGTCTCGGAGAGCGGACCATAGGGGAAGCCGGCGTCATCGGCGCAATAGAGCAGCGCCGCATGGGGGCGCAGCTTCGCGACCTCGGTGAAGACGGTGAGGCCGCCGAGTCCGGAGTCGAAGACGAGTATTTTGGGGACGGGGGGCGTCACGGTCGGCTCGCAGTGTCCTGACGTCCCCGAACCTTCCCCCTCTCCCGCAAAGCGGGGGAGGGATGGGGAGGGGGCCTCTCCCTGAATAGAACCCGTTCCCCCGCGAAGATCAACCTCGCGTCAGAACGGCAGGTTGAACACGCGCGAGGGCTCCAGCGCGCCTTCCACCACCTCGCCGAAAGCGACGGGTACGCCGCCGCAGGCCGCATAGACGACGCCGCCCGCAGGCGCGTCGCGGCCGCGCAGGATCAGCGAGCCGCCGCGCCGCAGCCGCGCCGCGGCGTCGCGATCGACGACGACGCAGGGCAGCTCGGTGAGGCCCGCCTCGACCGAGAGAAGCGCATTGGCCGCTTCGCCGCCCTCGATCTCGTCCAGCGTGTAGCTGTCCTCCTCGAGGAAGGGGCCGACCCGCGTGCGGCGCAGCGCGGTCACATGGCCGAAGCAGCCGAGCAGCCGTCCGAGATCGCGCGCGATGGAGCGCACATAGGCGCCCTTGCCGCATTCCATGACGAGCTTGGTCTCCTCCTCCGTCGCATCGACGATGGAGAGGCGATGGATGGTGACGGGGCGGGGCTTCAGCTCCACCGTCTCGCCGTCGCGCGCGAGATCATAGGCGCGCTCGCCGGCGATCTTGATGGCGGAATATTGCGGCGGCACCTGCAATATGTCGCCGAGAAAGCGCGGCAGCAGCGCCTCGATCTGCGCGATCGTCGGCCGCTCCTCGCTCTCGCGCACGGATTTGCCGTCGGCGTCGTCCGTGTCGGTCTCGACGCCCCAGCGCACGGTGAAGGAATAAGCCTTCTCGCCGTCTTGCACGAAAGGCACGGTCTTGGTCGCCTCGCCGAAAGCGATCGGCAATATGCCGGAGGCGAGCGGGTCCAGCGTGCCGGCGTGTCCGGCCTTCTTGCCATTATAGATTCGCTTCAAGCGCGAGACGGCGTGCGTCGAGGTCATGCCGACGGGCTTGTCGAGCACCACCCAGCCGTCGACGACGGCGCGGGTCGATTTTCTTCCGTTCATTGCTGGGCGCCGTTCTCTTCGTCTGTGGGCTGCTCGAGATCGCGGCGCACGCGCTCGGAGTTCAGCAGCGCGTCGATGCGCGCGACATTGTCGAAACTATCGTCGATGCGGAAACGCACCTCCGGGGCGAATTTGAGATTGACGCTATGGGCGATCTCGCCGCGCAGATATTTTTTGTGGCGGTCGAAAGCGCGCAGCACCTCCGGCTCGTCCTTGCCGCCGAGCGGCATGACATAGACGGTGGCGAGCTTCAAATCCGGGCTCATCGTCACGCGCGAGACGGTGACGACATGCTGCTCGAGCACGGGATCGGCGATATCCCCGCGCGAAAGCATCGAAGCGATCTGATGGCGGACGAGCTCGGCGACGCGCAACATGCGCTGCGACGGCTCCGCCCCATGGGCGTGATGGGCTCTGGACATGGTTTTTTGCTCAGTCTTCGCGAGTCTTGTCGTTTTCTCGCAACATCAGCATTTGTTCGACGAGACGAAGGGCGGCCTTCTCTCCGGCGCGAACCGCGCGTTCGTTCACGGCCGTTTCCATCAAGGTCATCATGACCTTCAGCTGCCCTGTATGATCGTCCACGATTCTCTGCAACCGGCCGACTTCCTCGCGAAGACGCTCATTGTCTCTTTTCAGCTGCTCCACAGAACGTTGCAGCTGAAACACGCCTGTGACGAACTCGGCGATTTTTCTCCACGATGGCGCAGACCACTTTTCCTCACCGAGGGGTCCAGGAGGCTGATGAGCTGGAGGCGCTTCCGTCATGGTCACCCGAGCATCAGCTCGGCGAGACGCCGCTTGTTCTCTTCGTTCAACCTATCGAGGCGTTCGCCTTTCGATTCGATTTCGCTCACACAGACGCCGCTCTCGTCGACGAGCGTCGACATCATCTGCGCCGTGTTCGTCAGAACATCGACGGCAAAATCGAATGCTTCCTTCGGCGTTTCTCGACAAAGCGATTCTATCGAGGACGAGAGTTCCGTCGTGGCCGACGCGCTCGCGGCGACATAAGCTGACCGGACCATCCCGGTCGCTTCGCGAACGCGCACGAAACGCATGGCCGAACGGATAGCGTCTCGCCGCTTCCCTTCCCGTTCCCGAGGCTGGAGCATCGTCAAAATCCTTGATGGACGGTCGAGCGGGCGCCGATCACAGCGTCCGCTTGATCTCCTCGACGCGATAGCACTCGATGACGTCGCCGGCGCGCATGTCCTGATAGTTCTCGAAAGCCATGCCGCACTCCTGTCCGGCCTGCACTTCCTTGACCTCGTCCTTGAAGCGCTTGAGCGTCGACAGCTTGCCTTCGTGGACGACGACATTGTCGCGGATGAGACGCACATTGGCGCCGCGCTCCACCGAGCCGTCGGTCACGCGGCAACCCGCCACCTTGCCGACCTTGGAAATGTCGAACACTTCGAGAATCTGCGCATTGCCCAGCATGGTCTCGCGCAGTGTGGGCGCGAGCAGGCCGGACATCGCCGCCTTCACATCATCCACGAGATTGTAGATGATGTTGTAGTAGCGGATTTCAATGCCGCCGCGCTCGGACGCCTCGCGCGCTTCCTTATGCGCGCGCACGTTGAAGCCGATGACGACGGCGTTGGACGCTTCGGCGAGCGCTATGTCGGATTCGGAGATGCCGCCGACGCCCGCATGCACGACGCGCGCGCCGACTTCGTCCGTGCCGAGCTTGTCGAGCGCCGCGACGATCGCCTCCACGGAGCCCTGCACGTCGCCCTTGATGACGAGCGGGAACTCCTTGCGGCCGGCGGTCTTCAGCTGGCTCATCATATCGGTGAGCGAGGTGCGGGCGCCGCCGCCGCGCGCGGCCAGCTTGTCGCGACGCTGACGCTCGCGATATTCGGTGATCTCGCGCGCACGCGCTTCCGTCTCGACGACGGCGACGCGGTCGCCGGCTTCCGGCGTGCCGGAGAAGCCGAGAATCTCGACCGGGAAGGACGGCCCGGCGGTCTGCACAACGACGCCCTTGTCGTCGAGCAGCGCGCGCACGCGGCCCCATTGCGAGCCGGCGACGATGATGTCGCCGACCTCTAGCGTGCCGCGCTGCACCAGCACGGTGGCGACCGGTCCGCGACCTTTGTCGAGCCGCGCCTCGATCACCGTGCCTTCGGCGGAGCGCTCGGGATTGGCCTTGAGATCGAGCACTTCCGACTGCAGGGTGATGGCGTCGAGCAGCTTGTCGAGATTGAGCTTCTCCTTGGCGGAGACCTCCACCTCGAGCGTGTCGCCGCCGAAGGTCTCCGTCTGCACCTCGTGCTGCAGCAGCTCGGTGCGCACGCGCTCGGGCTTGGCGTCGGGCTTGTCGATCTTGTTGATCGCGACGATGATTGGAACTTCCGCAGCCTTGGCGTGGTGGATCGCCTCGATCGTCTGCGGCATCACGCCGTCATCCGCCGCCACGACCAGGATCACAATGTCCGTGACCTTGGCGCCGCGGGCGCGCATGGCGGTGAAGGCCGCGTGGCCGGGGGTGTCGATGAAGGTGATCGGCGCGCCATTGGGCGCCCTCACCTGATAGGCGCCGATATGCTGCGTGATGCCGCCCGCCTCGCCGGCCACGACATTGGCGTGGCGGATCGCGTCGAGCAGCGAGGTCTTGCCGTGATCGACATGGCCCATGATGGTGACGACCGGCGGCCGCGACTCGAGCTCGCCCTCGGCGTCGGGCTCGTCGAACAGGCCCTCCTCGACATCGGACTCGGCGACGCGCTTGACCGCATGGCCGAGCTCCTCGGCGACGAGCTGCGCCGTATCGGCGTCGATGACGTCGGTGATCTTGTGCAGCGCGCCCTGCTTCATCAGCAGGCGAATCACGTCGACGCCGCGCTCCGACATGCGGTTGGCGAGCTCCTGAATGGTGATCGTCTCCGGGAGGATGACCTCGCGGGCGATCTTCTCCTTCTGCTCGGCCTGGCCGAAGGATTTGAGGCGCTGCGTGCGGCGGCGGAAGGAGGCGACGGAGCGCGTGCGCTCTTCCTGCTCGGACGTCGCGGTGGAGACGGTGAGGCGGCCGCGGTCCTTCTGCGCGCCGCCGCGCGAGGGCGTCGGACGGGGCGGCGGCGGCGGCGCCTTGACGGCGATGACTCCGGCGGGACGGCGGACGACGCGCTTCTCGGCGTCTTCCGTCGCGGTCGCGGCGGGGCGGGGCACCTCTCCGCCGGCGGCCGGAGCCGGGCGCGGCTGGGCCGGGCGTGCGGTGGCGGAGGTCGCAACATGCGGCTCGGGCGCGCCGCCTCCGGCGAGGCGACGGCGCGCCTCCTCCTCGGAACGGCGCTTCGACTCGGCGTCGCGGGCGAGACGCTCTTCTTCCTCGCGTTTGCGGGCTTCGGCGGCGGCGCGCTCCTCGCGCTCGCGGGCCTCGCGCTCGGCGCGCGCCTTGGCTTCCGCCTCGGCGCGGCGACGGTCTTCCTCCTCGCGGGTGCGGGCGTCGACCAGGGCGCGGGCGCGGGCCTCGCGCTCATCGTCGGTCAGCGCGCGCAGCACCATGCCGGAGCCGCGCTTGGGCGCAGGCTGCGGGCGCGGGGTCTCTGCTCTCGGCGGAGGCGGCGGCGCGGCGGCGACAGGAGCGGCCGGCGCCGGAGCCGGCGGAGCTGCGGGGGCCGCCGGCGCGGCGGGCGCCGCCGTCGCCGGAGCGGCCGGCTTGGTCTCGACATGTCCGGGCGCGCGACGCTTCACCTTCTCGACCACGACCACCTTGGAGCGGCCGTGGGAGAAGCTCTGGCGCACCATTCCGCCATGCTCGGTCGGACGCTGCTTCAAATGCAACGTCTTCGACGGCGTGACGGTCAGCGTCTTGTCGCCGCTGTTCTCGGTCTCGGTCTCACTCATCCAGTTTCCGATCCTCGGGCTGCGCCTGTTCGGTTACGTCTTTCAGCGGGCCGAGCTCGTCGGTCCGCTCGCTGTTCAGAATCTGCGCGTCGCCGGATGCGCTCTCGCCTCTATAGGCGGCGAGGCGGCGGCAGCGCGCCAAAAAGGCTTGCGTCGGTCCGCCCGGCGCGAGGGCTGCATGTATCACATTTGTGCGGCCCAAAGCCAAATCCAATTGAAGAGAATCGAACAGAGAGATCGTCTCTGTGACCTTCTCGCCGCATCCGCGCGCCGTGGCCGCGCGGCGCGCCGCCTGGGCGAGCTTGCGCCGTCCATCCGCCGAGCCGTCGCGCGCCTCCAGCACAGCGGCGACGGCGCCTTTCTCCAGCGCCTCGCACACCTTACCGAAGCCGGCGATCACCGCGCCCGCCTTATTGGCCATCGCCAGCGATTGCAGGCAATCGGCCTCCAGCAGCCGATCGACGTCCGCGGGAAGCGACGGCGACGCCGAGACCTCGGCCTTCAATTGGCGCGCGAAGGCGCGCTTCTTCAATGCTTCGGCCACGACATCGGCGCGCGCCGTCACCCAGGCGCCGCGGCCGGGCAGGCGCGATCTTATGTCCGGCGTGAGAACGCCGTCCGGCGCGCGCACGAAACGGATCATCCCCTCCGGCGCGTCGCGCCGGCGGGTGACGATGCAGGTCCGTTCGCTCGCCTCGGCCTCTCTCATTCGCTCGCCGTCTCGTTTCGTCACTGCGCCTCGGTCTGCTGCGCCTCTGCCGGTTCTGCGGCCTCGGCTTCCGCCTCGGGCTCCGGCGCCTCGATCCAGCCGGCGCGCACGCGCGCGTCCATGATCAGAGCCTCCGCCTCCTCGCGGGAAATGTCGATCCCGTCGAGGAAGCCGGTCTGCTTGACCGTCTCGCCATCCTTCTTCTCGGTCCAGCCGACGAGATCATCCGGCACGCAGCCGGCGAGATCCTCGATCGACTTCACGTCATTCTCGCCGAGCTTGACCAGCATCGCCGTAGTGACGCCCTCGAGCTCCTTCAGCTCGTCGAGCACGCCGAGCTCGAGGCGGCGCGCCTCGTTCTCCGCCTCGACCCGCTCGAGATAATTGCGGGCGCGATTTTGAATCTCGGCGGCCGTGTCCTCGTCGAAGCCTTCGATCGTCGCCAGCTCGCCGAGATCGACGAAGGCCAGCTCTTCGACCGATTGAAAGCCTTCCGAAGCGAGCAGGCGGCCGACGACCTCATCGACGTCGATGGCGTTCATGAAGACTTTGGTGCGCTCGACGAACTCGCGCTGACGGCGCTCCGATTCCTCGGCCTCGGTCAGAATGTCGATGTCCCAGCCCGTGAGCTGCGAGGCGAGGCGCACATTTTGGCCGCGGCGGCCGATGGCCAGCGACAGCTGATCGTCCGGCACCACCACCTCGATGCGCGCGGAATCCTCGTCGAGAACGACCTTCACCACCTCGGCCGGCTGCAGCGCATTGACGATGAAGGTCGCCGCATCCGCCGACCAGGGGATGATGTCGATGCGCTCGCCTTGCAATTCGCCGACGACGGCCTGCACGCGCGAGCCGCGCATGCCGACGCAGGCGCCAACGGGATCGATGGAGGAATCGCGCGAGATGACGGCGATCTTGGCGCGCGAGCCCGGATCGCGGGCGACCGACTTCACCTCGATCACGCCGTCGTAGATCTCCGGCACTTCCTGGCGGAACAGCTTGGCCATGAATTGCGGATGCGTGCGCGACAGGAAAATCTGCGGACCGCGCTGCTCGCGGCGCACGTCGTAGACATAGGCGCGCACGCGATCGCCGGGACGGAAGGTCTCGCGCGGGATCATCTCGTCGCGGCGGATGATCGCCTCGCCGCGCCCCAAATCGACGATCACATTGCCATATTCGACGCGCTTCACGACGCCGTTGACGATCTCGCCGATGCGGTCCTTGAACTCTTCATATTGGCGGTCGCGCTCGGCCTCGCGCACCTTCTGCACGATGATCTGCTTGGCCGATTGCGCGGCGATGCGGCCGAAATCGAAAGGCGGCAGCGTCTCGGAAATCCAGTCGCCGACCTGCGCCGCCGGATTGCGCTTGCGCGCGTCCTCGATGGAAATCTGCGTCGCGTCATTATCGATGAGATCGACGACCAGCAGCAGACGCGAAAAGCGGACTTCGCCGCTCTTCGGATTGATCTCGGCGCGGACCTCGGTCTCCTGCCCATAGCGCGAGCGCGCGGCCTTTTGCAGCGCGTCCTCCATGGAGGCGATGACGATCGAGCGGTCGATCGATTTCTCGCGCGCGACCGCATCGGCGATCTGCAGGATTTCCAACCTGTTGGCGCTGACGGCCATATCTTGCTCCCAAAAACGTCGGCCCTACGCGTCGCCGCGACGGCCGGGTCCGCTGCCTTTTTTCTTGAATCCCGTCTGCACGCCGGCCGGAACCAGCGGCTTGGCCTTATTGCCACGCGCCATGGCGAAGCGGCCCGGCCCACGGCGGGGCCGCGTATCCTCTTGCGGCGCGGCCTCTTCCTCGCTCGGGCCATCGTCCTCGAGCTGGGCCTTGCCGGCGCGCAGCGCCTCGCGGATCAGCGCGTCGGTCAGCATCAGCTTGGCTTCGTCGAGATCGCGCAGCGGCATTTGCACGATCTTGTCTTCGTCCGGCGGGGCGTCGTCGCGTTCGAGCGTCACCACGGCGTCGCGGCCGGCGCCCTCGACGGAGACAATATTGCCCCGAAAACGCTTGCGGCCAGAGGCGAGCGGCTGCGTCAGCTCGATCTTCGCCTCATGGCCGATCGCGCGACGAAAATCCGAGACTCGCACCAGCGGGCGATCTATGCCGGGGGAGGACAGCTCCAGCCGATAGGCGTCCGAGATGACGTCCTCGACGTCCAGCTCCGGCGAGAGCGCCTGGCTCGCCGCCTCGCAATCGTCGATGGTCATGGTTCCGTCGGGACGCTCGGCCATGATCTGCAGAACCATGCCGTTCTGCGAGAGAATGCGCGCACGCACGAGACGAAAGCCGAGCTGCGCCAGCACGGGCTCGGCGATATGGGCGATGCGCGCCGCAACGCCCGTTTCGCCGCAGAGGCGCGGCTCATCGAGCAGGGAGGGCGCCTCCACGGCGCCGGCGGCGGGCGTTTCTGCCAAGCGGCTCATCCTGTCTTGCGAGAATTTCCGGCCGGTGCAAACAAAAAAGAGCGGGTCCCGGCCGGGCCCCACTCTCAACCAGCGATCATCCGAGAATGACCGTTATGAGATAGAACGAGGCGCTTATACACCCGGATCGCGCGCCGGCGCAAGAAAAATGCTCCGCGGCGAGGTCTGCCCCCTCCGGCGGGAGCGCCGCCGGGCGTCGCGTTCGAGAAATCGTTTCGCGACGGCGGAAGAGGCGATAGGCTTTCTCGCCTTGGAGAGAGACGAAATAATGCAAATCCCTTTTTTCCGCGCGCTCGAGGACTCGCAGCGCATTCTCATCGCCGGCTGCGGCGGCGGCTTCGACATCGTCAGCGGCTTGCCGCTCTATGTCTTTCTGCGCAATGCGGACAAGAGCGTCTATCTCGCCAATCTGTCCTTCGCGCGCGTCGATCTCGCCTCCCGCAAGAAGATCGGTCCTGCAGGGCGGCTCGTCGACTCGGACAGCCGCATGCAGGGCTATTTTCCCGAGCGCCATCTCGTCGACTGGCTCGCGGCGCGCGGCTGCGAGCCCAAGGTCTTCGCCTTCGAGAAGACCGGCGTGCGACCTCTGCGGCAATCCTATGAAGCGCTCGTCACGCTATTGAATGTCGATACGATCATTCTCGTCGACGGCGGGACCGACAGTCTGATGAAGGGCGACGAGGCGGCGCTCGGCACGATAGAAGAGGACGCTCTCTCGATCGCCGCAGTCGATCAGCTCGAGGGCGTCCGCAAATTTCTCGTGTGCCTCGGCTTCGGCGTCGATAACTATCACGGCGTCTGCCATCACTCTTTTCTCGAGAATACGGCCGAGCTGATCCGTTCCGGCGGATATTTGGGCTGCGTTTCGGTGTCGGCGGGGACACAGGAAGGCGACGCGCTGCTCGACGCTGTCGATTATCTCAACGAGCGCCAACCCAATTCCAAGAGCATCGTAGCCAATTCGATCGCCTCGGCGATCCGCGGCGGCTTCGGGAATCGGCACGACACGGAGCGTACAAGGGGGACGGAGCTGTTCATCAATGCGCTGATGGCGCTCTATTGGTGCTACGATCTCGCAGCAGTCGCCCGGGGCATGGGCTTTTACGAGGCGATCGCCTGCAGCGAGAAATTCCACGAGGTGGAGAATGCGATCCGCATTCATCACGCCCACGCCGACAAGCGAGACTGGAAGAATTTGCCGCTGTGAGGCGATCTTCAGGGATGGCCGACGGGAAGATAACGGATCGCCGCCAGAATCACGCCGACCGCGACCACCATGATCGAGCCGAACCAGATTTTGAGGTCGCGTTTGGCGAGCTCGACGTCGGATCGCACCGAAGCGATCTCGGTCTTGAGGTCGGAGCGGACTTCAGCAATCTCGGCTTTCAGCTCGGTTCGGACTTCTGCGATCTCGGCTTTCAGCTCGGTTCGGACTTCTGCGATCTCGGCTTTCAGCTCGCTTCGGAAGTCCGCAATCTCCGCTTTCAGCTCGGTTCGGACCTTGCTGATCTCCGCCGTCAGCTCGGTTCGAACCTTTCCAATCTCCGTGCGCAGGCTTCCTTCGGCGGCCGACAGATCGGCTTTCGTCGCCAGTTCCTGGCTCATCGCTTCGGCGAAAGCCTCGGCAGCCGCCTTCGCCTGGGGGCGGGCGAACCCACCCGCTTCCAGTTTCTCGACAAATTTCAGAGTATCGAAAGCAACGGAGCCGCTCATGCTCGCGAACATAGGCCGCGCCGAGCCGTGAATCAACTCGCGCCGCTCACCCCAGCAGCGCGACGAGCGGCGCGATCAGCGGCGCATCGGCGGGCGGCATTTGCGCCGCGTCCAATTCGCTCGGCCGCATCCAGGCGAGCGCCTGGCCCTCGCGGGCGTGCGGCTCGCCGCGCCAGCGCCGGCAGAGGTAGAGCGGCATCAACAGATGAAAGGCCTCATAGGCGTGGCTGGCGAAGGTCAGCGGCGCGAGATCGGCTGTCTCCACCTCTATGCCCAGCTCCTCGGCCAGCTCGCGCACGAGCGCCTGCTCTGGCCGCTCGCCTGGGTCGAGCTTGCCGCCGGGGAACTCCCACAGCCCGGCGAGCTGCTTGCCTTGCGGACGCTGGGCGATCAGCACGCGGCCTTGCGGATCGACGAGCGCGGCGGCGACCACGAGAAGCAGAGCCAAAGCGTTTCCCTTTAATTGCCGGAGAGCACGACCTCGAGCGGATCGGTCTCCTTGCCGGTGACGATGACCTCGTCGTACATCGCGCCGCCCTCGCTGAGCAAGCCGCCCTTCGGCGCCCAAGTGAGCTGCGTCGTCAGGAAATAGCGGCCCGGCGCGACCTTGTCGAAGGTGAAGCGGCCGGTCGCGCCCGCTTTGGTCGTGCGCGTGTAGGCCGCATATTCGGCCTCCTGCGTCGGCGTCGGCATGAGCAAAGCCGGGAGGAACTTGCGCTTGCCGTAGAATTGCGAGATGCGCGCCTGCGCATAGGCGGTCGCGGGAATGAGCCGCACCACCTCTCCGGCGGCGTAGCGCACATTCGTCTTGCCCTGCTGGTCGCGCAGAAAGGCCTGACCCTCGATCGTCGCCTTGCCCTCCTGCTTGATGAAGGCGGCCTCGGCGGGATCGAAGCGCATTTCGGGCGCGGCGCTGTTGCAGGCGGAAAGAGCGAGCGGCGCGAGGGCGACGCAGAGGACGGCGGAACGCATGGGGAATGGCCTCGTTGGGCGAATGCGCGGCCAATGTCGCCGCTTCGTCTGGCCGAGGCAAGGCTCGAGCTATTTTAAGGTTTCTTCTCGGGCGGCGAGAGAAAGGCCGCGGCGCAGCTCATTTCCTTGCGCCAATCCACGACATTGCTGCGCTTGTCGTAGCAATCGCGCTTGGCGATCGCCTCCTCGCAATCGGCCCCGCCCATGAACTGATAGGTGACGCAGGCGCCGACGGCGGGCGGAGCCTTTGCGTCCTTCTCGGCCGCGGGCTTCTCGGCGGGCTTCTTCTTGCTCGCGGTCTTTTTCCCGGCCTTTTTCGCTTTGGCTTTCTGCGCGGGAGCGTCCACGCTCTTCTCCACGACGACGCCGGAGGCGGCGGCATAGTCGCGCGCCTCCTCATAGGCGCCGGCGCAGGCGGCGAGCGATAATGACAAGCCAAAAGGAGCAATGGCCAAAAGCGGGTGGCGCGGGGCCATGATCTTCGTCTCTTCGCGAGCGCGTCGCCTCGGCAGGAAGTCTAAAAACCGAAACCAAGCGCGTCATCGCGCAATGGCGCCTAGGGGCCGCTGCGTGTCCGCATGCGCGCGCAGCATGTCGAGCACGTCGCGCAGGCTGGCGACGACGGCGAGGCAGAGGGCGCGCTCCTCGGCGGAGGGCTGCAGAACATCGGGCGCCATGATCGTCATCGCGCCGGAGGCGGCGGCCGAGCGCAGCCCGGTCGGCGAATCCTCGAGCGCGAGGCAGCGCCGCGGCTCCTTGCCGAGCGCGCGCGCGGCGCGCAGATAGGATTCGGGATGCGGCTTGCCGCGCTGAACATCGTCGCGCGTCACCAGAGCGGAGAAATGCGAGAGCAGCCCGCAGCGGCTCAGATGATGCTCCGCGGTCGGCCGCCGCGAGGAGGTGGCGATGGCGAGCGGAATATTCATCGCCGTGAGATAATCGACGAGCTCGCGCGCGCCCTCCTTCAGCGGCACGCCGGAGCGCGAGGCGCGTGCGACATAGGCGCCGCAGGCTTCGATGCAGGCGTCGAGCGGGAAATCGGCGCCGAAGCGCTCGATCATCATCGTCTCGCAGTCCTGCATCGGCTTGCCGATCATGCGATGGCAGAAAGCTTCGGTGATCTCATGGCCGACGGCGCGGCCGGCGGCGATCCAGGCGTCGACATAGAGCCGCTCCGTGTCGAGCAGCGTGCCGTCCATGTCGAAGAGAACCGCTTCTACAGCATGGGGGAAAACCATAAGTTCGCTTCCTCGCCGCCCGAGCCGAGGCGAGTAGAAGCCGATTCTCGAAACGCTGCGATGACGAACAGGTCACGAGCGCGTGTCAGGCGCGCGCTTTCCTTCTCCCGCAGGCAGGAGAAGGAAAGGCTCGGGAGGGAAAACGATCAGCTGCGATAATCGCCGTTGATGGCGACATATTCCTTCGTCAGATCGCAGGTCCACACGCGCGCGGCGCCGGAGCCGAGGCCGAGATCGACATGGATGGCGATCTCGTCACGCTTCATGATCTGCGAGACTTCCGCCTCATCGTAATCAGGATCGCGTAGGCCCTTATGGGCGACGCGAATGTCGCCGAACCATATGGCCAGCTTGTCGCGATCCGCGGCCTCGCCGGATTTGCCGACCGCCATCACCACGCGGCCCCAATTGGCGTCCTCGCCGGCCACGGCCGTCTTCACCAGGGGCGAATTGGCGATGGAGAGGGCGATGCGCTTCGCCGCCTTGGGGCTCTCGGCGCCCATTACCGTCACCTCGACGAATTTGCGCGCGCCTTCGCCGTCCTTCACCACCTGATGCGCGAGATCGAGCAGCACCTCGTCCAGCGCGCGGCGGAAATCCTCGAGACGGCGGTCGCTCGCCTTCTCGATGTGCGGCGCGCCGCGCTCGGCCGCCGCGCCGGTGGCGAAGAGCAGCAGCGTGTCCGAGGTGGAGGTGTCGCTGTCCACGGTGATGGCGTTGAACGAGCTCTGCACGGATTTCGACAAGAGGCTCTGCAGAACCTCGGCGTCGATCGGCGCGTCGGTGAAGACGAAGGAGAGCATGGTCGCCATATCGGGCGCGATCATGCCTGCGCCCTTGGCG
The DNA here is from genome assembly GCF_009936375.1 of Methylosinus sp. C49. GTDB lineage: Bacteria > Pseudomonadota > Alphaproteobacteria > Rhizobiales > Beijerinckiaceae > Methylosinus. Next base: position 3,683,423 of record NZ_AP022332.1, on the reverse strand, counting down.
ACGCCGGCTAGGCGCACCTCGACGTCGCCGAGCTTGGCGACGCGCGTCGAGAGCTTGGGATAGGTGTCGGTGGTCATGATCGCCGACGCGGCCTCGCGCCAGGCGTCGCCGCGCGCCTCGGCCACGAGCTTGCCCAGCACGGGCTCGAATTTCGACGCGTCGAGCGGCTCGCCGATGACGCCTGTGGAGGCGAGGAAGACCTGCTTCTCCGGCACGCGGGCGGCGGCGGCCACGAGCTTGGCGGAGAGCTTGGCCGCCTCCTTGCCGGCTTTGCCGGTGAAGGCGTTGGCGTTGCCGGAATTGACGAGCAGCGCCCGCGCCTTGCCGCCCTCGAGCCGCGCACGGCACCAGTCGACCGGGGCCGAGGGGCATTTGGAGCGCGTGAACACGCCGGCGACCTGCGTCCCCTCGTCGAAGAGGGCGAGCATGGCGTCGGTGCGCCCGGCGTAGCGTATGCCGGCCTGCGCCACCGCGAAGCGGACGCCGGCGATCGGCGGAATGTCGGGATAGGTCTTGGGGGCGAGCGGCGAAATGGGGGCGGCCTTGGCCATGGGGCGGTATGGGTCCTGAAAAAGCGAGAGCGAAGGGGGATACGGCGAGCGAGTGAGTGGGCGTCCCCACTCACTACTCCCCAGTCACAACCGTCCGATGACTATTTCTTCTTCTCGGCCGGCTTGGCCTCGGCCGGCTTGTCGCCCGGCTTGGCTTCGGCCGCCGGAGCCTCTGTGCGCTCGATCTTGGCGCCCTGGCGCAGCTCGACGATGAGGTCCGACTGGGCCTTCTGCGCCACATAGCGGGAGACCTGGTCGCGCACCTGGTCCAGCGGCGGGAACACTTTCGGGCGCTTCTCGTCCAGCTTGATGACATGCCAGCCGAATTGCGTCTTCACGGGATCGGAGATCTGTCCCGGCTCCATCTTGAACGCCGCCTCGCCGAATTCCGGCACCATGCGGTCCTTGGTGAACCAGCCGAGATCGCCGCCCTGCGCGCCCGTGTCCTTGGACAGCTCGGTCGCGACCTTGCCGAAATCCTCGCCGCCCTTCACGCGCTTTTGCGCCGCCTTGGCCTCGTCCTCCGTCGCCACCAGAATATGGTGCGCGTGGATCTCGGTCTCGGGCTTCTGATTCTTGGCGGCCTCGTCATAGGTCTTCTTGACGGCGGCCTCGGTGGTGGCGTCCTTGGAGACCTTGCCGAGCAGCGCCTCCATCAGCGCCTTGTCGCGCAAATAGGCGAGCTTCTTGGCGAAATCCGGCGTCTCGCCGAGCTTGTCGCGCTGCGCCTTCTGCACCACGAGCTGCTCGTCGATGAGGAAATCGAGAATATAATTCTCGCGCGCCTTGCCCTCCAGCTGCCGCGGCAGACCTGCCCCGAGATCGTCGAGCGCGATTTTCACGTCTTCGTCGGTGATGTCGACGCCATTGACCTTGGCGAGGACCTTGGCCTGCGCCGGGGCCGCGCCCATCGCCAGCAGAGCGAGGACGCCGATCGCGGCGAGGACGCCCCGGCTGCCGAGACGCGTGGTCTTGAGGTGAGGCATGATGGTCTCCAACAAAAGAGCGACAGGCGGGGAGGCCTGTCGCGAACAGCGTTCCACTAGAGCAAGACTCCGCAAAGGGGAACACGGAAATTTGGGCGCGACGCGCGGCGCAGGCGTCATCTCGATGGAATTGGTCAAGATTATATTGCAAATCTCCGCGTTCGCGCAACGCCGCTCACGCTCGCGGCCGGGAAGTCTTCCGGTCGTGGTCGGGAAAGCTCTACTATGGGGCCGTGGCTGCGGCCTTTGGGAAATATCGTCATGACTCTCGTTCCGCCGCTCCACGGCGACGCCGCGTCGGCCGCCTTCGAGCAGCGCGTCTACGCCAAGGTCACGCGGCGCGCGCTGCCGCTGCTCTTTCTCTGCTACATCCTCGCTTATCTCGATCGCGTGAATGTCGGCTTCGCCAAGCTGCAGATGGTCGGCGATCTGAAGTTCAGCGAAAGCGTCTATGGGCTCGGCGCCGGCGTCTTCTTCATCGGCTATTTCCTGTTCGAGATTCCGAGCAATCTGATCCTGCATCGCGTCGGCGCGCGGCGCTGGATCGCGCGCATTCTCGTCACCTGGGGGCTGGCCTCGGCGGCGACCATGCTCGTCTCCACGCCGCTGATGTTCTACGTCATGCGCTTTCTGCTCGGCGTCGCCGAGGCCGGCTTCTTTCCCGGCGCCATCCTCTATCTCACCTATTGGTTTCCCGCCGCGCGGCGCGGCCGCATCACCGCGCTGCTGATGTTGGCGGTCCCGCTCGCCGGGGTCGTCGGCGGGCCGCTCTCGGGCTGGATATTGCAGAATCTCGACGGCGCTCACGGGCTTTCGGGGTGGCGCTGGATGTTCCTCATCGAGGGGCTCCCGTCGATTCTCGTCGGCGCGATCGTCTTTTTCGCGCTGGAGGACAATATCGAAAAAGCCGGCTGGCTGTCTGTCGGCGAAAAGAAGCTGCTCGCCGATAATCTCGCCGCCGATCACGTCGCCCATGCGTCCCATTCCTTCCGCGATGCGATGCGCGACGCCAAGGTCTGGGTTTTATGTCTCGTCTATTTCGGAATTGTGATGGGGCTCTATGGCGTCGGTTTCTGGCTGCCGACTTTGGTTCAGGCGACGGGCGTCGGCCGGCCGCTCGACATCGGCCTCTTGTCGGCCGCCCCCTACGCCGTCGCCAGCGTCGCCATGCTCTTGGGCGGAATCAGCGCCGATAAATATCGCGAGCGCCGCTGGCATCTCGCTCTGCCTTGCGCCTTGGGCGCGGTCGGCCTCGTCGCCAGCGGGCTTTTTGCCGCCGACACGGCGACGGCGCTGATCGCGCTCACCGTGGCGAGCGCCGGCACGATGACGGCGCTGCCATTGTTCTGGAGCTGCCCGACCGCTTTTCTGCGCGGCGTCGCCGCGGCGGGCGGCATAGCGCTCATCAATTCGGTCGGAAACCTCGCCGGCTTCGCCAGCCCCTATATGGTCGGCTTCATCAAGGATCAGACGCAGCGCGCCGACTACGGGCTCTATGCGCTGGCGCTGTTCATGGCCATGAGCGCGATGCTCGTCATCGTCGCCATTCCATCGCGGCTCGTCGATCGATGATGAATACAGTCCCCTCATCCTGAGGCGCTTTTTGCGAGGCGCGGTCGACCCTTCGAGACGCCGGCTTCGCCGGCTCCTCAGGGTGAGGGCGCTGCTTTGCGTTCAGCGCCGAGAATGGACGCGAAAATCGTCCGCGTCGCGCGCTGCGTCTCCACGATCTGCGCCTCGAGATGGGCGATATCCACCGCCTCGCCGCCGCGCAGCAGCAGCTCGACGAGGCCGCGCGGCGCATGCGCCGGATCGAAATCATTGTCGATGGAGAGCCGCAGCAATTGCGTGAGGCTCTGATAGAGGCGCGCGGCTTCGATCAATGTCGCCGCTTCATTCGGGTCCAATAGGGAGAAATCGGAAAGACGCTCCAGCGCCGTCGATGTCATCGTCGAGAGGCATGCCGGATGCGCGTTCGCATGGCGAAGCTGCAAATATTGCGCGATGAATTCCACATCGATCAGCCCACCCGGCGCCTGCTTCAAATCCCAAAGGCTCTTCGCCGGCTTGTCGCGCTCGAGACGAGCGCGCATGTCGGCGACATCCTGGCGCAGCTTTTCGACGTCGCGCGGACGCGTCAGCGCGGCGCCGATCGCTTCTTCGACGATCGTCGCGAAATCGCTCGCCCCGGCGACGACGCGCGCGCGCGTCAGCGCCATATGCTCCCAGCTCCACGCCTCATGCGCGTGATAATCCTCGAAGGCCTTCAGGCTCACCGCCAGCGGTCCTTTGCTGCCGGACGGCCGCAGGCGAAAATCGACCTCATAGAGCAGGCCCTGCGCCATTGGCGCGGAGAGCGCGGAAATGAGCCGCTGCGTCAGCCGCGCATAATAGGCGGGCGTGGCGAGCGGCCGCTCGCCATCCGATTCAGCGTGCGGATCGGCGTCATAGAGCAGCATGAGATCGAGATCGGAAGCGGCGGTCATCTCGCGTCCGCCGAGCTTGCCCAGCGCGACCACGCAAGCGCGGCCGCCCTCCAGGCGTCCATGCGCGCGCGCGAGCTCCGCCTCGACGCGCGGCAGCAGAGCGGCGATGAGGCGCTCGGCGAGCCGCGCATAGGCGAGGCCTGCCTCTGCCACAGAGAGCGCGCCGGTCAGAACGCGCACGCCGATGAGAAACTTCTGCTCCTGTCCGAAGACGCGCGCGGCGTCGAGCGCCTCCTCATAGGAGCGCGTTTCCGCGAGGCTGCGCGCGAGCGCGGCGGCGAGCTCCGCTTCATCGGGCAGATGCTCGAAAAAGGCCGGCTCCAGCACGGCGTCGAGCACGCGCGGGCGCCGTGAGATGGTGGCGGCGAGCTTGGGCGCGGCGCCGGTGATCGCCGTCAGCAGAGACAGCAGCGTCGGATTGGCGAGGAGCACGGAAAACAATTGCACGCCGGCCGGAAGCCCGGCGAGCAATTTGTCGAAAGCGAGAAAGGCCTGATCGGCGTTCTCTGTCGCGGCGAGCGCCTCGAGCAGCGCCGGCGTCAGCTCGGTCAGGCGCTCGCGCGCCTTGGTGGAGCGCGTCGCGGCGTAACGGCCGAAATGCCAGCCGCGTATCGTCTCCGTCACTGTCTTGGGATGCGCGAAGCCGAGGCGCGACAATGTCTCCAGCGTGCCGGGATCGTCCTCGCCGCCGGTGAAGACGAGATTGCCCGTTTGCGAGGAGAGCTGCGGCGCGCTCTCGAAGAGATGCGAATAATGGCTCTGCACCGTCTCGAGATGCGCGACCAGCGCCTGCGTGAAATCCTCGAGCGTGGCGAAGCCGGCCATGCGCGCGATGCGCAGCGCCTCCTTCTCGTCGCGCGGCAGAATATGCGTCTGCTTGTCGGCGACCATTTGGATGCGATGCTCGATATCGCGCAGAAAGACGTAAGCCGCGCGCAGCTCGTCGCGCACGCGTGGCTCGATCCAGCCATTGGCGAGGAGCGCGTCCAGCGTCTCCAATGTCGCGCGGCCGCGCAGCGCGGGATTGCGTCCGCCGGTGATGAGCTGCTGCGTCTGCGCGAAAAACTCGATCTCGCGAATGCCGCCGCGGCCGAGCTTGAGATCATGCCCCAGCGCGGTGATCTCGCCATGGCCTTTGAAAGCGTGAATCTGCCGCTTGATCGAATGCACGTCGGCGATGGCGGCGAAATCGAAATTCTTGCGCCAGACGAAAGGCGAGAGCTCTTTCAAAAAAGCCTCGCCCGCGGGAATGTCGCCGGCCGCCGCACGCGCCTTGATGAAGGCTGCGCGCTCCCAATTCTGGCCCATGCTCTCGTAATAGGAGAAGGCCGCCTCGAGCGGTATGGCGATGGGCGTCGCGCCGGGGTCGGGACGCAGGCGCAGATCGACGCGGAACACATAGCCGTCGGGCGTGATCTCCGAGAGAATGCGCACGACGCGCTTCGTCATTTTGACGAAGAGATCGACGTCTTCAGCCGGCTGCGCGACGCGCGCGCGGGCGCGGTCGAAGAGGACGATGATATCTATGTCGGAAGAGTAGTTGAGCTCATAGGCGCCTTCCTTGCCCATGGCGAGGAATATCCAGCCGCAGCCGCGCTCCGGCATGCGCTGATCATAGAGCTCGAGCTTGCCGGCGGCGGCGGCCTCGCGCAGCGTGAAGGCGATGGAAGCGGAAAGCGCGGCGTCGGCGAGGCGCGTGAGCGCATCGGTCGCCGGCATCGTGTCCCAGGCTTTGGAGAGATCGGCGAGCGCGACCAGCAGCGCGCCCTCCTGCTTGGCGCGCCGCAGCGCGCGCATCAGCTCGGCTTCATCCGCGACGCCTTTGGCGGCGTTGCGCGTGGCCTCGACGAGCCGCGCGAGGCTGGCGTCGGGATCGGCTGTGAGCAGGCGCGCGAGCCGGGCGGGATCACGCGCGGAAAGCTCGGTGAGAAAAGGCGAGGAGCCGAGGACGCCTTCGAGCAGGGGACGCGCATTTCCCTGCGCGGCGATGACGGCTGCGAGCGCGCCGGCGTCGCGCTCCAGCACGCGCGCCAGCGCGGCCTCGGCTTGCGCGCGATCATGCGGCTCGATGATGCGGAGAGCGCGGGAGAGAAGGGAGCGGGCGGGATTCGTCTGCGTCATTTTCGTCCGTTGCCTGCGCAGCGACGCCTCTCAGAATTGCGCGATCCCTTCTCCCACGAGTGGGAGAAGGGATCGCGCGTCGAGACTCGGGCGACGCGAACGCGCGTCACGAGAACGCGATCAGCTCTCGCTCGGTCAGCAGAAAATCCAGCTTCTGATCGTGCGGCTCGGTCGGCACGGAGTCCGCTTCCTGGCAGGCGTAGGCGACGCCGACGGCGACGATGCGCTTCTTCGTGCGCAGCTGCGAGAGCGTCGCGTCATAGATGCCGCCGCCATAGCCCAGCCGATAGCCCTTGCGGTCGAAGGCGGCGAGCGGCGAGAAGACGATGTCGGGATCGAAGGAGGGCTGTGTCTCGGCCGGCTCGGAAAGGCCGAAGGGGCCTTTCACCAGATCGTCGCCGGGCGCAAAGGCGCGGAAGATCAGCGGGCGCTTCACCGCCGTCATGACCGGCAGAGCGGTGGCGATTTTCTCCGCCGCCAGAGTCTCCAGCAGCGGGCGCGTGTTCAGCTCGCTGCGGATCGGCCAATAGACGGAGACCACCTCGCCGGTCGCTTCGGCGCGGGGCGCGAATCGGCGCACCAGCGCCAGCGCGCGCTCGGCGACGGCGAGCGAGGCGGCGTGCGCCTCCTCATGGGAGACGAGATCGCGGCGGGAGAGCGTCCGCCGGCGCAGTTCGGTCTTGGCGTCGACGGTCATTGGGGCGTCGTATCATCCGACATGTTCGAAGCGCGGGCCGCGTGAGCCGTGGGACATCGATCCCGGGAACCTACAACGTAGGTGGGCGCCGTAGTGACCGAGCCCACGGGCAAGGCCAGGGACAGCTCCCTTAGAGATCGATAAGGCCCCGGGGAATTAAAGTCCGTCACGCACCCCGCAGCGCCGCAGGAGCAATGTAATCCCACGCGGGCGGGAACGCCAGAGGCTGGCTCGAAGGTGTGTGGAATCGGGGGCGCTTTCCTCGCCTTTGCCCGGTTCGATTACGCGTGCTCGAACGGCCGACGATGCTCGTCATAGGGCCGGCGGGAATGCTCGCCCCAGCGGGCGAGGCGCTCTATGCGCGTCAGCGTGAACAGGCCGAAGGGCGGCAGCACGCGGCGCTCGGTGAGGCGCATGTCGGTGCGCGAGTCGATCCAGTCGCCGATGATCGACCATGGGAATTGCGGGCGCCAGCCGAGAGTGACCGAAAAGCTCTCGCCGATGAGCTGCTCCAGCGCGGACATCGGCCAATCCGGCGAGCTGACATGATTGACCAGCACGATCTCGCCGCCCGGCCGCACCACGCGGGCGAGCTCGTCCAGCGTCTCCTCCGGGTCGGGCACCACGGTCAGCAGATAGGGCGCCACCACGCAGGCGAAGCTGGCGTCGCAGAAGGCGAGCCGGCTCGCGTCCATGCGGGCGAGGCCGGCGATGTTCGTCAGCCCCTCGCGGGCGACGCGGGCGGAGGCGCGTTGCAGCATAGGCTCGGAGAGATCGACGCCGACGACCCGCGTCTTGTCGCGGAACATGGGCAGCTCGAGGCCGGTGCCGACCCCGACGTCCAATATGCGCCCATCGGCGCGGGAGGCGATCGTCGCCACGGCGCGCCGGCCGGGGCCGAGCATATGGGAAAAGACGAGGTCATAGACGGGCGCCCAGCGGGCGTAGGCGGCCTCTATCGCCTGGCGATCGAGGCCGTGCTCGAAAAAGCTGAACCCGGAAACGCCACGCGCATCGCTCATCAGGCGCTCCGATCGAGCTCGAGCGCCGGCTCTGGCGCGGGGGGCTCCGCTTCGGCATGCGCGATGAAGCCGCCGCCGAGCACGCGGCCGCGCGTGTCGTCGCGCTCATAGAAGACGCAGGCCTGGCCCGGCGAGACGCCGAACTCGCCGGTCTCGAACACGACCTCCGCCCCGCCGCCCGGCAGCGGCCGCAGCAGCGCCGGCGTCGGCGGGCGGGTGGAGCGCACGCGCGCGGAAATCGGCAGACCCTCGGCCGGCAGATCGGAAAGATCGCCCGCGCCGATCCAATTCACGTCGCGCAGCGCGACGCGGCGGGTCTCCAGCGCCTCGCGCGGGCCGACGACGACCTGCGCCTTGGCGGCGTCGAGCCGCACGACGAAGAGCGGCTCGGCCGCGCGGCCGGAGACGGCGGCGCCGAGGCCGAGGCCGCGCCGCTGGCCGATGGTGTAATGGATGACGCCGGCATGGCGGCCGAGCACGCGCCCGTCCACATGGACGATGTCGCCCGGCACGGCGGCGCCGGGCGACAGGCGCTCGACGAGATCGGTGTAATGTCCGCTCGGAACGAAACAAATGTCCTGGCTGTCCGGCTTCTCGGCGATGTCGAGGCCGAACCGCCGGGCCAGCTCGCGCACCTCGGATTTGGCGTATTCGCCGAGCGGAAAGCGCAGCATGTCGAGCTGAGCGCGCGTCGTGGCGAAGAGGAAATAGCTCTGGTCGCGGGAAGCGTCGAAGGCGCGATAGAGCGCCCGGCCGCCGGAGCCGTCCTCGCGGGAGGCGATGTAATGGCCGGTGGCGAGAGCGTCGGCGCCGAGATCCTTGGCGGTCTCGAAGAGATCGACGAATTTCACGAATTGATTGCAGGCGACGCAGGGAACCGGCGTCTCGCCGCTGGCGTAGCTCTGCGCGAAAGTGTCGATGACGGTCTCGCGGAAGCGGCTCTCATAGTCGAGCACGTAATGCGGAATGCCGAGCCGCGCCGCCACCTGGCGCGCGTCTTGAATGTCCTGGCCGGCGCAGCAGGCGCCCTTGCGATGCGTGGCCTCGCCATGGTCGTAGAGCTGCAGCGTGACGCCGACGACGTCATAGCCTTCCTCGCGCAGCAGAGCGGCGACGACGCTCGAGTCGACGCCGCCGGACATGGCCACGACGACGCGCGTCTCGCCCGGCGGCTTGGGCAGGTCGAGGCTGTTGAGTAGGCTGGCGCCGGCCGTCGTCATTGTTTAGACCGTCCGAAGAGCGTTGCGCGAGAACCGCCGGCGGAAGCGTCAAATCCGCGCCAACGTCTCGCAATTCATTGTAAACCATCATCCGTTCGGCGAGGCAATCCGTCCGAGCCGGGCTCGGCCTTGCCGCCGTCAGTCCCTATCTGCCGCGCGGGCCTGCCCGTTCAAGGCCGAAAGCGGCGTTTTCTGGCGGCCGAAGGCGTCGAAATTGCCGGGATCGAGAAAGGCCTCGAAGGCGGCTCGGCGCGCCGGCCATTCGCTGTCCAGCATGGAAAACCAGGCAGTGTCGCGATTGCGGCCCTTGACGATCATATGCTGGCGGAAGAGCCCCTCCGGCGAGAAGCCGAGCCGCAGCGCCGCCGCCTTGGATTTCTCATTGGCGTTGTCGCATTTCCAGACATAACGGCGGCAGCCCAGCGTCTCGAAGGCGTGGGCGGCGAACAAATATTGCGCCTCTGTCGCCGCGGCGCTGCGCTGCAGAGCCGGGGAATAGAGCACGCCGCCCACTTCGACGGCGCGATTGGCCGGCTCGATGTTCATATAGGACTGGAAGCCGACAGCGCGGCCGTCGCCGTCGAGTACGGCGAACCAGATTGCGTCTGTCGCGGCCTCCATTTTCTCGACGGCGGCTCGGAAGGCGGCGCGGTCGGGGAAGGGGCCGATGAAGAGATAGCGCCACAGCGCCTCGCGCTCCTCGGCGCGAGGCTGCTCATGCGTCGCCGCATAGAGATCGTCGGCATGGGCCGCCGCGAGCGGGACGAGCGTCGTCAGCCGGCCGGACAGGCGCGTTCGCGTGGGGGCGACAAAGGGCGCCGAGAGCGGGGCCGGGGACTGCGGTTGTGACATTTTTGTCTCAGGGTCGAAAGAAGGCGGCTCTGCCGCTTTTATCTCATCGCAGTGGCATGGAACATGCCCTAGCTTCGTCGTCAGAGAGGTCTCGTCGGGCCTGAGCAAGAGCCGGGAATGGGGAGCGGCAGGCTCGAGGAGCCGAACTCGAGCGGGGGGAGAAAGCGCATGCTCTATTCCGTAATGATCCTCGTCTGCTCGCTCCAGGTCTCGCCGAGCGACTGCCGCCCGGAGACGGCGATAGACGTCGTCCGGGGGCCGAGGGTGGCGAGCCAGGCGCAATGCGGCTTCCTCGGGCAGGCGACGATCGCCCGCACGACGCTCGCGCCGCGCGAGGGACAGGAATATCTCAAGATCGTCTGCCGCCGCGGCGAGGCGTGACGAGAGCAGTGTCATATTGCTGCCGTATTGTCCGACGGCCGCATCGCTGCTAAGAGGCCGCCGTGTCACTGGTGAGGGTCGAGGCGTATCGATGGCGGCGATGAAAATTCTCGCAGGCAACTCTAATCGCGCGCTCGCCGAGACGATCGCAGCCTATGTCAACGTGCCTTTGTGCAGGGCGCAGGTGCGGCGCTTCGCCGATATGGAGGTCTTCGTCGAGATTCAGGAGAATGTGCGCGGGCAGGACACTTTCGTCGTCCAGTCGACGTCCGCGCCGTCGAACGATCATCTGATGGAGCTGCTCATCATGATCGACGCGCTGCGCCGCGCGTCGGCGCGCCGCATCACTGCGGTCATTCCCTATTTCGGCTATGCGCGGCAGGACCGCAAAGGCACCTCGCGCACGCCGATCTCGGCCAAGCTCGTCGCCAATCTCATCACCAGGGCGGGCGCCGACCGCGTGCTGACCGTCGATCTCCATGCCGGGCAGATTCAGGGCTTCTTCGACATTCCGACCGACAATCTCTTCGCGGCGCCGGTCATGGTGGCGGATATCAAATCGCACGCCAAAGTGCCCAATGCGATGGTCGTCTCGCCGGACACGGGCGGCGTGGTGCGCGCCCGCGCTCTCGCCAAACGCATCGATGCGCCGCTGGCCATTGTCGACAAGCGCCGCGAGCGCGCCGGCGAATCGGAGGTGATGAACATTATCGGCGACGTCACCGGTCGCAATTGCATTCTCGTCGACGATATCGTCGATTCGGGCGGCACGCTCTGCAACGCCGCCGAGGCGCTGCTGGCGCAGGGCGCGACCTCGGTCTCCGCCTATATCACCCACGGCGTGCTCTCCGGCGCGGCGGCCGAGCGCGTCGCCGCCTCCAAGCTGAAAGAGCTGGTGCTGACCGACACGATCGCGGCGACGCCGGCCGTGCAGGGGGCGCGCAATATTCGCTTCATCCCGATCGGCCCGCTGATCGGCGAGGCCATCGCCCGCACGGCGCGCGAGGAGAGCGTGTCGAGCCTGTTCGACTGACGGGCGCGCGCTCTCGAGAGTCTAGTGAGCACATGATCGAGCCCGTTCCCGCCCGCTTCAATCTCGCCCGCTATTGCATCGCCGATCACGCGCGCATTCATCCCGACAAGACGGCGATCGTCATCGTCGGCGACGAGAGCGAGACGAGCTGGACCTATGGCGCGCTCGATCGTGACGTGCGCGCGCTCGCCGCCGGCTTTCGCGATCTCGGCCTTTCGCCCGGCGCGCGCGTGATGATCCGCATGGGCAATGAGGCCGGCGCTGTCCTCTCCTATTTCGCCGCCATCGCCGCCGGCTATGTCGCGCTGCTCGCCTCCTCGCAGCTCACTTTCGAGGAGGCCTCCTTCCTGCTGGAAGATTGCGGCGCGACCGCGCTGGTGCTCGGCCGCGATTTCGAGAGCGAGGCGCATTCGCGCGTCGGCGTCGTCGTCTTGCGCGGCGCGGATCTCGCGCGGCTGACGAAAGGCGCGCTGCTGGAGGAATACGCCGACACGGCGGCCGACGATCCCGCCTATCTCGTCTACACCTCCGGCACGACGAGCCGGCCCAAGGGCGTGCTGCATGCGCATCGCGCCGCCTGGGCGCGGCGGCCCATGTATTCGCATTGGCAGGGGCTCACGGCCGACGATGTGATGCTGCACGCCGGCGCGATGAACTGGACCTACACGCTCGGCGTCGGCGTGGTCGATCCGCTGGCCAATGGCGCCGCGGCGGTGCTCTACAACGGCCGTCCCGATCCGCAAGTCTGGCCGCGGCTCATCGCGCGCCATCGCGCGACCATCTTCGCCGCCGTGCCCGGCGTCTATCGCCAGATTCTCAAATATGCGGCGCTGGAGACGCATGATCTCTCGAGCCTGCGGCATGGCCTCACCGCCGGCGCCGCTCTGTCGCCGAGCCTGCTCGAGGAATGGCGCGCGCGCGCCAAGACCGAGCTCTACGAGGCCTTCGGCATGAGCGAGATTTCGACCTTCATTTCCAGCGCGCCGAGCGTTCCGGTGCGGCCGGGCTCGCCGGGTCGCCCGCAGCCGGGGCGCTTCGTCGCCGCTCTGCCGCGCGAGGAGGGGACCGAGCCGCTCGGTCGCGGCGAGACCGGCGTGCTCGCCGTGCGTCGCGATGAGCCGGGCCTGATGTTGCGCTATTGGAACCGGCCGGATGAAGAAAGGGAAGCCTTTCGCGGCGACTGGTTCGTCTCCGGCGATCTCGTCGAGTTCGACGCCGATGGCTATATGTGGCACCACGGCCGCGCCGATGAGGTGATGAACGCGCTCGGCTATCGCGTCTCGCCGGCGGAAGTGGAGAAATGCCTGCTGGCGCATCCACTCGTCGCCGACGCCGCGGTCGCGGAGCGCCCGGGTCGCGACGATCAGACGATCATCAAAGCCTATGTGATCTTGCGCGATGGCGCGACGCTGGGCGAGGAGGATATCCTCGCCCATTGCGCGGATCATCTCGCGGCCTATAAGCGGCCGCGACAGATCGTTTTTCTGGAGGCGCTGCCGCGCAATCGCAATGGCAAGCTCTTGCGCGCGGCTTTGCCCTGAGCCATTCCGTCCCGAGCCTCGCGGCTCCGAACGTCAGGCCTTGCGGCGATCGCGCAGCGCGCGCGACGAGATGCTGGTGACAGGCGCTGCGTCGGCGTCGGCGTCATTGGAGGCGACCAGCGCGGGCTTCTCGAAGCTCTTGAAGGAGGCCTTGTCGTCCTTGGCGTTCACGGGCTTGCGCTCGGAGCGGATTTCGGTCGATTCCGCCGTGCCGAACAGCACGCCGCCCTTCTCGACCTCGATCTCGCCATAGATCCACTTGCCTTCGACACGGCCGGTGGAGCGCACGATCAGCAGCTGCTTGATGGTGATATCCGTGCCGATGCGGCCATAGATATCCGCGTCGGAGACCGAGATCGCGCCATTGACGACGCCCGACGGGCCGACGATCAGCTGGCTGCAAGAGATCTCGCCATCGACGGCGCCGTCGACGACGATCGTGTCCTGCGCTTTGACGGAGCCGGTCAGCGTCACGCCTTCGCCGATATAGACGACATTCTTTTCTTCAGGTCGGAAGTCTTTCATCACAGTGGTCTCCTTTGTTGCGCCGTTTGCCGGCTTCTTGGAATTAGATTTTCTCGGAAGCGGGAGCGACATAGCTGCGCAGCCCCGCGGCCTCGAAATTGGTCCATGAACGTTCGAGCCATGTGCGCACATAGCCGCGCAGGACGAATGAGCGCGGACGATGTTCGGCGTTGCGCGCAGGCTCGTCGAACACGAAAGACGAAAATGGCAGCCCGGTAAGCTCCACCGCCTCATAGGCGAGCGGATCGAGACGCGGCACGATGATCTCGCGGCTCGCATCGCTCTCGCCGAGATAGCGTTCGGAGAAGTGGGCGTTCTCTTGAAAAAAGTTGGAGGCGTTGATGAAGTTCTTGACGATGCGATATTCGCATTTGCTCTTGAAGGGCTCGACCTCCTCGAGCTCGGAGAGCGAGGCGACCGATGCGCCGATGAGGTGCAGCACCATCACACGCGCCTCGCCGCGCGACGCGGCGTCGAGCAGACCGACATCCTCCATGAAGCGCAGCGTGCGCGTGAGCTGCCCCGCCTTTATGTCGACGATGGTGACGGCGCTGTGCTGGGTGAGGCTCTCGACGAGACGCGCCTGATGGCGCACGTCGCGAATGTCGATGATCTGCGCGATATCAGGATAGAAACGCTTCAGCGCGCCGGTCGGCGCTTGCGTGTCGTAGACGCGCACCGCGCGGTTCGCCATCTGCAGGAAATCGATCAGCAGCCGCGTCACCGTCGTCTTGCCGACTCCGCCCTTGTCGGCTCCGACCAGAACGAGTGGCGATGCGAGCATTATGCTGTTTCCTCGGAATGATAAACGCTACGCGTCTCGTGCGGACTCGTGACGGCGCGCGACGCTGTGAGACGAAAGCTGGGGGAATCGCCTAGGCGATAGTACTTATTTCATATTGAGACAATTCGAGGTTACGGTCGCTTTGTCAATGCCGGCCCAGGGCCGAACGAAATTGAGCCGGGGATAAGAAACATATCGGTAATATCACAAGCGATGGCGACGAGTCGATGCGTCGCGCACATCGCTCGAAAGCGTTTTTCGTTCGGCGATCGGCGCGGCTCACACAGCGACAGAGTGCCGAGCGGCTTTCGCTTCGAGATAGGCGTCGAAGGCGGCTGCCGCGAGCCGCGCGAAGGGACGACCGCGCTGCGCGATGGTGAGGCGGCGACCGTCGAGCGCGACGAGGCCTTCGTCGATCAGCGTCGAAAGGCGCGGCACGGCGTCGTCGAAAGCATCCTCGCGGAAATCATGCGCCGCGGCGATTGCGCCGAAATCCACTGAGAAATCACACATCAGTCGTTCGATCACGGCGCCGCGCGCCTTGTCTTCCGCCGAGAAGGCGAGACCGCGCGAGATGGGCAGGCGTTCCGCCTCGACGGAGCGGCGCCAATTGCCGGTGTCGCCGATATTGCCCACATAGCCCTGCGGCAGCCGGCCGATGGAGGAGACGCCGAGGCCGATGAGCGCATCGGCCGCGTCGGTGGTGTAGCCTTGGAAATTACGGTGCAATCGGCCCTCGCGCGCGGCCTGCGCCATCGTGTCCTGCGGCCGCGCGAAATGATCGAGGCCGATGATCTCGAAGCCTTCGGCCTCCAGCGTCGCGCGCACCGCCTCCGCCTGCGCGAGGCGCTCATTGGCGCCGGCGAGCGCGGCCTGATCGATCAGCCGCTGATGCACGGCGAACCACGGCACATGCGCATAGCCGAACACCGCGAGGCGGCTCGGCGACAGTCCCACGGCGAGCTTCGCCGTGCGGATCACATCGTCGACGCTCTGCTCCGGCAGGCCGTACATCAGATCGAAGTTGATCGCCTCGAGCCCTGCGGCGCGCAGCAGCGCGACGCAGCGCTCCACCACCTCATACGGCTGCTCGCGGCCGGCGGCTTTCTGTACATGGCTGTTGAAATCCTGCACGCCGAGCGAGACGCGATTGACGCCGGAGGCGACCAGCGCATCGGCGAGCGCGGCGTCCACGAGACGCGGATCGAGCTCGATCGCATGCTCGACGTCGCGGGCGATGTCGAACTGCTCGCCGAGCACATGCGCCACCTCGCGAAAGCGCGAGGGGCCGAGCATGCTCGGCGTGCCGCCGCCCCAATGGATCGAGCGCACATGGCGCGCCGGCGTCGAGGCCGCGACCAGCTCGATCTCGCGCAGCAGCGTCTCCTTATAGGAGGTGAGCGGCGCATCCTGACGCAGCGCCTTGGTGTGGCAGCCGCAATAGGTGCAGATCGCCGGGCAGAAGGGCACATGCAGGTAGAGCGACAGATCGGCCTGCGGCGAGAGCTCGGCGAGCCAGCGCGCAGCCTGATCCGGCCCGATGTCCGCCGAGAAATGCGGGGCGGTGGGATAGCTCGTGTAACGCGGCGCCGAACGTTCGGCGAGAGCGAGAGAGGCGCTGGTCATCTTGCCGGCTCCAGTGTGGAGGAAGGCCGCGAACCCCGGCCTTTTGCTCGAGATTAGTCCTTTGGGGCGCGAGGGGCAAAAGCGCAAGAGCGTCGCGCGGCGGAGCCGCCGAATTGTCGCCCCGCGACGGCCGGGCCAATGGCCGAGATAGAGCAATTCGTTAACGCGCCTTTTGCAAATATCGGATGTAGCGGGCGATTGCGCGTGGAAATCCTCGACAGATCGACGACCGCTGGCGCTTCGGCGCGACTCCGCCTCGCGACCGGGCCGCGGCGCGGAGCAGAGACGCGAGAATGTGGGGAGGAGTTTCAATAAAACGCGTTGGTTCCGACGACGCCGCGCGTTTTTTTCGCCTCGAGGCTTGGTCGAGAGGCGTGCGCAGGGCAATATTCTTCCTCGATTCTCAATGCTCCTTGGAGCCTTCAATGTCGCTTTTTTATCGTTCTGCGAAGCTTCTCGCCTTCGTCGGCCTGACGTTCGCCGCCATAGAGGCCGCGCCCGCAATCGCGGCGACGTCCAGCGTCGCCGGCCGCTATGCGATTCTTCGCGCCGGCGACAAGGACACCGGCTGCATGCTGACGCTCGACGATCGCGCCCGAGGGCCGGGCGGCTTCCGCGCCCAGCTGGCGCCGGCTTGCCGCGACCAGGGCGTCGTCATCTTCGATCCGGTGGGCTGGTCGATGGAGCGCGGCCGCCTCGCGCTCACTGCCCGCAAGGGCCATAAGGCGCATTTCGATCTCGAGGCCGACGGGCTGTGGCGCCGCGACGCCAAGGAAGGCAAGGAGCTGTCGCTGCGCCGGCTCTGACGAAAAAAGGCCCCCCGGAGGGGAGTCCGGGAGGCCTATACTCGCCGTCGCGCGAGAGGGGGCGGGGAGGCGGCGGCGGGCATCGGCGCCCCTGGCTGACCGGGCGCCGAATTCTGTTAATTCGCCGAATCTCTATTCGATCGCGTCAGTTGCAGACTTGCACGCGGCGATAGGCGACAACATTGCCCCAATCGTCGAGGACGGGCTGATTGGCCGGATAGCAGCCGCCATAGCCATAGCCGCTGTAGCCGTAATAGGGCTGCGAGGCGGCTCCCGCGATCGCGCCGACCGCCAGAGCGCCGAGCACGCCGGCTGCGACCGGAGCGCCCCAGCCGTAACCGCGATGGCCGCCGCGCCAGCCATAGCCGGCGTATCCGGGACGAGCCCAGCCGCCGCCATGGCCCCAACCGCCGTGATGGCCCCAGCCGCCGTGATGGCCCCAGCCGTCGGCGAGAGCAGGAGTCGCGGCGCCGATGGTCGTCGCAGCGACGACGCCGGCGACCGCGAGTGCGGCGATTTTTGTGATCCTCGCGCCCATGGACGCTCTCCTTCGCTTCATTCGGCCGCGCCGAGCGCCGGCCGGCAATTCCTGATGACGAAGCAAAGGTTAATGCGGCGAAGCTGAACGGCGGATGGCCGCTTCGTTCATCTGGCCTTCAGGAAAGCGTCGCGAAAACGAATCAGTCGACGCGCTTCCAGCCGTCCATGCCCAGCCGCTCCTGCGGCAGGAAGCGGGCCTTATAGGCCATTTTGCGGGAGCCATCGACCCAATAGCCGAGATAGAGATGTGGCAGCGCGGCGCGGCGCACCCGTTCCACATGGTCGAGAATCATGAAGGCGCCGAGCGAGCGCTCGTCCATCGAGGGGTCGTAGAAGGAATAGACCATCGACAGGCCGTCGGCGAGATAATCGGTCAGGCAGCAGGCGACCAGCCGGCCCGGTCCGCCATTCTCGGCGGGCATGCGATATTCGATCAGTCGCGTCTCGACGTGGCTGTCCTCGACCATCATCTGATAGTCGACCATGCTCATATCGGCCATGCCGCCGTCATTGTGTCGCGCGCCGACATAGGCGCGGAACAGCGCATATTGCTCGCTCGCCGCATGGGGGCGGCGCGCCTCGGCGAAGAGATCGGCGTTGCGCCGCGCGACCCTGCGCAAACCTTTGGATTGCTGGAACTCTTCGACCTTCACCCGCACCGAGACGCAGGACCGGCAGGTCTCGCAGGCCGGCCGATAGGCGATGGTCTGCGAGCGGCGGAAGCCCGATTGCGTCAAAGTGTCGTTGAGCGCCGGCGCGCGGCGGCCGATCAAATGGGTAAACACCTTGCGCTCGTCGCGCCCGGGGAGGTAGGGGCACGGCGCCGGCGAGGTGAGATAGAATTGCGGCGCGTCGCGGGGCTCTCTCGTCACGCTGTCTGGTCCTGTCGCCGAATTCGATATACCGCACGCTCCGACGCCTTCCAGCGCGGACATACCGGGATATTAGAATCGACGCCCGGGGCGCGCCAAGAAATTTCGCCGAGAAAATTTCGTCGGTCCGCTTCAATCGGCGCGGCGCAGCACGATGACGTCGGCCAGAATGTCGTGCAGGCAACGCTTGTCCGAGGTGATGAAGGTGACGAGCAGCAGCGGCGGGAACAGCCAGCTCACATAAAAGAGCACGCCCTGGACGGCCGCGTTGAGGAAGGGGGCCGGCGCGCCATTGGCGAGCCGCACTTCGAGGTCCATGGCGCGCATTCCCGGCGTCGCCCGCCGCCAGCCGGAGACGGTGAGGCCGTTGTAGAAGAAGGCCACCAGCGGAAACAGCGGCGGCAGCAGAAAGGCCGAGAGGCCGAAGCTCAGCACCAGCAAACCGAGCCACAGCCCTGCCGACAGCAGCGCCACGGCGAAAAAATCGAGGCAGAGGGCGAGAATGCGGCGCGTGCGCACGCCGGCGAGCGCCTCCCGCGGCGGCAGGCCCGGAGAGACCGGATAGAGGCGGCCGTCGCCGCCGGCGTCGTACATTTGCGTATCCTCACCCCTTTTGCGGGTTTTGCGGGCTTGATGTCGGGGGCGCGGGGGTGGGCGTCAAGCTCGGACGGGAGGAAAGCGGGGATTATTTCCGAGCGCGCTTGACGGCGCCGGCCGTGGCTTGGCATGCCTCGCCGTCGTCCTGGACATGGACGTCTGGAATGGACGCTCGCGCGGCTCCCCCAGAGCGCCGAAGTTTCCCCGAGCCCTTTAGGAGAAGATCATGGCCAGCAACAGGGTCGCCGCCCGAGAGATGGAGGCCAGCGCCGGGATCGATCCGACCGGCGAGGTGAATGGGGGGCATTTGCGCTCCTTCATCGAGCGCATAGAGCGGCTCGAGGAGGAGAAGCGCGCCATCGCCGACGATATCAAGGACGTCTATGGCGAGGCGAAAAGCACCGGCTTCGATCCCAAGATCATGCGCAAGATCGTCTCGCTGCGCCGCCAGGATAAGCATAAGCGCGCGGAAGAGGAAGAGATCCTCGAGCTCTATATGGCCGCGCTGGGCGATTGAGCCCTTGGTCTCGAGCTTCGCTGGTAAGCCTCCGTTAACCATAACTCCTTAACGCTCGTTTCCATCGCGCCCGCTTCGACCGGGCGTTCGCGCGAGGGAACGAGTGGCTTCCGCCAAGTTTCAGAGCCGCGCCGCGGCAACGACGCTGATCGCCCTGTCGCTGGCTGCGCCGGCGGTGGTGGCTCCGTCGCGTCCGGCCGCTGGCCAGACGCTCTCGCCCTCCTCGCTCGATATCACCCCGCTGCGCGATCTTCCGACCGTCCCCTCCATTCCGGGGCTGGACGCCGCGCCGCCCTCGGTCTCCCAGCCGATGACGCAGGAGCGGCGGGCCGCTCCTGAACTCTCCTCCGGGGCTCCGAATTACGGATTGCCGCGCGTGCGCGCCCGCTTGCCCAGGCCCAATCCGCCGCCGGCGCCTTTGAAGCCGCCGCCACTCTCCCCGGCGCATCCGTTGCCGCCGCTCGAAGCCTATAAGACCTCGGTCCAGGCCAAGGCCAAGATCAAGCGCCTGGCCAAGCTGCGCATGCGCGGCTTTCGCGGCGCGCTGGATTTGCCGGCCGAGCGGCCGCCGCCGCCCAATGTCGCGCTTCCGGCGCAGATTCCGGCGAAGCCGAAGCCGCGCATCGACGCCAATCCTTATGCGCCGCTCGGCCTCGGCGTCGGCTCGCTGCGCCTCTACCCGTTCGCCGAGCCGACCTATGGCTATGACACCAACCCGAATCGCCTGACCTCCGGCTACCTGGGCTCGAAATTCTTCCGCGTCGACGCCGGCCTGCGCTTGCGCTCGGAATGGGGCCGCGACGAGATTCAAGGAAACCTGCGGCTCGGCTATGTGGATTATTTCAGCGTCGACAACGCCGATCGGCCCGATGGCGTCGGCGACGTCTTTTATCGCTGGGACGTCGCGCGCGACACCAAGGTGAAATTCGAGGGCAAGTTCACGCTCGATTCGCAGCGTCCGGGCGCGCCGGGCCTCGTCACCAGCCTTCCCAATGTCACGGTCGTCAATCGGCCGCTCATCGTCTCGCTGGGCACGGCTGCCGGCGTCACGCAGAGCTTCGGCCGGCTCGATGTGACGATGCGCGGAACCTTCGACCGCTGGATCTATCAGAACGCCTATTACAACGACGGCTCCATGCTCAATCTGATGAGCACGAGCTATAATGATCCGGGGATCAATCCGCGCATCTCCTATGAGCTCACCC
This sequence comes from Methylosinus sp. C49, assembly GCF_009936375.1. GTDB lineage: Bacteria > Pseudomonadota > Alphaproteobacteria > Rhizobiales > Beijerinckiaceae > Methylosinus. The sequence continues at coordinate 3,663,061 of NZ_AP022332.1, read as the reverse complement.
CGTCGATGAAGCCCTATCTCGAGGCGACGCTCGACAAGCGCGTCCACGACAGCTGGCTCGATCCTTATGGCTATGCGCGCGACAGCACCGGCGTCTCCGGCCGCGCCGGCACGACATTCAAGATCACCGATCTCGTCACCGGCGAAGCCTCCGGCGGCTATGCGCAGCGCGATTACGCCGATCCGCGCCTGCCGCGCTTGCGCGGGCCGCTCATCGACGCCGCCATCATCTACACGGCGACGCCGCTCACCACGGTGACGCTGCGCGCCGGAACGACGCTCTCCGAGACGACGCTGCAAGGCGCGGCCGGCGTGCTCTCGCGCAATGTCACATTCGATGTGACGCATGCGATGTTCCGTAATTTCACCATCACCACGACCGGCAGCTATCAGACCAATAATTACCAGGGCGCGGACACGTTCGAGCAGGTCGGCACCGCGGGCGTGAAGCTCGAATACAAGCTCACCCGCTCCATCTCGATCAAAGGCAGCTATTTCTGGCAGCGCCTCGTCAGCTCGACGGCGAACTCCAACTTCACCGCCAATGTCATCATGGGCGGGCTTCGCTTCGAGCCGTAACAGCGTTGCGCTCGGCCCATTTCACGCGGCCGACCTCGAGGCCCCAGACGGCGCCGAGATAGATGAAGAAATAGCGCCAATGGTCGATGTCGATCTGCAGCGCCTGCAGAAAGAACACGAACATCGCCGACCAGATGAGCTGTCCATGCCGCAGATAGGGCGAGCGCGTCAGCGACAGGCGGAAGCCGACGAAGGTCGTCGTCAGCACGAGGCCGAGAAAGGCGAAGCCGCCGAGCCAGCCATTGGAGGCGAAGGCGTTGATGTAGCTGTTATGCGGCTCCAGCCCGAAGATGAGGCGAAAGCGCAGCGGTCCCATGCCGTTGGGCCGTTCCACCAGCATGGGCAGCGAACGCTTCTGATTGCCGAAGCGGCCCGTGGGGCCTTCGTCATAGTCCTGCGTCGCCGAGGCGCGCTTGAAGAAGAATTCGCGCACCGAGGGCTCGGTGAGCGCCGCGCCGACGCCCACCACGACGACGCCGACGACGGCGAGCGCCATGAAGCCGATGCGCATCCGCATCTTGCGCGAATCGGCCGTCACCACCGACATGATCGTCATCAGCGCGATGGATACCACCGCCGCGCCCCAGGAGCCGCGCGAGAAGGAGGTGAACAGCGCTGCGCCCGAGAGCGCGAGGCCGGCGAGCGTCACCGGCCAATAGGCCCAGCGGCCGAGCAGCAGGCGCTGCACGAAATAGAGCACGCCCGGCACCATATAGGAGCCGAGCACATTGGGGTCCTTGAAGGGCGCCATGGCGCGTCCATCGAGCGTCATCGTCAACGGATTGCCGAAAAGCCCGGCCCAGGAGCCGACGGCGATGACGGCCGCGAGCATGCAGCTCGCCGCATAGCCGCTCATGCACAGATCGAAACGCCGCGACGTGTTCTCCGAGAAGAACAGCATATAGAAGACGCCGGTCGTCGAGATGAACAGCGTATGCGTCATGAAGTCGACGGGATCGGGCTCGTTCCAATAGGGAATGAGCGAGATATAGCCGCCGAGCGCCCATAGCACGAGCAGGGCGACGCCCGGCAGAACGGCGCGATGAATGCGCACGCCGCCGAGCACCCAGACAATGAGCGTCAGCAGGATGAGCCCGTCATAGGGCGAGGGCTCGATGAACACCACCGAGCCGGAAAAGGCGGTGATCCAGAACAGCGCATTGAGCAGCCGCGGATAGTTCAACGTCCAACGGGGCTGTGGCGCCGCCGCCGCGGCCTCGGTCATCGCTTGTCCCATATCGGAACGATCCAGGAGGTCGCGCGCCTTGGGGCGCGACGCGCGCGAGGTGAGGACGGCGCCTTGTGAATTTGCTAGCCTCGGCATGGTTAAGAAAGCGTGACCTCGGCTTGATAGCGAAGCGACATCATGCGCCCTTGCCGGCCCGCGATGAAACAGCTTCGCTTCTTCCGCCCCCGCCCGAATCGGGAAATTGCAAGAGATGAACCAGCAATTTTCGGCGACGCGCCTGCTGCATGAGAAACGCCGCGACGACGCGCTGCTGCGCGCGGCGCGCGCCGACGCCGAGGCGGTCCTCGCCGATCTGAGCAGCGCGCGCGGGGGGCTGAGCGTGCGGGAGGCTGCGCGCCGGCTGCGACGCGTCGGACTCAACCGCATCGCCCGTGAGCGTCGCCCGAGCCTGCTGCGCGAGCTTTTCGAACGCGCGAAAAATCCGCTCAACGCGCTGCTGCTCGGCCTCGCGGTCGCGTCCTATGCGCTCGGCGATCTGCGCGCCGCCATCGTCATAGCGGCGATGGTCGTGCTGAGCGTCGGCCTCGCCTTTTTCCAGGAGCATCGCTCCAATGAGGCCGCCGCGCGCCTGCAGGCCATGGTGCGCACGCACGCCTCCGTGCGCCGGCCGGGCGGGCATGCGCCGAATGGCTTCGTCGAGGAGCCGATCGAATGGCTCACGCCGGGCGATATCGTGCGCCTTTCGGCCGGCGATATGATCCCCGCCGACATGCGCCTGCTCGAGGCCAAGGATCTTTTCGTCAATCAATCGGCGCTGACCGGCGAATCCATGCCGGTGGAAAAATATGCGCATGCGGCGCCGGCGAGCGATCCCTTCGCCGCGCAAAATCTCGCGCTGATGGGCGCCAATGTGGTGAGCGGCTATGCGACCGGCGTCGTGGTAGAGACCGGGCCGCGCACATGCCTCGGCGCGCTCGCCGACAAGATGGCCGGCGCGCGCGTCGAGACGAGCTTCGACAAAGGCGTGACGCGCTTCACTCTGCTGATGGTCTTGTTCATGGCGGTGATGGCGCCGGCGGTGTTCGTCATCAATGGCGTGACGAAAGGCGATTGGCTGCAGGCCATGCTCTTCGCCGTCTCCGTCGCGGTGGGGCTGGCGCCCGAAATGCTGCCGATGATCGTCACCGTCAATCTCGCCAAGGGCGCGATCGCCATAGCGCGCAAGAAGGTGATCGTGAAGCGGCTCGTCTCCATCCAGAACTTCGGCGCGATGGATGTGCTGTGCACCGACAAAACCGGCACGCTGACGCAGGACCGCATCATATTGAAGCAGCATCTCGACGTTTTTGGCGAGGACTCGGAGCGCGTTCTCGAATTCGCTTTTCTCAACAGCCATTTTCAATCGGGGCTGAAAAATCTGCTCGATCGAGCCGTGCTCGAGCATCACGAATTGGCGCATGAGTTGCGCCCCGATCATAGGTTCGAGAAGATCGATGAAATTCCCTTCGATTTCGAGCGCCGCCGGCTCTCCGTGGTCGTGCGCCGCGACGACGGGCCGCATCTGCTGATTTGCAAAGGCGCTGTGGAGGAGCTGTTCGCCATTTCATCGCGCTATGAGACGGAGACAGATTGCGGCGCGCTGGACCCTTCGCATCTCGATGCGGCGCGGCGCGAGATGGAAGAGCTGAACGCCGACGGCTTTCGCGTCGTCGCCGTCGCCTATAAGGAGCTGCCGCGAACGCAGACGAGCTTTTCCATCGCCGATGAGAGCGCGCTGACGCTGCTCGGCTACATCGCCTTTCTCGATCCGCCCAAGGAGAGCGCGGCGCCGGCCATAGCCGCGCTCGCGAAATCCGGCGTCGCGGTGAAGATATTGACCGGCGACAATGACATTGTGACGCGCAAGATCTGCAAGGATGTCGGGCTCGAGGTCGGACGCATCGTGCTGGGGTCGCAGATCGAGTCGATGGGCGACGAGGAGCTGTCGACGCTGGCGGCGGAGGCGAGCGTTTTCGCCAAGCTGTCGCCGCCGCAAAAGGCGCGCGTCATCGACGCGCTGCATCGCAAGGGCCATGTGGTCGGCTATCTCGGCGACGGCATCAATGACGGGCCGGCGCTGAAGGCGGCCGATGTCGGAATTTCGGTCGACACGGCCGTCGACGTCGCCAAGGAGACGGCCGATATCATCTTGCTCGAGAAGAGCCTCGCCGTGCTCGGCGACGGCGTGATCGAGGGCCGCAAGGTCTTCGCCAACATCACCAAATATATCAAGATGGGCGCGAGCTCGAACTTCGGCAATATGTTCAGCGTGCTCGGCGCGAGCGTGTTCCTGCCCTTTTTGCCGATGACGCCCATACAGGTCGTCACCAATAATCTGCTCTATGATTTCTCGCAGACCGCGATTCCGACCGATAATGTGGACGAGGAATATCTCGCACGGCCGCGTCGTTGGGACATAGACAATATCGCCAAATTCGTGCTGTGCGTAGGGCCGATCAGCTCGATCTTCGATTATGCGACCTTCGCGCTGATGATCTATGGCTTCGGCGCCTGGACCGATCCGGCGCTGTTTCAGAGCGGCTGGTTCGTCGAATCTCTGCTGACGCAGACGCTCGTCATCCATATCATCCGCACGGCGCGAATACCTTTCATCGAGAGCCGCGCGAGCAATGCGCTGCTGCTGACGACGCTCACCATTTGCGTCATCGGCGCGGCGCTTCCCTTCTCGCCCATTGCCGGCGTCTTCGGTTTTACGCCGCTGCCGCCGCTCTATTGGCCGGCGATTTTCTCATTCCTGATCTGCTATTCGGTGCTGGCGCATTTGGTGAAGAGCTGGTTCGTGAAAAAATGGGGGATGTGATGGAAGCGAAATCTTCGTGCGTGATATTGGAGGCGTGACGTCATGACATTCGGCGCGCAGGACGAGACTGTCCGCTTTCTCATGGCGCAGGGCGAGGATGCGCGCACGATCGTCACGCACATCTCGATCGTCGTGCTGACGAAAGATCGCGTCTATAAGCTCAAGCGCGACGTCGTCTTTCCCTATCTCGATTTCCACACGCCGCAAATTCGCTCGGCGATGTGCGAGCGCGAATATGCGCTCAACCGCCGCACGGCGCCGCAGCTCTATCTCGCCGTGCGCCGCATCACGCGCGGGGACGATGGCGCTCTTTCATTCGACGGCGATGGCGCGCTCGTCGACGCCGTGGTCGAGATGCGGCGCTTCGAGGAAGAAAATCTGCTCGACAATCTCGCCGTCGCCGGCCGTCTCTCTGCGCCGCTCGTCGAGCGTCTCGCCGAGCGCATCGCGCAATTTCACGATGGCGCGGAAGTGATCGAAGGGCGCGGCGGCGCTGTGGTCATGGCTTCGCTGCTCGATCTCGGCGACGCCAGCTCGCTCGCCAAATCGCCTGTCGTCTCGGCGCAGGAACGGCGCGCGCTCGCCGATGCGCTGCGCGCAGAGGCGCAAAAGAATGGCGCGCTGCTCGATCGTCGGCGCGACGCCGGCAAGGTGCGGCGTTGCCATGGCGATCTTACTTTGCGCAATATCTGCCTCGTCGACGGCGAGCCGACGCCATTCGACTGCATCGAATTCTCCGACGAGCTGGCGACGATCGATGTGCTCTACGATCTCGCTTTTCTGCTGATGGATCTGCGCCGGCGCGGGCTGGATGCGCTCGCCGCTTTCGCGCTCAATCGCTACCTCGATCATCGCGACGAGGCGGAGGGGCTGGCGCCGCTGCCCTTCTTCATGGCGCTGCGCGCCGCGATCCGCGCCGATGTCGCCGCCGCGCGCGCGCTGGATGCGGACGCCGATCACGCCGCGTTGCACGAGGAGACGCGCGATTATTTCGATCTCGCGCGCGCGCTGCTGCGGCCGGCGACGTCGCGCATTGTCGCGATCGGCGGGCTCAGCGGCTCCGGCAAGTCCAGCGTCGCGGCGGCTTTGGCGCCGCTCGTCGGCGCCGCGCCCGGCGCGCGAACGCTCAACAGCGATCGATTGCGCAAAAAGCTGTTCGGCGTCGCGCCCACATCGCCGCTGCCGCAGGAGGCCTATACGGCGGCGGTCTCCGCAAAGGTCTATGAGGCGATGCAGAATGAGGCGTCGCGCGTCGCCTCTTTCGGCTGGTGCGTCATCGTCGACGCCGTTTATGCGCGCGAGAGCGAGCGTGACGCGCTCGAGGAGGCTGCGCGACGTGCGGGCATTCCTTTCATGGGCTTTTGGCTCGAGGCCGATGGGCCGCTTCGTGTCTCGCGCGTCGGGACGCGCAAGGGCGATGTGTCGGACGCGACGCAAGAGATAGCGGCGCGGCAGCGCAATTACGATCTCGGCGAGATGCGATGGACGCGCGTCGATGCTTCGCGCGAGGTGGGTGTGATCGTCCAGGAGATCGCTGCGCGACTGTAGGCCTCATGGGACCAGCACCGCCGCGCCTTGCAGACGCCCCTCGCGCAAATCCGCGAGCGCTTCATTGGCCGCAGTGAGCGGATAGCGCACGACATGCGTGTCGATTCCGACCTGTGGCGCCAGCGCCAGAAATTCGCGCGCGTCCTCGCGCGTGAGATTGGCGACGGAGACGAGCCGGCGCTCCTCCCACAGCAGCGCATAGGGAAAAGCGGGAATGTCGCTCATGTGAATGCCGCCGCAGACGACGGTTCCACCCTTGCGCACCGCGGCGAGCGCGCTTGGAACCAGCGCGCCGACGGGCGCGAAGATGATGGCGGCGTCGAGCTTCTCCGGCGGCGTCTCATCGGAGCCGCCGGCCCAGACGGCGCCGAGCGAGAGCGCGAAATCGCGCGCCGCCGCATCGCCGGGGCGCACGAAGGCGAAGATGCGCCGTTCTCGCGCGATCGCGACTTGAGCGATGATATGCGCGGCGGCGCCGAAGCCGTAAATGCCGATGTCGCGCGCCTCGCCCGCCATCTTCAGCGCGCGCCAGCCGATGAGGCCGGCGCAGAGCAGAGGCGCCAGAGCCGCCGCATCGCCATCGGACGGCAACGGAAAGCAATAGGAGGCGTCGGCGACCGTATGGGTGGCGTAGCCGCCGTCGCGCGTGTAGCCGGTGAAGAGCGGATCGTCGCAGAGATTCTCGCGGCCGCTGGAACAATAGGGGCAGCAGCCGCAAGTGTGGCCGAGCCAGGGAACGCCGACGCGTTCTCCAGCAGAAAATCCCATGACGCCCGCGCCGATCGCCGCCACGCGGCCGACGATCTCATGGCCGGGGACGATGGGCAGCTTCGGATGCTCGAGCTCGCCGTCGACGACATGGAGATCGGTGCGGCAGACGCCGCAGGCCTCGACCGCGAGCAGCAATTCGCCGGCGGCGGGGCGGGGCAGGGGGCGGCGCTCGGCCTCGAGCGGCGTTTTTGGCCGCCGCAGGACCATGGCGGTCATTTCGGTCATGCGATCCTCTTGGAGAAGAACATGCGGCTATGGCCCGGCGGAAAATCGGCGATCTCGCCAAAGCGCGTGAAGCCGAAGCGCTCATAGAGCGCCGCCGCGCGCGGATCGAAGCTGTCGATATAGAGGCCGAGGCAGGCGCGCGCGCGGGCCTCTCCCTCCGCGCGGCGCAGCAGAGCGGTTCCGAGGCCCATGCCGCGACGCTCCGGCGCGACCCATAAATGCCTTATATAGAGCCAGCGCCAATGCGAGACGCCGTTGAGCCCGCCGATCAGCGCGCCCTTTTCGTCATGGGCGATGGTGGAGAAGGGCGTCTCGTCGCGGGGGCGGAAGCGCGCGGCGATCTCGCCGCCGAGCGCCGCCGCGACGGCCGGGCTCTCGCGGGCGAGATCGTGGAAGACGACGGCGAGCGTCTCCGCGGCGGGCATGGTTTCTGCCAGCGGTTTGTCGGCAGGTGGTTTCTCGGGAGGAGCTTTTTCGATCATGGACCATCTCCCGCAAAGGCGCGCCGCGGCTTTATTCTGGGCGCTCGCCGTTCTTCTCGCAATCGCCCCGTCGGCTCGGGGACGGGAGGCAGCGCGCCGCCTAGCGGATTATCGGCCTGTCTTTCTCGAATGCCATGGTCCGGCGGACGAGCAGCGCCTCGCCATTCGCCGCATGCGGCTCGACGGCGAGGCGGTCGCGCTGACGGTCGATCCGGCGACGCTGGAGACGCGCCTCGAGGCGGAGAGCGTCTGGCGCTGCCTCGAGACGACCGAGGCGGAGCAGAAGGACACGCGCTTTTTGCGCGCCTTGCGGCCGCGGCCGGGCGATCCAGACGAGCCGCGCCTCGCCGCCGCGGGGCGAAGCCTGTCGATCAGCGCAGGGCTCGGCCATGGGGCGGGGGCGGGCTCTTTTCTCACTGGCGATCTCTGCCCGAGTCGGCGGCCGCTCGACCGCGACTTTCTGCGCCGATTGGCGGAACTCGTTCCCGGCGCGCCGGTCGCGCTGTCCGTGTCGGGGCTCTGGATCGAGCGCCATGGGGCGGATTTCGACTGGCTGATGGCCGAGGCGGCGAGCGGGACGCTGCGAATCGACTGGGTCGGCCATTCCTACAGCCACCCTTATGTTCCCCGCCTCGCCGATGCGCAGAATTATCTGCTGCGGCCGGGCGTCGATCTCGACGCGGAGATTTTCCGGGTGGAGCGGCTGCTGATCGAGCGCGGCGCGACGCCTTCCGTGTTTTTCCGCTTTCCCGGCCTCATCGCGGATGCGCGGCTGATGGAGGAACTGCGCCGCCGCCATCTCATCGCGCTCGGCGCGGACGCCTGGCTGGTGCTGTCGCCGCCGCCGCGGAACGGCTCCATCGTGCTGGTGCATCCCAATGGCAATGAGCCGGCCGGGCTGCGCCTGTTCTCGAGACTATTGGAGCAGGGCCGGCTGCCGCAGCCGTTCCGGCGGATCGAGGAGGCGCCGGAGTGAGGGATCCGCGATCCCTTCACCCTTCGGGAAACAAAAGCGGCTCGTAGTCCATCGCGCCGTGCAGCACATGGACCACTTCGACGGTTTCGCGTCCGATCCGGTAGAAGATCAGATAGTTGCCATGAACTCGGCGGCGGATTCCGGCGCGTTCGAAGCGCGGCGCGAGGGGAAACCGCTTCGGCATGTCGCCGAGGCCCTCACATATTTCCCGCAGCTCCCGCACGAATGAGACGGCCCTCTGCGGGTTCTCCTCGGCAATGCGCTCGCCGATCCGCTCGAGGTCGGCCTCTGCCTGTGTGGCAATGACGACGATCATCAGCCGTCAGCTGCGACGCTCGGCCATGGCCTTGAACTTGGCCTCCAGCCTGTCGAAGACGGCGCTCGCGGGCTCGACGCGCCCAGCCTCCGCATCGGCGACGCCGCGCGCGATCGCGAGGTCCAGCGCTGCGAGGCGGGCTTCGCGTTCCTGGATGAGCCGCACCCCTTCCCGCAGAACCTCGCTCTTCGAATTGTAGCGGCCGGACGCCACCAGCTCGGCGACGAACGTCTCCAGCTGGCTTCCCAAGTCAGCGCTGATGGCCATGACATCATCCTTCGATATCGCGTCGATGATAGGAGTTATGCCATGCTCCAATAACAGTTATCAAGCGAATCCGGCGCCGTGGAGGACCGCTTCCCCTTACATTGACAAGGGTTCGGCCGCCTCTTATCTCTCGGCCGTCGTCGCGCCACAGCCGTGAGCGCGAGCGCGCGGCCGCGCCCGCCGACCTTTCGAAAAGAAATTGGCAAATCGAAAGGAACATGTGCGAAAAGGCGGCCTCCGCCGGCTCATCGCCGGAGGCTCATCTAGAAAGGTTTGCGCATGCTCGGCGCTCTCGCCAAGAAGATTTTCGGCTCGGCCAACGATCGCCGGCTCAAGACCTATCAGCCGAAGGTCAAGGCGATCAACGCTTTGGAGCCCGAGCTCGCTGCTTTGTCCGATGAGGCGCTGCGTGGGCGCACCGAGGAGTTCCGCGAGCGGCTCGCGAATGGCGCGCGACTCGACGATCTGCTGGTCCCGGCCTTCGCCACCGTCCGCGAGGCGGCCAAGCGCGTGCTCGGCCAGAGGCATTTCGACGTCCAGCTGATCGGCGGCATGGTCCTGCACGAGGGCGCCATCGCCGAGATGCGCACCGGCGAGGGCAAGACGCTGGTCGCGACGCTCGCGGTCTATCTCAATGCGCTCTCCGGCCGCGGCGTTCATGTCGTCACCGTCAACGACTATCTCGCCCGCCGCGACGCCGAATGGATGGGCCGGGTCTATCGCTTCCTCGGCCTCAGCGTCGGCGTCATCGTCCATGATATTTCGGACGAGGAGCGCGCCGAAGCCTACGCCAGCGACATCACCTATGGCACCAATAACGAGTTCGGCTTCGACTATCTGCGCGACAATATGAAGTATGAGCTGGCGCAGATGGTGCAGCGCCCGCATGTCTACGCCATTGTCGACGAGGTGGATTCGATCCTCATCGACGAGGCGCGCACGCCGCTCATCATTTCCGGCCATTCGGACGACAAATCCGATCTCTACAACGCCATCGACAAGCTCATCCCCAAGCTCGACAAGGAAGATTACGAGCTGGACGAGAAGCAGCGCACCGTCAATCTGACGGAGGCCGGCAATGAGCATATGGAGGAGCTGCTGGCCGAGGCCGGCGTGCTCGCCGATGGCGCGCTCTACGAGGCGCAGAACGTCACGCTCGTTCACCATGTCAATCAAGGCCTGCGCGCGCATAAGCTGTTCCAGCGCGACAAGGATTATATCGTCCGCAAGGGCGAGGTCGTCATCATCGACGAGTTCACCGGCCGCATGATGCCGGGCCGGCGCTATTCGGAAGGGCTGCATCAGGCGCTCGAGGCCAAGGAGCGTCAGACCGTCCAGCCGGAGAACGTCACTCTCGCCTCCATCACTTTCCAGAATTATTTCCGCCTCTATGAGAAGCTCGCCGGCATGACCGGCACGGCCTCGACGGAAGCCGACGAATTCGCCGAGATCTACAAGCTCGACGTGGTCGAGATTCCCACCAATCGCCCGGTGCAGCGCATAGACGAGGACGATGAGGTCTATCGCACGGGCCGCGAGAAGCTCGACGCCATTGCGAGCGAGATCGAGGCGGCGAACGCCAAGATGCAGCCGCTGCTCGTCGGCACCACGTCGATCGAGAAGTCCGAGCAGCTCGCCGAATTCCTGCTCTCCAAGGGGTATAAGCAGATCGACTTCTCCGAGCCGGCGAAGGCGCTCGCCAAGCTCTATGAGGCGGCGCGCAGCGGCCAGCCGTCGCGGCAGTTCGCCGTGCTCAACGCGCGCTTCCACGAGCAGGAAGCCTATATCGTCGCCGAGGCCGGCGTGCCGGGCGCGATCACCATCGCCACCAATATGGCCGGCCGCGGCACCGACATTCAGCTCGGCGGCAATATAGAGATGCGCGTCTCACAGGAATGCGCCGGGCTCGAGGGCGCCGCCCGCGAGGCGAAGGAGGCCGAGATCCGCGCGGAGATCGCCGAATTCAAGGAGAAGGCGCTCGCCGCCGGCGGCCTCTACATCATCGGCACGGAGCGCCACGAGAGCCGCCGCATCGACAATCAGCTGCGCGGCCGCTCGGGCCGTCAGGGCGATCCCGGCCGCTCGAAATTCTTCCTGTCGCTGCAGGATGATCTCATGCGCATCTTCGGCTCCGAGCGCATGGAGTCGATGCTGGTGAAGCTCGGCCTGCAGGAGGGAGAGGCGATCGTCCATCCCTGGATCAACAAGGCGCTGGAGAAGGCGCAGCACAAGGTCGAGGCGCGCAACTTCGACATTCGCAAGAATATCCTCAAGTTCGACAATGTCATGAACGACCAGCGCAAGGTGATCTTCGAGCGCCGGCGCGAGATCATGGCGGAGGAGAGCGTCGAGGAGACGGTGAGCGAGATGCGCGAGGATGTCGTCGTCGAGCTCGTCGCCAAGCATATTCCGCCGGACGCCTATGCCGAGGCCTGGGATGTGGAAGGCCTCTCTGAGGCGGCGCGCGCGCAGCTCAATCTCGATCTGCCGATCGAGGATTGGGCGAAGGAAGAAGGCATCGCCGACGAGGAGATCAAGGAGCGCCTGCTCACGGCGGCGAACCAGTCCTACGCCGAGCGCGTCGAGCGCAACACCGAGCAGCTCTCGCGCATGATCGAGAAGCAGGTGGTGCTGCAGGCGCTCGATCATCTGTGGCGCGATCATCTCGTCGTGCTCGATCATCTCCGCCAGGTGATCGGCTGGCGTGGACTGGCGCAGCGCGATCCGCTCAACGAATATAAGTCCGAGGCGCTCGAGCTGTTCCGCAGCCTGATGACGCATTGGGACGAGACCGTCGTCTCGCAGCTGATGCGAGTCGAGGTCTCCTTCGAGGCGCCGCCGGCGCCGGCCGAATTGCCGCCGATGGAATATGTGCATCCGGACCCCAACGCGGCCGGCGGCGGCGAGAGCGCGCTCGCCGAGCTCAACGCCCGCCTCGCCGCCGCCGATTTTTCGTCGCAGTCGACGGGCGCCGGCGCAGCGGAGGCCGAGGCCGCGCGTGACCCCGCCAATCCCGCGACCTGGGGCAAGGTCGGCCGCAACGAGCCCTGTCCTTGCGGCTCGGGCAAGAAGTTCAAGCACTGCCACGGCGCATTGGTGTGAGAAACGCGATGAGCAGCGGGCGGCGAGCCGTGTAATTCACGCTCGCTCGCCGCCGCTCGTCACTCGCGACTGACTACTCTCTCGGAGCATTCCTCGTGTCGAAGATCGATTTCTCCAAGGTCCTCATCGCGCAAGGCGGCGGACCGACCGCCGTCATCAATCAGTCTCTCGTCGGCGCCGTGCTGGAGTCGCGCAAGTTCCGCGCGGTGGATCGCGTCTATGGCGCCTATCACGGCGTGCGCGGAATCGTGAATGAGGATTTCGTCGATCTGACGCAGGAGACGACGCATAATCTCGAGATGGTCGCCGGCACGCCCTCCTCGGCGCTGGGCTCGACGCGCGACAAGCCCGATCTCAAATATTGCCACGAGATCTTCGAGGTGCTGCGCGCGCATGAGATCGGCTGCTTCTTCTATATAGGCGGCAACGACAGCTCGGACACGGTGCGCATCGTTTCCGAGGAGGCGATCAAGGCCGATTATCCGCTGCGCGTCGTTCATATTCCCAAGACGATCGACAATGATCTGATGATCAACGATCACACGCCAGGCTTCCCCTCCGCGGCGCGCTGGGTCGCGCAGGCCTTCGCCGGCGCCAATCTCGACAATTGGGCGCTGCCGGGCGTCTATATCGCCGTGGTGATGGGCCGCCATGCCGGCTTTCTCACGGCGGCTTCCGCGCTCGGCAAGAAATTCCCGGACGACGGACCGCATCTCATCTATGTGCCGGAGCGCGCCTTCGACACGGAGCGTTTTCTCGCCGACGTCAAAGCGACGATGGACAAATATGGACGCTGCGTCGTGGCGGTCTCGGAGGGAATCTCCGACGAGAACCATACGCCGATCGCGGTCAAGCTCGCCGAGCAAGTGGAGAAGGACGCGCATGGCAATGTGCATCTGGGCGGCGGCGCTCTCGCCGATATGCTGACAGAGCTCGTCAAGACGAAGCTCGGCTTGAAGCGCGTGCGCGCCGACACTTTCGGCTATGTGCAGCGCAGCTTCGTCGGCTGCGTTTCCGATGTGGATCAGCGCGAGGCGCGCGAGGTTGGCGAGAAGGCGGTGCAGTTCGCGCTATGGGGCGATCGCGACGGCTCCGTGACGATTCACCGCACGGGATTCTACTCTGTGGATTATCGGCTCACGCCGCTCGTGGAGGTCGCCGGCAAGACCAAGGTGATGCCGACGGAATTTCTGACAGCGGATGGCACGGATGTCACTGACGCCTTCCGGCTTTATCTGCGTCCTCTGCTCGGCTCGGGAATGCCGGATGCGTACAGGCTCCGCTTGAATCCTGTCGCCAAAAAACTGAGAACGTAACGTCTCGAGACTGTCGCACATTCGGCGACGCCCTGGGTCAAGAGCTTGATTTTCAGGGAATTTACTCTTTAGAAGGGGGAGGCGCCGAGAAAAGGCGCAGGCCCTCTTCCCAAGGCGCGATTCTTGCTTGATTTATATGCGGGCGTCGTGGTTGCATTGCGGGCCGGGACTTATAGACTGGCATCCGCGGTAGACGCCGGAGGCTGGGGGACGGGGGAGAGCGGCGGGGCGAGCCTGTTGCACCTTTTGTTAGGCCCTCGCTGATATCGAGTGAGGTTGGTTCGATTCGCCACAGCGGGCCGATCGGTCAGGAGACGAGACATGAGCAAGGTCGGCAGCAGCGATTCGAAGAACACGCTCTACTGCTCATTTTGTGGCAAGAGCCAGCATGAGGTGCGCAAGCTCATCGCCGGTCCGACGGTTTTCATCTGCGACGAATGCGTCGAGCTCTGCATGGACATCATCCGCGAGGAGAACAAGTCCATCGTCAAGCAGCGCGACGGAATTCCGACGCCGCGTGAGATCTGCAAGGTCCTCGACGATTATGTGATCGGCCAGGCGCAGGCCAAGCGCGTGCTGTCTGTCGCCGTGCACAATCACTACAAGCGCCTCAATCACGCCGCCAAGCATGGCGATGTCGAGCTGGCGAAATCCAACATTCTGCTCATCGGCCCGACGGGCGTCGGCAAGACGATGTTGGCGCAGACGTTGGCGCGCATCCTCGATGTGCCCTTCACCATGGCCGATGCGACGACGCTCACCGAGGCGGGCTATGTCGGCGAGGATGTCGAGAACATCATCCTCAAGCTGCTGCAGGCCTCCGACTATAATGTCGAGCGCGCGCAGCGCGGCATCGTCTATGTCGACGAGATCGACAAGATCTCGCGCAAATCCGACAATCCGTCGATCACGCGCGATGTATCGGGCGAGGGCGTGCAGCAGGCGCTGCTGAAGATCATGGAAGGCACCATCGCCTCCGTGCCGCCGCAGGGCGGGCGCAAGCATCCGCAGCAGGAGTTCCTGCAGGTCGACACGACCAACATCCTCTTCATCTGCGGCGGCGCCTTCGCCGGCCTCGAGAAGATCATCTCCTCGCGCGGCCGGGGCACCTCCATCGGCTTCGGCGCCAATGTGCAGGCGCCGGACGAGCGCCGCACCGGCGATATTTTCCGCCATGTGCAGCCGGAAGACCTGCTCAAGTTCGGCCTCATCCCGGAGTTCGTCGGCCGTCTGCCGGTGATCGCCACACTCGAGGATCTCGACGAGGAGGCGCTGAAGCGCATTCTCACCGAGCCGAAGAATGCGCTGGTCAAGCAGTATCAGCGGCTGTTCGAGATGGAGAGCACCGAGCTCACGTTCCAGGACGAGGCGCTCTCTTCCGTCGCCCGCAAGGCGATCGAGCGTCACACCGGCGCGCGCGGCCTTCGCTCCATCATGGAAGGCATTCTGCTCGACACAATGTTCGAGCTGCCGGGCCTCGAGGGCGTGGAGCAAGTCGTCATCGGCCCCGAGGTCGTCGAGGGCAAGGCGCGTCCGCTCTACATTTATGCAGAGCGCAACGAGAAGAGCGGCGGCGCGAGCGCCTGACGCTTTTTTGGGCGGGGGAGCGCGATTTCTTTCGCAGCCCCCGCCCTTTCTGCCAGATACGTCTGCTTTTCCAGTATCTTGAATCGTTCTGCCGCTAGGCCCATTTGTTGCGTAATCGCCTTCGACGCCGTTCGTGCGTGAGCGGGTCTCTCGGGAAGGCGGATTTTCGCCGGATTGTCGGGCCTGGAACTTGCAAGCGTTCCTTTAACGTCAGAAGCGTCCCTTTGCGTCAGAGCGTCGCCTCGCCCCGCCTCCCCGGCGGGGAGCGAAACGGAACAGGAAAAAAGATATGACGAACGAAAAGCGCAATTCCATCGTTCCCGGCGCAATCGAGAGTTATCCGGTTCTGCCGCTGCGCGACATAGTGGTCTTTCCGCATATGATCGTTCCGCTCTTCGTCGCGCGCGACAAGTCGATCCGCGCGCTGGAAGAGGTGACGAAGTCCGAGCGGCTGATTCTGCTCGCGACGCAGAAGAATGCGGGCGACGACGATCCGGCTCCCGACGCGATCTATTCCATCGGCACGCTCGCTTCCGTGCTGCAGCTGCTGAAGCTGCCCGACGGCACTGTCAAAGTGCTGGTGGAAGGCGTCGGCCGCGCCAAGGTGCGCAATTACACGCGCGTCGATGAATATCACGAGGCCGACGCCGAGGCGCTCGGCGACGAGATCGAGCAGCCCGTCGAGGTGGAGGCGCTCGGCCGCTCCGTCATCGCCGAGTTCGACTCTTATGTGAAGCTCAACAAGAAGGTCTCGCCGGAGATCGCCGCGGCGGTCACGCAGATCGACGATTTCTCCAAGC
The DNA here is from genome assembly GCF_009936375.1 of Methylosinus sp. C49. GTDB lineage: Bacteria > Pseudomonadota > Alphaproteobacteria > Rhizobiales > Beijerinckiaceae > Methylosinus. The sequence continues at coordinate 3,647,044 of NZ_AP022332.1, read as the reverse complement.
TCGCCGACACGGTGGCCTCGCATCTCTCGGTGAAGATCGCCGAGAAGCAGGATGTGCTGGAGACGATCGCCGTCGCCAAGCGCCTGGAGAAATGCCTCGCGCTGATGGAGAGCGAGATCTCCGTGCTGCAGGTGGAGAAGCGCATCCGCACGCGCGTCAAGCGCCAGATGGAGAAGACGCAGCGCGAGTATTATCTCAACGAGCAGATGAAGGCGATCCAGAAGGAGCTGGGCGACGAGGACGGCAAGGACGATCTCGCCGAGCTCGAGGAGCGCATCAAGAACACCAAGCTCTCCAAGGAGGCGCGCGACAAGGCCGTCGCCGAGTTCAAGAAGCTGCGTCAAATGTCGCCCATGTCCGCGGAAGCGACCGTGGTGCGCAATTATCTCGACTGGCTGCTGGCGCTGCCCTGGGGCAAGAAGTCCAAGATCAAGCGCGATCTCGAGGCTGCGCAGAGCGTGCTCGACGCCGATCATTTCGGCCTCGAGAAGGTGAAGGAGCGCATTCTCGAATATCTCGCCGTGCAGAGCCGCGCCAATAAGCTGACCGGCCCGATCCTGTGCCTCGTCGGACCGCCCGGCGTCGGCAAGACCTCGCTCGGCAAGTCGATCGCCAAGGCCACGGGCCGCGAGTTCGTGCGCATGTCGCTCGGCGGCGTGCGCGACGAGGCGGAGATCCGCGGCCATCGCCGCACCTATATCGGCTCCATGCCCGGCAAGATCATCCAGTCGATGCGCAAGGCGAAGACGTCCAACCCGCTCTTCCTGCTCGACGAGATCGACAAGATGGGCATGGACTTCCGCGGCGATCCGTCGTCCGCTCTGCTCGAGGTGCTGGATCCCGAGCAGAACGCCACTTTCGCGGATCACTATCTCGAGGTCGATTACGACCTGTCCAATGTCATGTTCGTGACGACGTCGAACACGCTGAACATCCCCGCGCCCTTGATGGACCGCATGGAGCTCATCCGTATCGCCGGCTACACGGAGGACGAGAAGGCCGAGATCGCGCGCAAGCATCTCATTCCGAATGCGGTCAAGAAGCATGGCCTCGCCGCCGACGAATGGTCGATCGACGACGAAGCGCTGCTGACGCTGGTGCGCCGCTACACGCGGGAAGCCGGCGTGCGCAATCTCGAGCGCGAGATCTCCAATCTCGCCCGCAAGGCGGTGAAGGAAATTCTGCTCTCCAAGGAGAAGGGCAAGAAGGTCCATGTCACCAATGACAACATCACCGATTATCTCGGCGTGCATAAGTTCCGCTACGGCGAGGCGGAGCTCGAGGATCAGGTGGGCGTCGTCACGGGTCTCGCCGTCACCGGCGTCGGCGGCGAGCTGCTGACGATCGAAGGCGTGATGATGCCCGGCAAGGGCAAGATGACCGTCACCGGCAATCTGCAGGATGTGATGAAGGAGTCGATCTCCGCCGCCGCATCTTACGTGCGCTCCCGCGCCGTCGATTTCGGCATCGAGCCGCCTTTGTTCGACCGCCGCGACATCCATGTGCATGTGCCGGAAGGCGCGACGCCCAAGGATGGCCCCTCGGCCGGCACGGCGATGGCGACGACGATCGTGTCGATCCTCACCGGCATTCCGGTGCGCCGCGACATCGCCATGACCGGCGAGATCACGCTGCGCGGCCGCGTGCTGCCGATCGGCGGCCTGAAGGAGAAGCTGCTCGCGGCTCTGCGCGGCGGCCTCAAGAAGGTGCTGATCCCGGAAGAGAACGCCAAGGACCTCGCCGATATTCCCGACTCGGTGAAGAATGGCCTCGAGGTTGTGCCGGTCTCGCGCATGGACGAGGTGCTCGCCCATGCGCTCGTGCGTCAGCCGACGCCGATCGTCTGGGAGGAGCCCACGGCTCAGATCGCCAAGACGGTCGTCGAGGACGACGCGGCCGGCGTGCGCGCCCACTGAAGGCTCCGGCCCCTCCGCCTGCGGCTCTGCCGCGGGGGAGGGGCCGCCGCCCTCGGGCTCGGCCGCTCGAAGCCCGGCTTTCCGCAGATTTCCCCATAGTCTCGATCTCGGGCGCCCGGAATTCCAGGGATTCCGGCGGCGCCTGTTGTTCTAACCCTTGCTTTTGCTGACATTCCGGCACATCACTCCTCTGTGCCGGGTCCGAACGATTCGACGCCGCTCGATTTTCGGCGCTCAGCCCGTATCGACGACCGGCTCCCGGCGGAAGCAGAAGGGATGAGACCATGGTCAATAAATTGGAACTGGTCGAGCATGTCGCCGAGGCGACCGAAACCTCGAAGGCCGCCGCCGCCGCCGCCATCGACGCGGTGATCGACGGCATCACCTTGGCCCTGAAGAAGGGCGAAGAGGTCCGGCTCGTCGGTTTCGGCACCTTCTCGGTCAAGAAGCGCGCGGCCGGCAAGGGCCGTAATCCCGCGACCGGCGAAGAGATCAAGATTCCCGCTTCCAAGAGCGCCCGCTTCAAGCCCGGCGCCACGCTCAAAGCGGAGCTCAACAAGACCAAGTGAGCCGAGCGAGGCTGGCCTGTCGCGCCGATCTCCCCTTTCGACCGATTTCCAGGCTCGCCGCCGGGGCGCGAACGTCGCCGGCGGCATTGTCGTTTCAGAACGCCTGCGCAACCCGTCTTGCGCGGAGGGGGCGCCCTCCCGTAAACAATGCGGCGTCGATCCCGGTCGGCGCGCGGGCGGTTAGCTCAGTCGGTAGAGCGTCTCGTTTACACCGAGAGGGTCGGCGGTTCGAGTCCGTCACCGCCCACCACGCCGCGCCCCGGGAGAGGCCCCGTCATTCGGCTGCGCCGGGGCGCGCGGTAGGGCGGGAGTTGGCCGCAAGGGATGAGAGACGCAGCGCCGAGAGCATGAGCCGAAATTTCGTCCTTCTCCTCGCCCTGGCCGCATTGCTCGCGGCGCCTCCGGCCCGCGCCGAGGAGATGTCGTTTCATCTCGCGACGACGGCGAGCGCCCGCTGCGCCGACCACTGCCCGCGCGTCATCGTGGCGGAAGGCGAGATCGTCGAGGACACGGCCGACGCTTTTGTCGGTTTTCTGCGCGAGCAGGGACATGAGACCGAGCTGCGCAGCATTGTGCTGCTCGACTCGCCCGGCGGGCGCGTGCTCGCCTCCATGCAGCTCGGCCAAGCGCTGCGCCGGCTCGGAATGGCGGTGATCGTCGCGCGCGTCGAGCCGACGAGCGGCGCGCTGGTTTCCGGCCGCTGCTATTCCGCCTGCGTCTATGCGCTGATGGGCGGCCGCAAGCGGGTGATCCCGCGCCAGAGCCGCGTCGGCGTCCATCGCATGTTCAATTATGTCGATGGCGTCGATCCGACGAGCGGCGAGACGCTGCGCGAACGCCGCTACGACGATGGCGGAATGCGCCGCACGCTCACCCGCTACAGCGATTCCATGGGCGTCAGCCGCGATCTCATCGCATTGGCGGAGCGCACATCGCCGGATCGCGTCCACCTTCTTTCCGCCGCCGAGATCGCCCGCTGGCGGCTCGGATCGCCAAAGCTGTAAAAGCGCCGTCGAGCGGGGAATTCCTCGGCGCATCCATTCAACCTGCAGGATCGGTCGTTCCATGAAACATATCATCGAGGGTCTCGAGCAGCGGCGCGCCTCGGCGCGTCTCGGCGGCGGCGTCAAGCGCATCGACGCGCAGCATGCGCGCGGCAAGCTCACGGCGCGCGAGCGTATCGAGCTGCTGCTCGATCACGGCTCCTTCGAGGAGTTCGACATGTTCGTCGAGCACCGCTGCGCCGATTTCGGCATGGACAAGGGCGAGAAAATCTCCGGCGACGGCGTCGTCACCGGCTGGGGCACGGTCAATGGCCGCGCCGTCTTCGTCTTCGCCAAGGACTTCACCGTCTTCGGCGGCTCGCTGTCCGAGACCCACGCGCAGAAGATCACCAAGCTGCAGGATATGGCGCTAAAAAACAGGGCGCCGATCATCGGCCTGTTCGACGCCGGCGGCGCGCGCATTCAGGAGGGCGTCGCGGCGCTCGGCGGCTATGGCGAGGTGTTCCAGCGCAATGTGATGGCTTCGGGCGTCATTCCGCAGATTTCCGTCATCATGGGACCCTGCGCCGGCGGCGACGTCTATTCGCCGGCCATGACCGACTTCATCTTCATGGTGCGCGACACGAGCTATATGTTCGTCACCGGCCCGGACGTCGTGAAGACCGTGACCAATGAGACGGTGACGGCGGAGGAGCTCGGCGGCGCCTCGGTGCACACCACCAAGAGCTCCATCGCCGACAAGGCCTTCGACAATGACGTCGAGGCGCTGCTGCAGATGCGCCGGCTCATCGATTTCCTGCCCTCCTCCAATAAGGAGGAGCCGCCGGAGTGGCCGAGCTTCGACGAGGCCGAGCGGCTCGACGCTTCGCTGGACACTCTGGTCCCCGACAATCCGAACAAGCCCTATGACATCAAGGAGCTGATCACGAAGATCGCCGATGAGGGCGATTTCTTCGAGATTCAGGAGACCCACGCCAAGAATATCGTCGTCGGCTTCGGCCGCATCGAGGGCCGCACGGTCGGCTTCGTCGCCAATCAGCCCATGGTGCTGGCCGGTGTGCTCGATATCGACGCCTCCAAAAAGGCGGCGCGCTTCGTGCGCTTCTGCGACTGCTTCAATATTCCGATCGTCACCTTTGTCGACGTTCCCGGCTTCCTGCCCGGCACGGCGCAGGAATATGGCGGCCTCATCAAGCATGGCGCCAAGCTGCTCTTCGCCTATGCCGAGGCCACCGTCCCGAAAGTGACGCTCATCACCCGCAAGGCTTTCGGCGGCGCCTATGACGTCATGGCCTCCAAGCATTTGCGCGGCGATGTGAACTACGCCTGGCCATCGGCGCAGATCGCCGTCATGGGCGCCAAGGGCGCGGTCGAGATCATTTTCCGCGCCGATATCGGCGACGCGGAGAAGATCGCCCAGCGCACCAAGGAATATGAGGACCGCTTCCTGTCGCCCTTCGTCGCCGCCGAGCGCGGCTACATAGACGAGGTCATCATGCCGAGCGCGACGCGCAAGCGCATCGCCCGCGCGCTCGCCCTGCTGCGCCACAAGGAATTGGAAAACCCCTGGAAGAAGCACGACAATATCCCGCTTTGACCTATCCCTTCAGGTAGGTAGGCGCGCCGGCTCCCCGGGTGGGTCGGCGCGCCTTTTCGCTCGAGCTGAGAACAGCCTGCCCCGAAGGCGGGCGCCCTCCGCACAATTTCATTCCAGCGGCCGGCTTTTTTGGGTGACAAAACGCCACGGCTGTCATAATGTCCCCTTCGCCGAGCTGGCTAAAAACATATGAACGCAGAATGCGTTCGACCAATCGCTGGCTGAGGTCCAAGTCGGGGAGGACGCCGGAACTCTGCACGTCTCGCGAGACGCTCCACACTATTCTCGCGGATGGCGCCTATCGACGAGTCCGGTCAAAGGACGGGTACCAAAGAGTGGGGAGAGGCAAGGGCCGTCCCCGCTCTTTGTGTATGTAGAGCTATGATAGAGCTTTTCACTCGATAGATAGCTCCAGCCTATGAAGCGCGGCGCCCTCCGCCTGCAGCTCCACTTGCAACCTTCGGAGACACTCGAAAATGTCCATCAAGCGGATCGGCGCCGGCGCGCGCATGAGCAAGGCCGTCGTGCATGGCGGCGTGATCTATACGGCGGGCCAGGTCGCCGAGGCGGCCAAGGGCGGCGCGGTCGCCGATCAGACGCGCGAGATCCTCGGCCTCATCGACACGATTCTGCAGGAGGCCGGCAGCGAGAAGGCGAAGATTCTCTCCGCCACCATCTATCTCGCCGATATCGCCACTTTCGCCGAGATGAACTCGGTTTGGGACGTCTGGGTCGACAAGAGCAATCCGCCTGCCCGCGCGACCGTGGAGGCGAAGCTCGTCACGCCCGATTACAAGGTCGAGATCGCCGTCATCGCGGCGCTGTGACGCCGGTCAGCGGATTGTCGGGATCATAGGCGTAGCGCAGGGTCTCGAAGCGCATGGAGCGGGCGTCCATCAGCAGCAGACGCCCGACCAGCCCCTCGCCGAAGCCGACGATCTCGCGGATGATTTCCAGCGCCATCATCGCGCCGACGATTCCGGTGAGCGCGCCGAGCACGCCGGCCTCCTCGCAGCTCGGCACGGCGCCCGGCGGCGGCGCTGCGGGGAAGAGGCAGCGATAGGTCGGGTTGGGGCGGCCCTCGGCGTCGCTCTCGAAGGGGCGCAAGGTCGTCAGCGAGGCGTCGAAGCCGCCGACCGCCGCCGTGACGAGCGGCTTTTTTTCGAAGAAGCAGGCGTCCGAGACGAGATAACGCGTCGAAAAATTATCGGAGCCGTCGGCGACGATGTCGTAACCCGCGATCAGCGCCCGCGCATTATGCTCGGTGAGGCGCAGCGCATGGGGCTCGACATGCACATGCGGGTTGAGCCGATGGATGGCGTCTTTCGCGCTGTCCACCTTCAGCCGCCCGACGGCGGTGGTATGGTGGATCACCTGCCGCTGCAGATTGGACAGCGAGACCTCGTCGTCATCGACAATGCCCAGCACGCCGACGCCGCCCGCCGCGAGATATTGCAGCAGCGGCGCGCCGAGCCCGCCCGCGCCGACGACGAGCACGCGCGCTTTCTTCAGCCGCTGCTGGCCCGGCCCGCCGACCTCGCGCAGAACGATATGGCGAGCATAGCGCTCGATTTCTTCGGCCGAGAGGCTCATGTCGTTTTTCCTGCGCCGAAGCTCATGCGGCGGCCGCGTTCGTCGTGATATTTAGCAGCTTCGCGGCGAGCGCGAAATCGGAGGAGAAGATGACGCCGCATCGCCTCGGACCCGCGGCGCCGCAGGCGCAGGATCGTCTCGCCACGGCGATCCAGCGCAATCCGCACAATGCCGTCATCCTCGAGCGTCTGCCGAGCCTTCGCCTCGCGGACGCTTGGCTCGTCGCCGGCTGCCTGTTTCAGACGGTCTGGAATCTGGACAGCGGCCGGCCGGCGACGCAGGACATATTCGATTACGACATTTTCTATTTCGACGCAGATCTCTCCTATGAGGCGGAGGATCGCGCCATTCGCCGCGCCCGCGGGCTCTTCGCCGATCTTCCGATCCGCGTCGATTTGAAGAATCAGGCGCGCGTGCATCTTTGGTATGGCGAGCGCTTCGGACCGGGCTATCCGCAGCTGCGCAGCAGCGCCGATGGCGTCGATCGTTTTCTCATCGAATGCACGCGCGTCGCCGCGCGCCATGTGGACGGCGCGCTGGAACTCTATGCGCCGGCGCGTCTCGACGATCTCTTCGCCGGCGTGCTGCGCCCCAATCCGCTCAATCTGCGGCCGGAGCTGTTCGCGGCGAAAGCTGCGAGCCTTCGCGCGCGCTGGCCTTTTCTCACGCTTGCGGAAGCGCCCGCGTGATAGGCGCGAAAGCGTTTTCGCGCTTGCATAAAACGCCGTCGCAGACTTTCCTTGAACAGGCGCTGATTCGGCGCTTTGTCCCGCAAGGACCGTCTATGAACCTACCGGCCCCGCCCACCGGACTCTATCCCGAAGACTATGAGAGAATCGAAGCCGCGGTGATGGAGACCGTGCGCGGCCGCTGGTTCCTGCTCGAATATGCGCGCCGTCAGCGCGTCGAGGAGACCGAGCGGCTCGTGCTCGCGGTGGATCGTCTGGAGCGCATCGCTGCGCGCGCGGAGGAGCGCGCAGAGGAGCAGGAGGCCGCCGTCGATTGGCAGCTGCCGCGACGCCTCGTCGAGCGCGCGCAGGAATTCGCGCGCACGCTGCGCGCCAGCGGCGTCGAGGAGAAGCTCTGCGCGCAGGCCGATGCGCTGGTCGAGCAATTCTCAAAATTGCTCGACGCGCCCGCCGCGGAGCCGGACGAAGCGCCGCGCGCGATCATCGAAGCCGCGGTGATCGAGATCATCGACGGGCCGCATGAAATCGAAGACGAGCGCGTCGAGCCGATTCTCGAGATCGAGGCGGCTGACGAGCCGAAAGAGATCGTCGAAGCCGAGGCTTTCGTCGAGGCGGAGGCGATCGCGCCGGAGCCGATCGACGACGAGCCGATCTCGGTCGAATCCTTCGAGGTGGAAGCTGTCGTCGCCGAGCCGATCGAGATCGAGGCCGTCGCTTCCGAGCCCGAGCCTGTCGCGCAGCGAGAGGAGCCGCCGCAGGCGGTAGAGATCGCCGAATCCGCCGAGCCGGCGTCCAATGAGATCGTGTTCGAGGAATTCGTCGCGCGCGCGATTCTGCCGGAGGAGACAGCGCCGCTCGAAATCGATGCGCCCCGCATCGATGCGCCCAAATTCCTCGCGCGCGAATCCGGCTCGCCCAAGATCAGCCTTCCGAAGACCACGCCGCCGAAGACCGAGCCGGCGGGGCCGGTCGATCCCCGCCTCGTGGCGCTGTCACGGCTCGATCATCTCTCCCTGCACGAAAAGCTTCGGCTGTTTGGCTGAGCAGGCCTTGCCGGCGGCCGCCTGAGCCGCCGCATCCACGCCGTTCTGATGCGCGAGCGCGACATTACCGAGAAACTGCTGCGCGCTCGCCTCCCAAGTGAAGGTCAGCGCATGGGCGCGCGGCACGGCGGACGGAATCTCCGTCGCCGCGAGACAGGCGGCCTGCAAATCCTCGCTCAGCACGCCGGCGCCGCTCGCGCCGACCACATCGAGCGGCCCCGCCACCGGAAAAGCCGCCACCGGCAGGCCGCAGGCCATGGCCTCCAGCAGCACCATTCCGAAAGTGTCGGTGCGGCTCGGAAAGACGAACACATCCGAGCTGGCGTAGAGCGTGGCCAACTCCGCGCTGGTCTTCACGCCGAGAAAGCGCGCCTGCGGATAGGCCGCCTCGAGCGCCGCGCGCGCCGGCCCGTCGCCGGCGACGAGCTTGGTGCCGGGTAGATCGAGCGCGAGAAACGCCTCGATATTCTTCTCCACCGCGAGCCGGCCGGCATAGAGATAGAGCGGCCGCGGATAGCCGAGATCGACCGCTTTATCTGGATGAAAGAGCTGGTGATCGACGCCGCGCGACCAGCGCATCAGCCGGCGGAAGCCTCTCGCGGAAAGCTCCTGCGCCAGCGTCTGCGTCGAAACCATCGTCCCGGCGCCGCTATTGTGGAAGCGGCGCAGCAGCGCATAGGTCACGCCGACCGGAAAGCGGGTGCGGGCGTGAATATATTCGGGAAAGCGCGTGTGATAGCTCGTGGTGAAGCGCCGCCCCTGGCGCAAGCAGCAGGCGCGCGTCGCCATGCCCACCGGCCCTTCGGTGGCGATATGGACATGGTCGTAGCCCTGCGCCAGGCGCTTAGCCACCGCTCCCGCCGAGGCGAGGGCGAGCTGAATTTCAGGATAGGTCGGCATGGGGATGGAGGAGAAATCCTGTGGCGTCAGGAAATCGATCGACGCGCCGAGCGCGCTCGCCGCGCTCGCCATCGCCTCCAAGGAACGCACGACTCCGTTGACTTGCGGACGCCAGGCGTCCGTCGCGATCAATATCCGCATCAGGCGGCGGCCCTCGCCTGCGGCAGGGCCGGCGGCTGCTGCGCGGCGGCTTCTGCCGCCGCTTGCTGCTCCTTGGCGGTCTTGCGCCAATAGAGGATCTCGAAGCGGCCGTCGGAATGCTCGGCGATCGCCGTGCAGCTCTCGACGAAATCGCCGGTGTTCACATAGAGCATGCCCTCTATGTGGCGGATCGTCGCGTGATGAATATGGCCGCAGACGACGCCGTCCACGCCGCGCCGCGCCGCTTCCGCCGCCAGCGTCTGCTCGAAATCGCCGATGAAGTTCACGGCGTTCTTCACCTTCAGCTTTGCCCAGGCGGAGAAGGACCAATATTCGACGCCGAACAGGCGGCGCACGCGATTGGCCCATGTGTTGGCGAACAGCGCGGCCTCATAGGCCCAATCGCCGAGAAAGGCGAGCCAGCGCGCGTGCCGCACCACAATGTCGAACTGATCGCCATGGATGACGAGCATTTTCTTGCCGTCGGCGGTCTCGTGAATGTCGGTGTCCGCGACCTCGACGCCGCCGAACTCCATGCCCGTATAGTCGCGGGCGAATTCGTCGTGATTGCCGGGAACATAGACGACGCGCGCGCCCTTGCGCGCCTTGCGCAGCAGCTTCTGCACGACGTCATTGTGCGCCTGCGGCCAATACCAGCCGCCCTTCAGGCGCCAGCCGTCGACGATATCGCCGACGAGATAGATGGTGTCGGCGTCGTGATGCTTCAGAAAGTCGAGCAGAAGCTCGGCTTGAAGCCCTCGCGTGCCGAGATGGAGATCCGACAGGAACAGCGTCCTGAAGCGCTTGGCGCTCTGCGAATCGGCCAATGAATCGTTTGCGGTCATATCGACGCGCTCGCCTCTTTTTGTGCCGCAGCGTCTCCTTCCCACCAGATTCTTGTTGCGTAACGATGACACCGCGCGAGGCGCGCGGCGCCATGGCGAATTTCGCGTTCGATATTTCGAACGAATTCGATTATCTACGCGATCATGTCGGAAGGAGCGGGCGTCATGGGCGTGGAAGGCCGCGAAAAGCAGAAGATACTGGAAGCGGGAGCCTTGGCTTTGTCCGGGCAGCTCGGCGCGACTGTCCAGCGTCTGCGCAAGGCCTATAATCTGTCGCTGTCGGAACTCTCCCAGCAGTCCGGCGTCGCTAAATCGATCATCAGCCAGATCGAGCGCAACGAGACCAATCCGACGCTCGCCACCATCTGGCGCCTCGCCCAGGCTCTCGATGTGTCCATCGAGCGTGTGCTGCAGACCACGGAGGACGAGCCCTTCCTCGAGAAGACCAGCCGAGCGGACACGCCGATCCTGGTGTCCGACGACGGCAAGTGCCGGCTCGAGATCATCGGATGGATCAAGACCGTAGAATGGCTGCAATGTTATGAATTCTCCGCCGATCCAGGTGGAACTCTCGAATCCGAGGCGCATCAGCGCGGCTCTGTCGAGAGCCTGTCCATGCGCGAGGGCGAGCTCGAGGTGGAGGTCGCCGGCGCCAAGGAAATCGTGCGCGCGGGCGAGACGCTGCGTTATCGCTGCGACCGCCCGCATGTGATCCGCAATCTCGGGCGGACCGCCGCCCATGCGACCATGGTCTGCATTCTCAAAGCCGCCGCTATGGAGTGAGCGATTGACGAATTTCGAAAGAACGGACGCGGCCGATCGTCTGGCCGAGCCCAAATTGTCTCTGCTGCAGGCGTCCATCTATGCGATCGTCGGCGTGCAATTGCCCTTTTTCGCCATTTGGCTCTCGTCGCGCGGGCTCGACGCGTTGGAGATCGCGGCTCTGATGGCTGTGCAGCCGGTCATTCGCATCGTCTCCATGCTGGTCGCTTCGCATCGCGCCGACCGCATCGGCGACCATGGCGCGCTTCTCGTCGGCTGCGTCGCGGCCATGGCGGCGGCCTTCGCCATGATGGGCCTGTCCACGGGCTTTGTCCCGCTGCTCGTCGCGGCGGCGATGGTCGCGCTGGCGCAGGGGCCACTGGGGCCGCTCGCCGATGGCGTCACCTTCGGCGAGGCGCGCCGCCGGCGCGATCTCGGCCTGCCGCAGCTGCATTATTCCTGGGTGCGAGGCTGGGGCTCCGTCGCCATCCTCGTTTTTCTCATTCTGAGCGGTCCCGTGGCCGGCAGCCTGCCGGTCGAGGACATCATCTGGCTGCTGACGGGCGTCGCCGTTCTGGCCTGCGCCGCAGGCCTCGTCTCGCTCATCGGCCTCGCGCGGCCGCCCGTTATCTCCGGGCGCCGTAGGGCCGCGCCGATGGAGCGCGTCGAGATCGTCGCGCTGGTCATCGGCGCAGCGACCCTCGTCCAGAGCTCGCACGCCATGGTCAACACTTTCGGCGCCTTGCATTGGAAGGCGATGGGGCACGACGACACTTTCATCGCTTTCGCCTGGGTGGCGGCGCTGGCGACCGAGGTCGTGGTGTTTCTGATGGCGGGCCGCTGGTTCGGCGGCGAGCGGAACGCGGCCTATTTTCTCGTCGCGGGAGGCATAGGCGCGGTTGTGCGCTGGATGCTGATGGCCGCCGACCTGCCCCCGACCGGCATTTTTCTTGCCCAGGCGCTGCATGGCGCCTCATGCGCGGCGGTGCAGATCGGCCCGGCCTATCTGCTCGCCGAGCTCGGCGGCAAGGATCGGCTCGCCCAATCGCAGGCTTGGCTCGCGGCGGCGATCGCCGGCGGAACCAGCCTGCTCACATTCTCGTCTGGCCCGCTCTATTCCGCGGCCGGCGAGCACGGCTATCTGGCGATGGCCGCGGTCGCTTTTGTCGGCCTTCTGCTCGCGGCCGCGGTCGTTCAGATCACCTCGGGTCATCGTGCGAAGGCCGAGCCGCTGGAGACTCGCGCCGACGCCGAGCCGGAGCGCAGCAGCGCCTGAGCCCCTCTCTTACGAGAGGTCGCCCATGTGCTTTTGCGAGTAGAGCTGCACGCCGAGCTGCTTGATCAGCTCGAGCTGCGTCTCGAGGAAGTCGATATGACGCTCCTCGCTCTCGACGACCTCTTCGAACAGCAGCTTGCTGACGCGGTCGTTGATCGACAGCGCATAGGCCGCCGCCTCGAGATAGAGAGCGCGGGCGTCGACTTCCGTGGCGAGATCGAGGCGGATGATCTCCTCGACCGACTGGCCGATGCGCAGAGGATCGAGGCTCTGCATGTTCGGGAAGCCTTCGAGGAAGAGGATGCGATGCACGAATTTATCGGCGTGCTCCATCTCCTCGATGGATTCGTGACGCCACTTCTTGCCGAGCTCCTTGAAGCCCCAATTATCGAGAATGCGATAATGCAGCCAATATTGATTGATCGCCGTCAGCTCGGCGCGGACGCCACGGTTCAGATATTCCAAGAGCTTCGCGTCACCGCGCATGTTATTTCCCCTTCCGCCCGGCCAGAGCGGACCGGGTCATGCAGCCAATTCGTCGGCCCGACAATTATCGCATTCGCCGGCTCCGCTGCAATGATCGGATGGGACCGCCGCATGCTGATCGACGATCGCGCTGATGTTGCGCGCGCATCGGCCGCAACGCGGCTCGCACCCCATATGCCGGAAGATCGCGCCGACGCTGGGGCGATCCGATCTTCCTCCGAGAGCTTCGCGGACTTGGCCGTCCGAGAGCACATTGCAAGAGCAGACGATCATCTCCGCACCTAGTTTGGAAGGGTTGTAAACTAGCTGTGATTTCAGTAGCTTAACGTACCGTTCCGGTTCTGGCTAGAGGCCTTTGTCGGTTTTCCGACAGCGGTCTCGGGGATCACGGAGACTTCGCAAATCGCGCGCCACGGCCACGCGGCCGCGCCAGATTATTTGTTGTGGATAAGAGGCGCGGCAAGACCTGGAGCATGCTCGCGCCCGCCTCTTTTGAAAATCTTTCGCGCGAAGAAAGACCTTGGACGAATCTTCGCGCCTCGAACGGAAGGGCTGAGGTCCGATGTCAGATCTCGCAGATCTTTTTCCCGGCTTCGCCTCGCATTGGATCGATGCGCCCGCCGGCTCCATTTTCGCCCGCTCCGGCGGCTCCGGTCCGCCGCTGCTGCTGCTGCACGGCTTCGGCGAAACGCATGTCGCTTTCGCGCGGATCGCGCCGCGGCTCGCCGAGCGTTTCTTCGTCGTGGCCATGGATCTGCGCGGCTATGGCTGGTCCTCCGCGCCTGCGAGCGAGAAGGGCGAGGCCTATACGAAGCGCGCGCAGGGCGAGGACGCCGTCGTCGTGATGGAGCGGCTCGGCCATGTGCGCTTCTCGCTCGTCGGCCATGATCGCGGCGCACGCGTCGGCTTTCGGCTGGCGCTCGATCATCCGGGGCGGCTGGAGAAACTCGCTCTGCTCGATATAGCGCCGCTCGAGGAATCGCTCGGCGACGCAAATCTCGCGCGCCTCGGCCGCGCGCGGCTCTTGTCGCAGCCGGCGCCCAAGCCCGAGCAATTGATCGGCCTCGATCCCAAAGGCTTTCTCGCCGATGCGCTGGCGAGCGGAACCAAGAGCGGAACGCTCGACGCTTTCGATACGCGGGCCTTCGCCCATTATTGCGCCGCCTTCGACGAACCCTCGCGCATTCACGCCTTTTGCGAGGATTTTCGCGCCGGCGCGGGGCCGGACCGCGCGCTGGACCTCGCCGATCGTGCGGCGGGCAAGAAGATCGTCGTCCCCACTCTCACGCTTTGGGGCGCGGCGAGCTTTTCCGGCCATGGCGCCGCTCTGCTGGAGCAATGGCGCGAATGGGCGGATGATCTTCGCGGCGCCGAGATCGACAGCGGCCATTATCTCGCCGAGGAGGCGCCCGAGGCGACATTCGCCGCGCTCGACCTTTTTCTATGAGCGAATTTCCCTTCCGCGTCGCTGTGGCGCTCGGCGGCGGCGGCGCGCGCGGCCTCGCCCATATCTCCGTGCTGGAGACGCTGGACGAATTGGGCGTGCGCCCCTGCGCCATCGCCGGCACGTCGATCGGTGCGATCATCGGCGCCGCTTACGCCGCCGGCTTTTCCGGCGCGGAGCTGCGCGCCCATGCGGAGGCGGCGTTTCGCAATCGCATGCGTCTCGCGCGGCGCTTGCTGCGCTCGCGGGCGCGACGGCGGGCGCGCACCTTCTCCGATCTCGCGCATCCGGCGCTCATCGACGCCGAGCGTTTCCTCGACGCCTTTTGGCCGCAGGGCATGCCGGAGACATTCGAGGCGCTGCACATTCCCTTCACCGCTGTGACGACGGATTTTCGCCTGCGCCGCGAGGCGGCGATCTCTTCCGGCCCGCTATATCCGGCGGTCGGCGGCTCCATGGCGATTCCGGGCCTGGTGCGGCCGGTCGCTTATGGCGACAGCTTTCTGATCGACGGCGGCCTCGTCAATCCGCTGCCCTACAATCATCTCGTCGGCTGCGCCGATATCGTGCTCGCTGTCGATGTCTCGGGAACAGCGAGCGGGCGCGCGCGCAATCGTCCGCCCTCGCCGATAGAGACGATCATCGTCGCCAGCCAGATCATGATGAACGCCATCAGCGAGCGCATGATCGAGGAGAGCCCGCCCGACATTTTGATCTCGCCCGCGGTCAATCAATATCTCGCGCTCGATCTCTTCAAGGCCAAGCGCATCTTCGAGGCGGGCGACGCCTGCCGCGCGCAGGTGATCGAAGGATTGCAGGGCGCCGCCGCGCGGCTTTCGCTTCAGCGCCGCGCCTGAAAAAAGGCGCGCAGCAACTCGGCCGCCTCGCTCTCGCGCAAGCCGCCATAGACCTCCGGCGCGTGATGGCAGGTCTTCTGCGAGAAGAATCGCGCGCCATGATCGACGCCGCCGCCCTTCAAGTCTTCCGCCGAATAATAGAGCCGGCGAATGCGCGCGAAGGAGATCGCCGCCGCGCACATGGCGCAGGGCTCGAGCGTGACATAGAGATCGCAATCGACGAGCCGCTCGCTCCCGAGCGTCGCGCAGGCGGCGCGAATGGCGAGCATCTCCGCATGAGCCGTGGGGTCCTTGTCGCGCAAGGTGCGATTGCCGGCGACGGCGATGATCTCGCCATTGCGCGCGATGGCCGCGCCGACGGGCACTTCATTCGCCGCGAAGGCGTCGCGCGCGGCGTCGAAGGCGGCGGTGAGGGGGTCGGTCATTTCGCCCTGTTCGCTTCGTCTCGCGCCAAATGGGCGCCAAAGGGCGCGTCTCCCGGCCGAGCGCGGCGAATATCGAGCACGGCCCGACGCGAATCAAGCGGCTGAACTGCCCCCGCCCGATCGGTCGCTTGAAATCATAGTTCAAAGAGCTATAGTTTTTAGAACTATGGGGCCTTGGTGCGCGTCTTCAAAATCAGATGGTTCGCGCGGTTCGCCCGCAGTGAGCGGATCGACGACGAGAGCTTGAGCGAGGCGATCGGGCGCGCAGCGCGCGGCCTCATCGACGCTGATTTGGGCGGCGGCCTCATCAAGCAGCGCGTCGCCAGACGGGGCCGAGGACGTTCCGGCGGCTATCGCATGATCATCGCCTTTCGCGTCGAGGAGCGCGCTGTTTTTCTTTACGGCTTCGCCAAGAACGAAAGGGAAAATATCGAGCCGGACGAATTGGAGGATTTGCGCCTCGTGGCGCGCGGATGGCTCGAAGCGACATCGGAACGCATCGAGGCGGCTCTCGAGGATGGAGCAATTCAGGAGGTGCGACATGACAAAGAAAGCGACGCCTAGCGAGGCTACGAGCCGTTTGCGTGAGGCCATTCTCGAAACCGCGGGAGACATGCGCCGCCTCGGAATCATGGACGAGGCGAGTCATGCGAAGATCACATTGCGTCAGCTGGACAAGGACTGCGCGCCTGCGCCCTCGCCGATCACGGGCGAGGAAATCCGCGACCTCCGCGAGAAGGCGCGGTTGAGCCAAGCGGTTTTCGCCCGCTATCTCAATCTTACGGTGGGCTATGTCTCTCAGCTCGAGCGCGGCGCAAAACGGCCGAGCGGCCCCGCGCTCGTTCTGCTCGACCTCATCCGCCGCAAGGGCATAGAAGCGATCTTCTAGACCGGCGTCCCCTCAATCCCCGCCGGTCCATTCCACCTCCGCGCCGAGCATGCGCAAATTCTCGACGAAGCGCGGATGCGCGCGCTTGATCGGCGTGGCGTTATGGATCATCGAGCGCCCTTCGATGCTCGCCGCCAGCATCAGCAGAGCGATGGCGACGCGGATGATATAGGGGCTCTCCACCTGCGCCGGGACCAGCGGCTTGCCGCCGAAGGCGATGAGCCGATGCGGGTCCGACAGAAACACATGCGCGCCGAATTTGGAGAGCTCGCCGGTCCAGCCGAGCGCGCCGTCATAGACCTTGTTCCAGAACATCACGCTGCCCTCGGCCTTGACGCCGAGCGCGATGAAGATGGGCAGAAGATCGACCGGCAGATAGGGCCAGGGCGCCGCCTCCACCTTTTGCAGCACATTGCGGGTGAAGGGCTCGGCCACTTTCAGCGGGCCATTGGCCCTGGTCTTGGACCAGCCGTCCTCATGGACGACATGCACGCCGAATTTCGCGAAGGTTCGGTCGATCAGCGGAAACTGATCGGGCGCGCTATTCTTCACCTCGACGCCGCCGCCGGTGATCGCGCCCAGCGCCAGAAAGGTCGCGACCTCGTGGAAGTCTTCCGTGAGATGGAACTCGCCGCCGGAGAGCGAATCGACCCCGTCTATGGTGAGCTGCGAGGTGCCGATGCCGGAGATGCGCGCGCCGAGCGTCTCCATGAAGGCGCAGAACTCCTGCACATGCGGCTCGGAGGCGGCGTTGTTGAGCTTGGACTGGCCGCTCGCCAGCGCCGCGCACAGCACGAAATTCTCCGTGGTGGTGACGGAGGCGTAGTCGAGCCAATGCCGCGTCGCGCGCAGCGGGCCGTCGGAGCGGATGACGAGCGAATCGTCGCTGCGCTCGATCGTCGCGCCGAAGGATTTCAGCACCTCTATATGCGGGTCGATCTCGCGCGCGCCGAGCGTGCAGCCCTTTACGTCGTCCTCTATGCGGGCGACGCCGAAGCGCGCGAGCAGCGGCGGGGCCAGCATGATGGAGGAGCGCATCTCCGCCGGCAGGCGATGGATGGACGGATCGAAGCGCGTGTCCTCATGGCGCAGCTCGAGCAGGCCGGTCGCAAAATCCATCCGCACGTCGCTGCCGAGCGTGCGGAACAATTCCAGGATCTTCTTGACGTCCGTGATCTCCGGCACGCCATGGATGCGCAGCGGCTCTCTGGTCAGCAGCGTGGCGCAGAGAATGGGCAGCACGGCGTTCTTATTCGCGGAAGGGATGATCCTGCCGCTGAGCGGACGTCCGCCATGCACGATCAGATGAGCCATACCGCCTCCAGACGTCTGTTGCTTCTATGCGCCGAAATAGGGGACCGCGGCCGGCTTTCGCGGGGCAGCGGGGGACTCCCTACGTGGATTCGAGGCCATAACTCGGATTCATGGCGAATGACGAGTGAAAAAGCGGCCGTCGCGCCTTTCTCTTTGGCCCCGCGACCTGCTATCAGGGCGTGATGACCGACAAAAAGCCAGAAAGACCCGCCCGCCGTAAGGACGGCGGCGACCAGCCGCCGCGTCGCCGCGCCCCGGCCAAACAACCGCCTGCGGCCGAGCCCGACGCCGCCGCCAGCGCCTTCGAGGGCGAACGCATCGCCAAGGTCATGGCGCGCGCCGGCGCCTGCTCGCGCCGCGACGCCGAGATCTGGGTCGCGGAAGGGCGCGTTTCCGTCAACGGCCGCGTGCTGGACAGCCCCGCCTTCAATGTGCAGGAGGGCGACCGCATAGAGGTGGACGGCCAGCCGCTCGCCGAGCGCGAGCCGACGCGCTTGTTTTTGTTCCACAAGCCGGCCGGCCTCGTCACCAGCGCCAAGGACCCGGAGGGACGGGAGACCGTCTTCGGCTTCCTCGAGGAGCGCTTTCCCGATCTGCCGCGCTTGGTGAGCGTCGGGCGGCTCGACATCAATACCGAAGGCCTGCTGCTGCTGACCAATGACGGCGGCCTCGCGCGCACGCTCGAGCTTCCGGCGACGGGCTGGACGCGGCGTTACCGCGTGCGCGCCCATGGCGAGATCGACCAGGCGCAATTGGACGCGTTGAAAAAGGGCGTCACCGTCGACGATGTCGATTACGCGCCGATCGACGCCAAGCTCGATCGCGTCCAGGGCGCCAATGTCTGGATCAGCATGGCGCTGCGCGAGGGCAAGAATCGCGAGATCAAGCGCGTGCTCGAGCATTTGGGCCTCGACGTCAATCGGCTGATTCGCATTTCCTTCGGCCCCTTCCAGCTCGGCGAGCTGGAGGAGGGCGTCGTCGAGGAGGTGCGGCTGAAGACCTTGCGCGAGCAGCTCGGCAAGGGCTTGGCCGAGCTCGCCGGCGTCGATTTCTCGTCGTCGCGCCGCGACTCGGACGAGCCGCCGCATGTCGCCGCCGAGGAGGCGCGTCAGCGCGCCAAGACGCGCACGCGCAAGCATGTCACGACCCTGCGCGCCGAGCGCGAGGAAACGCGCGGCAAAGGCCCGCGCGCCCGCATAGAGCGCGCCGCCACCAGCGATCGCAAGGGTCGCGCCGTGTCGGTCGAGAAGATCGTGCCCGTGCGCCGCGCCGAGGAGCCGGCGACGACGCGCAACGCCCGCCGCTTCCGCGCCGAGCGGATCGAGGGAGAAGAGAGGCCCGCGCGCGTTTCCGGCGAGCGCAAGGAGCGATTCGAGCGGAGCGAGCGCGGCCCTCGGCGCGAGGGCGAAGGACGTCCGCCGCGTCGCGAGGGCGCTGCTTCGCGTCCGCGCGCTGGCGAGCGGACCGAGCGTTTCGATCGCGGCGAGCGTCGCGGGTCGAGCTTCGGCGCCGGCGACGGGCCGCGCCGCGAGCGCGCTCCGCGTCGCGAGGGCGAGGGGCGTCCGCCGCGTCGCGAAGGAGCGGCCGCCCGTGCATCCTCGGGCGAGCGGACGGAGCGTTTCGAGCGCGGCGAGCGTCGCGGGTCGAGCTTCAGCGCGGGCGAAGGGCCGCGCCGTGAGCGTGCGCCGCGTCGCGAGGGCGAAGGGCGTCCGCCGCGTCGCGAAGGAGCGGCGGCTCGCGCATCATCTGGCGAGCGGACGGAGCGTTTCGATCGCGGGGAGCGTCGTGGTTCGGGCTTCGGCGCCGGCGATGGGCCGCGCCGTGAACGCGCGCCGCGTCGTGAGGGCGAAGGTCGTCCGCCGCGTCGCGAGGGGGCGGAGCAGCGTCCGCGCGGCGAGCGGACAGAGCGTTTCGATCGTGGCGAGCGTCGCGGGTCGAGCTTCAGCGCGGGCGAAGGGCCGCGCCGTGAACGCGCGCCGCGTCGTGAGGGCGAGGGGCGTCCGCCGCGTCGCGAAGGAGCGGCTGCCCGTGCGCCTTCTGGCGAGCGCGCCGAGCGCAAGAGCTTCGGCGAGCGCAAGAGTTCCGGCGCGGGCAAGAGTTCCGGCGCGGGCAAGAGCTTCGCGGGCAAGAGCTTTGTGGGCAAGGGCGCCGGCAAGCGTTTCGACTCCGGCGATGCGCCGCGGGGCGAGCGCGCGCCGCGCAAGTCGGGCGAGGGCCGGCCGCGTCGTGACGGGGATGCGCGTCCGTCGTCGGGCGAGCGTCGCGGTCCGCCGCGGAGCGGCGCGGGCAAGGGGCCGGGTAGAGGCGGACTGGGCGGCAAAGGGCCGGCGGGCAAAGGCGCCGGAAAAGGGCCGCGCAAGCCCGGCGGCGCGCCGCGCAAGCCGCGCTAGCCCATGCGCATCGTCGCCGGCAGCTTTCGCGGCCGCGTGCTGAAGACGCCGCAATCGCAGGCGATCCGTCCTACTTCGGATCGCCTGCGCGAATCCGTCTTCGACATTCTCGCCCATGCCTATGACGATCCGGTTCCGGGCGCGCGCGTCGTCGATCTCTTCGCCGGCACCGGCGCGCTCGGCCTCGAGGCCTTGTCGCGCGGCGCTGCGAAAATCCTCTTCATCGATGATGGCGTGGAGGCGCGCGCGCTGCTGCGCGCCAATGTCGAGACGCTGGGCGCGGGCGGCGTGACGCGCGTCTTTCGGCGTGACGCGACCAAGCTCGGCCTCGCGCCGCCGGGCGAATTGTTCACGCTTGCTTTTCTCGATCCGCCCTATGGGCGCGATCTCGCCACGCGCGCGCTGCGCTCGCTCGTCGAAGGCGGCTGGCTCGCCGAGGGCGCGTTGGTCGTCGTCGAGGAGGCGGCGGACGTCCCTCTCTCCTTGCCCGAGGGAATCGTCGAGGAAGAGCGCCGCCGCTACGGCGACACGCAGATCGTCATCGCGCGTCGCGTCAGAATGGATTCCACGTCGCTTCCGGCGTGAATTTCAAATAGCCGAGATTGAGGCCGAGGCGCGCGCCGACGCCCGCGCGGATCGGGGCGATGACGACGCCGTCCGCCGTGAGCTCGGTGAAGCCCAGTCCGCCGACGAGATAGGCGGAGCCGGCGACGCCGCCGAAGCGGGTGAAGATCGCATCGACAGAAGGCAAATTATAGATCAGCATCATGGTGCGGTCGCCATTGGCGCCGGCGTCGAAGCCGAGCGACGGACCTTGCCAATAGACGCGCCGCTGGCCGGCGTTGCGCGTGTACATCACGCCCTCGCCATAGCGCAGGCCGCCGACGAAGGCGCCCGAGCCTTCCTGTCCCAGCACATAGGCGTTGGGGCGGCCCCAGCGCCGCGCCATCTGCTCGACGCCCTGCGCGAGATCGCGCGCTATGGAGCCGAAGAAGCGATGGCCGTTACGCACCACTTCGTCGCCGGACATGGGCTCGGGTCTCGGCTCCGCCCGCACGTCATAGGCGGCGCGCGCCGGCGTCAGCGGCGACAGCGCGGCGGCTGCGGTGAGAGCCAGCATCTCTCTGCGTGTTGCGAGCGTCGCTTCTCTGCGCGTTGCGCGCGTCTCTCGGCGAGTTGAATTTGCGGCGCGCATGACGAGGCTTCCCCATTGGGCGTTTGCGAATCGATCTGCCGAAGTTTGGATGCGATCGTGTCGCGCCTGTGGCGCCGCGACGGCTCTTCTTCGCGAGAGGAAGAATCTCGCCGCGTTCTTAACAAAGTCTTGCGGCTGCGGGATCGCCGAAAGCGATGAAAGGTCCGTTGCGATAGGCTTCGCCCGCCTTGCCGTAGAGAAGCGGGCGGCCCGCAGGATCGACAACGCCGCCGCCGGCCGCGCGCAGCACGGCGTCGCCGGCCGCCGTATCCCATTCCATCGTCGGGCCGAAGCGCGGATAGAGATCGGCCGCGCCTTCCGCCAGCAGGCAGAATTTGATCGAGGAGCCGACATCGCGCGTCGCGGCGACGCGTCGCTCTTCCAGAAAAGCGGTGGTCGCCGCGTCGAGATGCGAGCGGCTGACCAGCGCCGTCGGCCCTTCGGCCGGCAGAGCGCGCACGCGCAGCGGGCGCCAGGCCGTGCGCGGCGGCGCCGGCAGGCCGGGCTGCGAATCGGCGGCGAAGGCGCGCGCGCCCGCGAACCATAATCGCCCGAGCGCGGGAGCATAGACCGCGCCGGCGCGCGGCGCGCCCGCGACGATGAGGCCGATATTGATGGTGAACTCGCCGCTACGCGCCAGAAACTCGCGCGTGCCGTCGAGCGGATCGACGAGCAGGAAAGTCTCGGCGCGGGCGAATTGCGCGCCCGCGGCGGCCGCCTCTTCCGCGACGATGGGAAGGCCGGGCAGCAGCTCGGCGAGACGCGGCGCGAGAAAAGCTTCGATTCGCTCGTCCGCCTCGCAGACCGGGCTGGCGTCCTTCTTCGCGCGGGCCTCTATCGCCGGCGCGGCGAGAACCTCCATGGCGATGGCGCCGGCGTGCGTCGTCAGATCGGCGAAGGCGGCCGCCAGCGCATCGAAATCCGCGTCTTTCTCGAGCCGCACGCCGTCAAAACTCCAAATCGCCGCGCCGCTCGACGAGAGCCGCCTCGTTCGTCTCTTCCGCGCGCAGATCGTCGACGCGTCCCGCGGGCGGCCCGCGCCGCGCCGCTTCCACCAGCGCTTGCAGTGCGCCCTGCGGCCCGGCGGCGACGATCTCCACCGCGCCATCGTCGCAATTGCGCGCCCAGCCGGCGAGCGCGAGGCGCCCGGCCTCCCGCGCGACAAAGGCGCGAAAGCCGACGCCCTGCACGCGCCCGCGCACGGTGATGCGGAACACGCGGCGCGTCTCGCTCATTGCGCCGCCTCCACGGCGACATTGTCGATGAGCCGCGTCGCGCCGAGCTTCGCCGCGACCAGCAGGCGAATCGGCCCCTCGTGACGCCGCGCGACGCGCGCCAGAGTCTGCGCGTGGCGCGCCTCGAGATAATCGATGAGGAAGCCCTCGGCGGCTATCTGCTCGCGCGCTTCCGCCATCACATGGCCGATCGGCTCGCCTGCGGCGATGCGCTGCGCCGCTTTGCTCAGCGCGCGATAGAGCGTCGGCGCGACGCGCCGCTCCTCGGCCGCAAGATAGATGTTGCGCGAGGACATTGCGAGGCCGTCCGCCTCCCGCAAAGTCGGCGCGCCGACGATCTCCGCGCGCAGATCGAGATCGCGCGCCAAGCGCTTTATCACCAGCAATTGCTGATAATCCTTCTCGCCGAAGACGGCGACGTCGCAATCGGCCTGATTGAGCAGCTTGGCGACGACGAGCGCGACGCCGGCGAAATGCGTCGGCCGGAAATGATCCTCGAGATCGGCGATCGCCGGCCCGCCCACCGCGACCGTGGTGGAAAAGTCCGGCGGATACATCTCCTCCACCGCCGGCGCATAGCAGAGATCGGCCGCAACGCTCGCGAGCTTCTCGACATCGGCGGCGAGCGTGCGCGGATAGCGGTCGAAATCCTCGCCTGCGGAAAATTGTGTCGGATTGACGAAGACCGAGACCATCACGCGATCGGCGCGCCGGCGCGCCTCCTCCACCAGAGCGAGATGGCCCCGATGCAGCGCGCCCATTGTGGGAACGAAGCCGACGCGCTCGCCGCGCGCGCGCCATTGCGCGACGCGCTCGCGCAGCTCGGCCAGCGTATGGACGGTGGGAACGGGAAAAGCGCTCATCTTCGGCTCATCCTCTGCTGCGCATTGGGCGCATGGCTCTCCAGAAAGGCGATATAGGCGCCGGGCAGGCCGAGCGCGCGCGCCGAGGCGACGATATTCTCGACATAGCCGGGCGCCGCCGGCCCCTCGCGCGTCGCGGTTCCGATATAGACGAGCGCCCGCGCCGAGCCCACCGGCGCGCGCAGCACCGGCTGCACGACCTTGCGGTAGAGGCCGCGGCCGATCTCCTCGTAACGGTCGAGCGCCGGCACATCCGCCACGGCGAGGTCATAGAGCAGGCCATGAACCTGCGCCCGCGCGTCCGGTACGACCGTGGCGTAGCCCGTCTCCAGAATGGCGAAACGATAGCGCGCCAGCCGGCCGAGGCCGAGCGGCCGCGAATGCGGACAGCGGACAGCCATTGCGGCGACGTCCATATTGGCGCCATAGGCGAAATAGAGAGGCATGTGGTCTTTCCGTGCGGCGGCGGACCTTAGCGTATAGCGCCGCGGCGAGCGAGGCGCCGCGGCGCCCCTCGCGGAAAGAAAAAGAGCCCGGCCTGCGCCGGGCTCCCAACCGAGAGCGGCCCCTGGGAATTAACCACCCTCATCGACTATTCTCAGCGTTGGATGCAGTTTTAGAAATGCGTCGAATCGACGCGAGGGCGAGAAGGGAGGACGGAAATGGAGGAGTTCGAAGGCGGCTTTCTGCGCAGCACGGCGATCGGCCTCGTCCTGGCTCTGGCGGCGGCGATCGTCTATGTCTGGTTCCGCTAGGCGCGCGCGACCGGTTGACGCGCGGTCATAGAGAAGCGATAGGCTTCGCCGCGAGCTGGGTCCGGCTCCGGGTTCGGAAGGGTGGCCGAGTGGTTTAAGGCAGCGGTCTTGAAAACCGCCGTGGGGGAAACTTCACCGTGGGTTCGAATCCCACCCCTTCCGCCAGTAGGCTATTTTAAAATCAATATATTAGAACTAATTTGCAAATCGGCCCACTTTAGGCTTGGGATTGGGTGAGACGCATTGCGGCGTAATACATCCGTGCGCGGTCGTTCGGTTTCCTCCTCGGCGCGGACCGCGAAGCGTGGTCGATGTAATGTCCGGCGCCTTGCCGCGGTGTCGCAGCGCGACGCGGCGCAACAATGATCGGGGCCGGTGGCCGCCTCGTCTTCCCGGCGATGTTCAACGTCGAGGTGTCCGTCGGATCGCGCGAAGCGGAGCGCGCTGCCTGATCCCGGCGGAACGCCCATTCGAGGTGTTTCGGGCTGCGGCGAGACCGACAGCGCCAGGGAGAGTGAGCGTCTCACGCCGCATTTAAGTAGGGACGCGGTTGAGCGTGGCGGACATGCCTATTTTTTGGTCAAGCGCCGAACTATTGTGAACGCTCGGCGGTTATGGTGGCTTGTTCCGCGCCTTATAGCAGGCGAGGCACTTTTTTGAGCAATACGCGCCTATGATCCCATATTGCGCCACCTTGTTGACGCAAGGTAAACCGACACAAAGTAAGAAAACCGAACGCCGATTCCAGGGGGATGAAAATGACTCGCGATCTGCAAACGCTGATCGAAGCGGCAAAAAAGGCTGCGCCCTCGCCGCAACATCGCGAAGAACAGCGGCGCTCCTTCGTCTACGGCAACACCGCCTTTGAAAACAGCCTAATCACGCGGGAAATGGTCGATAAGCAAGCTGCGCACGTCGAGCGGGAACCAAATGAACGCCGGAAATAACGACCGGCGAGACAGCCGCGCAGACGATCCAGAACTCATCAAAGACCCAATGGAGCGCGCGGAAGCCGAGGTTAGAAACGGCTTCCGCCAATACGATGCCGGCGTTGCGATGGCGCTGGATGCTATCGAACGCGGAAGCTTCAAGCTTCGCGCTTCCATGCTGTTGACACTTCACCGAGAAGCGTTGCGCGGCATCAGTAGTTACGCGGGAAATTTTCGACCCGGGCCTGTCAACATTACCAAGAGCAATCATAAGCCGCCTGATGCGCATCTTGTGCCCGAACTCGTTGAGGAATTATGTGATTATGTGAATGAGCACTGGCATGCTGCGACAGCTATTCACCTTGCAGCCTACGTCATGTGGCGGTTGAACTGGATTCATCCGTTTGCCGATGGGAACGGCCGAACGTCTCGTATTGCTTCCTTTCTTGTCCTTGTGGTGAAGTCGGCGTTTGTCCCGCCGGGCAAGGACACCATCCCGGCACAAATTCAAAACGACCGGAGCGGCTATTTCGCAGCGCTTGACGCTGCGGACGCAGCTGCTCTCGCAGGTAAGATCGATGTGACGGAGATGGAGGAACTCCTTAGCGGCATGTTGGCTAAGCAGCTCACGTCCTACTATGCCGAAGCCGGCGGGCGCCCTTTGAATGGCGACGGCGAAACGCCAGCGGAAAGCGATGGCGTTGGGCATTGAAGCGAGGCCTCTGCCGCCTTCTCAGAAGTCACTAAAGCTTTCGAAATTGATCGAGAGGCTCGATGCGACTGAGCGCAATTTTTTATCGATAAGCATCAGCGCACACTCGAAATAGCCAATAACAAAAGCGAAGATCGCATGATCGAGAGAATCAGAAACTTGCTCGATCAATCGAAGCCAGAAAAGCAGGAGGCGATAAAAAGATGATGGTGAGGGATAGACCTCTATAGCCTTCCTCCACGCCGAAACGCCTGCGGCGGCTGCCCGTAGACGCGCAGAAACGCCCGTCGCATTCGTTCTGGATCGCGAAAGCCGCTGTCGCGCGCGATTTGCTCGATCGTGTCGGCGCCGTTCTCCAGCGCGCTCTTCGCTCGGTCGAGCCGCAGGCGCTCGATCGCCTTGGCGGGCGTCGCGCCGGTGGCGCGGGAGAAGGCGCGCGCGAAATTGCGTGGGCTCATCGCGGCCTGCGCGGCCAGCTCCTCCACGGTGAGGCGTTGGCGTAGACGTTCGCTCGCCCAGCGCAGCAGCGTCGCGAACTTGTCTTGCCGGCTCTCCAATTCCAGCAGCGCGGAAAATTGCGATTGCCCGCCCGGGCGCCGATGATAGACGACGAGCTGCCGCGCCACGGCGCGCGCGACATCCTCGCCGAGATCGTCGTCGATCATCGCCAGCGCGAGATCGATTCCGGCGGTGATTCCAGCGGAGCTCCAGATCGGCCCGTCGTGCACGAAGATCAAATCCGGCTCCAGCCGAACCTTCGGAAAGCGCCTTTGAAAATCGCCGCTGCGGCTCCAGTGCGTCGTCGCTCTGCGGCCGTCGAGCAGCCCGGCCGCCGCCAGCACATAGGCGCCCGAGCACACGCTCGCCACGCGTCGCGCGCGCGTCGCTGCGCGGGCGACGAAAGCCAGCGTGTTTCTGTCCATGGCGGCGCCGCGCGTGCCGAGGCCTCCGGCGATCAGCAGCGTGTCGCAACGTCGCGCCGCGGCGAGGCCCCCGGCCGCTATGGCGACGCCGGAAGAGGAGCGCACCAGGCCCGGAGCGGCGGCGATCGTCCGTAGCGTATAGGCGCCGGGGACGATGCGCGCGGCGATCTCGAAAGCGGCGATCGGACCCGCGGCGTCGAGAATCTGAAACTCCTCGAAGATCAGCAGAGCGATGATCCGCGCGCTCATGGCTCTGTCCGAAAAAGTGGGAAAACCGTCATTTGAGACAGAGCCTAGCGGCGCTACTCTGCCTTCGTCAACAAGGGGAGGCTCGCAATGTCCGACCAAAGCCTGCGCATCGTCTTCGCGATTTTTCCGCGGCTCACCCAGCTCGATTTCACCGGGCCTTTCGAGGTGCTGTCGCGACTGCCCGGCGCGGAGGTCGTCGTCGCCTCGCGCGAGGGTGGGGCCGTCGCTTCCGACACCGGGCTCGAATTCGGCTCGACGCGCGCGCTCGCCGGCGTGGAGCGCTGCGATCTCCTCTGCGTTCCCGGCGGTCCCGGCGTCGAGGCGGCGTCGGTCGATCGCGAATATCTGGAGCAGATCGCGCGGCTCGCGGAAGGCGCGCGCTATGTGACCTCGGTCTGCAACGGCTCGCTGCTGCTGGGCGCCGCCGACCTGCTGCGCGGCAAGCGCGCCGCGTGCCATTGGGCCTGGCGCGATCTCCTGCCATTGTTCGGCGCCGTTCCAGACGCCGCGCGCGTCGTGCGCGACGGCCGCGTCGTCACCGGCGGCGGCGTGACGGCGGGCATTGATTTCGCTTTGACGCTCGCAGCCGATATCGCCGGCGAGCAGGTCGCGCGCGCGATTCAATTGTCGATCGAATATACGCCGGCGCCGCCTTTCGACAGCGGGCGCCCGGAGACGGCGGGCGAAGCGCTAGTCGAATTCGTGTCGCCGCGTTTCGCCGAGCGAAAGGCGCGTTTTGCGGCCTTGCATGGCTGAGCGCGGCGCGGCTTTTCCATTGCGGCTTTCTGTGCTCTATCGAGCGCTTCTGTCGTCGCAATGGATGCGCCCATGATCGCCGCCGCCACGCCTGCGCATGTCGTCATCGACGGCTTTCTCGGCGCGGCGCGCGCAGGCGAGCTGATGCAATTTGCGCTGGCGCATGAGAGCGAATTTTCGCAATCGCGTTTCTACACGGCCGAGCGCGAGGCGCGCGTCGATACGTCGGTGCGTGATTCTTCGCATCTTCTCGAGCTCGGCCCGCTGCGCGCGGCTTTCGCCGCGTCTGTCGATGTGGTTCTGGCGCGTCTGGCGCGCGAGCTGAATCTTTGTCTGCCGTCCGAAACGAAAAAAGAGATCGAGATGGTGCGCTATGGCGACGGCGGCTTCTTCAAGCGCCACGCCGATGCGCCGCCGCGACCGGATGGACACGACAGCGTGCGGGCGCTCACGCTCGTCTATTATTTTCACGCGCTGCCGAAGCGTTTCGACGGCGGCGCGCTGCGGCTCTTTTCGCCGGATGGCTTTGCGGACATAGCGCCGGCCTATGATCGTCTCGTCGCTTTTCCCTCGGCCGCGTTTCACGAGGTGCGTCCGACGCGCTGCGCGAGCGCCTTTGCCGATGGGAGATTTTCGATAAATTGCTGGGTGAGACGGGCGCGGGAAGGGCAATCCCCCTCGCCATCATGCTGAGGCGACTTCGCCGCCGTCTCGACGCGCGAGAGCGGGTGCCAGAAGGCCGCGCTCACGGTTTCCTCCTCCTTCGAGGCGCCCGCTGCGCGGGCTCAGAATGAGGAAACTAACGCGATCTGTTTCGAGCTTTGGCTTCGTTCTGTTTCTCGGCGCGCAATTCGGTGCTAGCTTTTGCGCCTACGAGAGTGTTTCGAGCGTTCGGACTATCGATATTCGCGGGGACAAGACATTGAAATCCGCGACCGCGCCGAGCAATCGCGATGATGATGTGTCGGCTTTGAAGGGCGAACTCCTCGTCATCAAATGGATGATGGGGCTCGTGCTGGCGTTTCAGGTGGTGATAGCGGTAAAATTGTTTTGGCACTGAGCGATTATGAGCAACTACAAACTCGACAAGTATGGAGCCGACGGCGTCGACTGGTTTGAGTTTGCAGCGCCCGTATACCGATTTCTTGTGCAAGGCGAATAGGAGGGGATCGTGACCGAGGACAATAAGCGTTTATCCTATTTGATTGATATTTACAAACTATATCAGGTGCATGTGAATACTATGTTCAACTATTTCATGGTATTGTGTGGCCTAATAATCAATGCGTACATTCAATCCATGCAAAATCCGCAGCTAAGATCCGTTGTGGCTCCGTTTATCTCCGGCTTTGGCGCTTTCATAGCGGTTGTTTCGCTTCTTATTTACTTGAGGAGCAGGCAGATGCTCGACACGATTGAGGCACGGATGTCCAAAGAGGAAATTGTACTATTTGGCGAGGGTGAGGGATTTCTAAATGCTCGGTCCATGAAGCCGAGGTGGTTTTTGCGTCATTGGCACCAATTCATCGCGATCTATACATCGTTTATTTTGGCGTTTCTGAGCATGTGCGTCTATGCAATTGTGTCCTCCGGGGTAGTGTAATTGCGTCGCAAGGATGCCCGCCCCCTCGCGCTCCCCCCCGCGAATCGCTAAAATCCCCTCCATGGCCAAATCCGATGATCTCTTCGGCGGCGCCCCGCGCAAGCCGGCCGCCGCTCCCGCCGCGAAAGCGCCCAAGGCGCCGGCGGAGTATGACGCCGCCTCCATAGAGGTGCTCGAGGGGCTGGAGCCGGTCCGGCGGCGGCCGGGAATGTATATCGGCGGCAAGGACGAGGCCGCCATGCATCACCTCTTCGCGGAGGTGCTGGACAATGCGATGGACGAGGCCGTCGCCGGCCACGCCAGCTTCATAGAGGTCACGCTCGAGCCGGAGGGCTGGCTCACCGTCTTCGACAATGGCCGCGGCATTCCGGTCGGGCCGCATCCGAAATTCCCCAAGAAGTCGGCGTTGGAAGTGGTCATGACCATGCTGCACGCCGGCGGCAAGTTCGATTCGGGCGCCTATCAGACCTCCGGCGGCCTGCATGGCGTCGGCGTGTCCGTGGTCAATGCGCTGTCCGAGCGGCTCGAGGTGGAGGTGGCGACCGACCAGCAGCTCTATCGCATGATCTTCTCGCGCGGCCTGCCGCAGGGGAAGCTCGAGCAATTGGGCCGCATCTCCAATCGCCGCGGCACTAAGGTGCGCTTCAAGCCGGATGTGGACATCTTCGGCCCGGCGGCGCATTGGCGGCCGGCGCGGCTGTTCCGCATGGCGCGCTCCAAGGCCTATCTCTTCGGCGGCGTCGAAATCCGCTGGCGTTGCGCCAAAGAGCTGATCGAGCCGGGCTCGGATGTGCCGGCCGAGGCGGTGCTGCGCTTTCCCGGCGGGTTGCGCGATTATCTCGCGCGTGAGACCGAGGGCAAGGAGCTGGTCGCCGATCAGCCCTTCGTCGGCAAGGTGCAGCGCGAGGGCGGCCATGGCTCGCTCGAATGGGCCATCGCCTGGTTCGCCAATGAGGATGGGTTTTCCCACTCTTATTGCAACACGATTCCGACGCCCGACGGCGGCACGCATGAGGCGGGATTTCGCCTCGCATTATTGCGCGGCTTGAAGGATCACGCCGAGCGCATCGGCCAGGCCAAGCGCGCCGCCAATGTGACGGCGGATGATCTCATGGGCCAGTCCGCGGCGATGATCTCCGTCTTCATTCGCGAGCCGGAGTTTCAGGGGCAGAACAAGACGCGGCTGATGAATGTCGAGGCCTCGCGCCTCGTCGAAGGGACGGTGCGCGACGCTTTCGATCATTGGCTCGCCGGCGCGCCGTCGCAGGCGACCAAGCTGCTCGATTTCGCGGTGGAGCGCGCCGAGGAGCGCATGCGCCGCCGCGCCGAGAAGGAGCAGGCGCGCAAATCCCCGACGCGCAAATTGCGCCTGCCGGGCAAGCTCGCCGATTGCACCAATACGTCATCGCAAGGCTCGGAGATTTTCATCGTCGAGGGCGATTCCGCCGGCGGCTCCGCCAAAGCGGCGCGCGATCGCGCCAGTCAGGCCGTGCTGCCTCTGCGCGGCAAGATTCTCAATGTCGCATCCGCCGGCCGAGAGAAGCTCGCCGCCAATCAGCAGCTCGCCGATCTCGTGCAGGCGCTCGGCTGCGGAATCGGCTCGCATTATCGCGACGAGGATTTGCGCTACGACAAGATCATCGTGATGACCGACGCCGATGTGGACGGCGCGCATATCGCGTCGCTGCTCATCACTTTCTTCTTTCGGCAAATGCCCAAGCTCATCGACGGCGGCCATCTCTATCTCGCCGTGCCGCCGCTGTATAAGCTCACGCAAGGCGCCAAGACCGTCTATGCGCGCGACGATGCGCATCGCGACGAGCTGGTGAAGAAAGTGCTGACCGGCAAGGGCAAGATCGAGACGAGCCGCTTCAAAGGCCTCGGCGAGATGATGCCGGCTCAGCTCAAGGAAACGACGATGGACGCCAGGAAGCGCACTCTGCTCAAGGTCGTGATCGCCGGAGAGGAGCGCGAGGAGACCGCCGATTGCGTCGAGCGGCTGATGGGCGCCAAGCCGGAGGCGCGTTTCGCCTTCATTCAGGAGCGCGCCGCTTTCGCCACGGAATTGGATGTGTGACGCGGGAACCGCGGGCCGGGCGGCGACGTTTACCGTTTCGTGAAACGGAGCGCATTGGCGACGCGTGATTTGGAAATGAATTTCTCGCCCACCGGCGGCCATTGGGCTATGGTCCGCCCCACTCGAAGCGGGCGATGGGCGTCGAGAGGTCGAGCTTGACAGAGATCGACGGAAGAAGCGAAGCGTCTGCGCCGCAGCGGCGGGATGATCGCGACGAAGCTCTGGCGCTCGAGCGCATGCGCATGGCGCTCGACGCGAGCCTCACTGGAATTTGGGATTGGGATCTCGTCACTGGCGAGGTGCATCTCGATGAGCGCGTGCGCGCGCTCTGGGCGCTGCCGGACGATGCGCCGGGCAGCTTCGAGATTTTCCGCAACGCCATGCACAAGGACGATAAGGCGCAGACGCGCGAGGCCGTTCAGGCCGCGCTCGATCCCGGCGCGCTCGGCGATTATGAGGCGGAATATCGCATCATCGGCCAGACCGACGGCGTGGAGCGCTGGATCGCGGTGCGCGGCCGCACTTTCTTCGAAGGCGGACGCGCCGCGCGCATCATCGGCACGGCTCGCGACATCACCGATCGCAAGCGGCGCGAGGATCATGTCCATGTGCTGCTGCGCGAGCTGGTGCATCGCTCCAAAAATCTTCTCGCCGTGGTGCAGGCCATGGCGCGGCAGACGGCGGCGGGCGCGCCTTCGCTCGCCGATTTCCAACGCAAATTCGCGGCGCGTCTGCAGGCGCTCTCCATGGCGCATGATCTGCTCGTGTCGCAGGACTGGCGCGGCGCATCCATGGTGGAGCTGGCGCGCGCGCAATTGTCCTATTGCCTCGACGTCGGCTGCGTCGAGGAGCAGACGCGCGCGGGCGGCCCCAATCTGATGCTGAAGCCGGAGGCCGCGCAGAACATCGGCCTCGCATTGCACGAGCTTTCGGTGAATGCGCTGACGCATGGCTCGCTGGCGCAGCCGGACGGGCGCATAGAGCTGCATTGGCGCCTCGAGGACGGGCGCTTCGTGGTAGAGTGGCGCGAGTTCGGCGGCCCGGTCGTTTCCGAGGCGCCGTCCGAAGGCTTCGGCCACAAGGTCATCAAGCGCCTCGTCGCGCAGGCGCTCGGCGGCGAGGCGACGATCGGCTTTCCGCCCGACGGCTTCGAATGGACGCTCGCCGTGCCGGCGGCGCAGGCGCTGGCGGAATGAAGGCGCGCTCCCTTCTCCCACTTGTGGGAGAAGGTGGCCTCGCGAAGCGAGGTCGGATGAGGGCGGCTGCGGGTTTGCGGCGCTCTGAGTCGCAAATAATGCTGTGGCGGCGCGAGCCCTCATCCGACCCGACTTCGTCGGGCCACCTTCTCCCCCTGCGCGGGAGAAGGGAGCGCGAACCATTGTCGCTTCGGGTCTTCAGCGCGCGAAATACGTCTCGATGATGCGCTTGTAGATCGCCGTCAGCCTATCGACATCCGCGATGCACGCATGCTCGTCCACCGCATGGATCGACTCGTTGAGGAGGCCGAACTCCAGCACTGGACAATCGCGCGTGATGAAGCGCGCATCCGAGGTTCCGCCGCTGGTCGAAAGGCCCGGACGGCGGCCCGTCATCTCCTCGATCGCGCCGGCGACCAGCGCGCTGAAATCGCCCGGCGCGGTGAGGAAAGGCAGCGAATTGCAGGGCAGGAACTCCACCTCCACTTTCGCGCCCGCTGCGGCCGTCTCGATCACGCGGCGGATTTCCGCCTGCAGCGTCTCCAGCGTCCACACATTGTTGAAGCGAATGTTGAAGCGCGCGCGCGCCTCGCCGGGAATGACATTGGCCGCCTGATTGCCGATGTCGATCGACGTCACCTCGAGATTGGAGCGGTCGAAATGCTCCGTCCCTTCGTCGAAGACGTGAGTCGATAGAGCGGTGACGATGCGCGCCACGGCGGGGGTGGGATTTTCGGCGCGATGCGGATGGGCGGAATGGCCCTGCTTGCCGCGCACGGTGAGGCGTCCGTTGAGCGAGCCGCGCCGGCCGATCTTGATCGTGTCGCCGAGCTCTTTGACATTGGTCGGCTCGCCGACGATGCAATGGTCGAAGACCTCGCCATGCGCTTTCGCCCAATCGAGCATCTTCACCGTGCCATTGACGGCCGGTCCTTCCTCGTCGCCGGTGATGAGGAAGGAGATCGCGCCCTTGGGCGCGCCATGCTCCTTCACATAATCGATGGCGGCGGCGGCGAAGGCGGCGATACCGCCCTTCATATCGGAGGCGCCGCGGCCGAAAATCTTGCCATCGGCGATCTCGCCGGAAAAGGGATCGAAGCGCCAGCGCTCGGGGGCGCCGCTCGGCACCACATCCGTATGGCCGGCGAAGACGAGATGCGGCCGGCCCTCGCCGATCTTGGCGAAGAGATTGTCGATATCCGGCGTGCCTTCCTCTGTGAAGACGAGCCGATGCGTCGTGAAGCCGGCATCCTTCAAGCGCTGCTCGAGCACGCCGAGCGCGCCGGCGTCGGCCGGGGTGACGGAGGGGCAGCGAAGGAGATCGCGGGTGATGGAAAGGGCGGGGGAGAGAGTCATGGACGGAAGTTAGGGAAATGCGCGGGGCTCTGCAATATGAGCGATCAGCGAATAGCGCAGCTCGCTCATGGCTCCCGACCTCCCTGGCCCGAAACCTGCTTCCTCGCGAAGACGGAGACAAATGTCCGAAAGGGAACAGGAAATGTCCGAAGAGACCGGGGGCTATTTCATCGATTGGGACGGCAAGATGCGGCCCATCGGCCAGCCCGGCAAAGGGCTGCGCTGCGAGGTGGATCTGAAGGCCAAATATGTGATGGTCTTCAACAAATATGGCGGGCTCGACCACGAGTCGACCTGGTACGCCGATGAGGCCGCCGTCGCCAAGGCGGGCCTCAAGGTCGTGCACGCCGATCTCGATTCGCCGATCAAGATTTCCTCGATCGACTGATTTTTCGAGCTTTCCGCGGGGGCGGAGAGGGGGGACGGGGCGCCTGTGGCTGCGGGCGCCCCGATTTTTTTGTCCGATCCGGCGATCACGCGCCCTGCGGATGCGCCAGCGGCGGATGCTCGACATGGCGGGCGTGCAGCCGGAAGGCCAGGATCAGTTCCACAATGCCGAGCGCTATGGCGTAGATGCCGAGCCACCAGGTGAGCACCACAGCGCCGATGACCGGCGTCAGCAGCAGGAACAGGCCGAACACCACGGCGAGAAGGCCGCCCAGCGCCAGCCACCAGCGGCCGTGATCCTCCTTCAGATCGAGCGCGGAGCCGAAGGTCAGCGCGCCGCCGACGACCTCGCCCGCGCCGAACACGGCCACGAAGATGAGAGCGGTGATGCCCGGCCAGAAGGCCGCGAAGGCGCCGGCGGCGATCTTCACCAGACCAGCGAGGAAGAGAAACAGCCAAGCCTCGCCCTGCCGCGCGGCGCGCACGGCGGCGATGATCGTCGCTATGCCGTCCACGGCGGCGAAGATCGCGAAGACCAGCACCAGCGACAATATGGTCACGCCGGGCTGAAAGACGGCGATGAGCCCGAAGATGATCGCCGCGAGGCCGCGCAGGCCGATAGCCCACCAATTATGGGCGAGAATGGCGTTCTTCGCTTCGAGCTTGTTCAGATCGAACGGGCTGCCGCGAAACGGATCGCCGGATACGCTGCTCGTGCTCATGCTTGGCTCCTCGGAATTTTCGAATGCCGCGAGACGACGGCTCTCCGACGGGGGAGCCGGCCTCCGCATGACATTGGTCCGTTTCGCGTTTCGTCCAGGCCTCCGCCGGGCGCCGCCGCGTCCGTCGTCGCGTGGAATTATTTTCCCGATCTTAACCGGTTCTCCACCGCTCTTGCCTAAGCTTCCGATGCGGCCATTTGTCGATTTGCGGGTGACGAGCGCCTGAAAGGTCGTTGATCTTGAAGAATAGTCTCATCAAAAAACTACATTATTTGTTCAGCGTTCCGACCGACGACTTGGAGCTGGTCCGTGCGCAGTTTCGCGCCTTCGCGCGGCAGATCCCGCTTCTCTATTTCATCCTGGCGACCAATGCGCTCGCTGTGATGTTCACCTTCGCGAAATTCGGTCATCCTTGGCTGTCCGTCTATGCGCCGAGCGCGCTCTGCGGCCTCTGCCTTCTGCGCGGCGTCGCCTGGTGGCGGATCGGGCGCTCGCATGTGCCGGACGACATCGCCATCCGCTACATGCAGCGCACCAACAGATTGGCCTTTTTCATCGCTGTGGCCTTCACCGCCTGGGGCCTGTCGCTCTACAGCTATGGCGACGGCGACGCCTATGCGAAGGCGCAGATCGTCTTCTTCCTGGCCTTGACGATGATCAGCTGCAACTTCTGCCTGATGCATCTTCGGTCGGCGGCGCTCAATGTGACCTTGGTCGGCGTCGCGCCTTTCAGTCTGTTCTTCTTCTTCGCGGATGATGGGCATTTTCGCGCTGCGTCGGTCAATCTGGCGCTCGCCGCCGTCGGCATGATCGCGATATTGATGATCTATTACCGCGATTTCGCGCATCTCGTGGCCTCGCGCCGCTCGCTGGCGGAGAAGCAGGCGGAGACGCAGCGGCTCAGCGACGAGAATTCGCGCCTCGCCAATATGGACGCGCTGAGCGGCCTGCCCAACCGCCGCGCGCTGATGACGAGGCTCGACCAGTGCAGCCGCGGCGCCGGCGCGACGCCGACTGCCGTCGTCTATATCGATCTCGATGGCTTCAAGGACGTCAACGACACTTACGGACATTCGACCGGCGATCGGCTGATCGACATAGTGGCCAAAGAGTTTCTCCGCCTTCTGCCTCAGGGCGCGATGCTGGCGCGCGTCGGCGGCGACGAGTTCGCGGCGGTGGTCTCGGCCGCGGACGCCGAGCGCGCGGCGCGCGCCTTCGCCAGCAGCGCGCTCACGGTTCTGGCGCGGCCGATCCGTATCGGCGATCGCGTGGTGCAGATTGGCGCGAGCGTCGGCGTCTGCTGCACGGAGGCGGACGGCTGCGACGCGCAGGAGCTGTTCCGCCGCGCCGATATCGCAATGTATCACGTCAAGGCCAATGGCAAATCGGGCATGAGGATTTACACGCCCGATCTCGATCTCGAGCGCCAGCGCCAGCAGGACATCGAGGATCAGCTGCGCCGCGCCCTGCGGGCCGACGAGCTGGAGGTGGTCTATCAGCCCATCGTCGGCGCGGGGGAAAATCGCGTCGTCGCCGTCGAGGCGCTGGTGCGCTGGCCGCGACGGCCGGAGGGCGAGCTCATGCCCGATCAGTTCGTGCCGGTCGCCGAGCGCAGCGGGCTCATCAATCAGCTCGGGATGTTCGTGCTGCGCCGGGCCTGCGAGGATTTTCTCGGCGTCGAGACGATCAAGGTCGCCGTCAATGTCTCGCCCGCGCAGTTCCGCGATCCCGATTTCGAGCGCGCGGTGATGCGGACATTGCTGGAGACCGGCTTTTCTTCCGCGCGTCTCGAGCTCGAGGTGACGGAGGGCTATCTGATCGATCATCCGCAGCGGGCGGCGGCGGTGATCTCCTTCCTGAAGACGCTGGGCGTCGCCGTGGCGCTGGATGATTTCGGCGCCGGCTACACCAGCATCGCCTATCTGCGGAAATATGGCTTCGACCGCATCAAGCTGGACAAATCCCTCGTCGATCGGGTGACGATCGAGAAATCGACCGGCGTGCTCGTCGCCGGCGCCATTCACATGGCCAATGCGCTCGACATGGCCGTGACCGCCGAGGGCGTGGAGACAGAGGAGCAGGCTTACGTGCTAGGCCTCGCCGGCTGCCAGCGCCTGCAGGGCTTTTTGTTCGGCCGGCCGATGCCGCTCGGCGCTTTTCTGGCGATGGCCGCCGCCGCCGCGTCGACGCCGACGGCTGTCTCGGCCGCGTGACCGAACGACATAGAGTCACCGGCCGCGCTGATCCCAGGAGCCGCCCATCGTCTTCACGAGATGGATATAGTCGAAAAGGTCGCTGAGCATGAAATGGCGGTTCTCGATCGTCTTCATATGGGCGACCGTGTGAGCGTCGCCGGCGAGATAGCGGGAGGCGGTCGTTCGAAATTGCTCGGGCAGGCCGAGGTTGAAAGAGGAAGGCTGCGTGAGCATGCGGCAGATCTGGTCGAAGAGCAGCCGAAAGCGCTCGTCCTCCGGCTCCATGTAGACGTCCCCGAAATCCTCCTTGTAGCGGCCGAAAAGAGCGAGATAATCGTCGCTGTCGGGCTTTTGCTGCATTGGGCTCCTCCCTGCCGGCTCGAAACCGAGCTTGCATGAAAGAACGGCGCCACATGCGGCGCCATTTGAGCCCGGCCCCGCAAATCCGCTATAGAGAAGCCGCCGCGCCGCCGCGGCCTTTCCCCCGAGGCGTTCCTGATCGTGACCTTTGGCGCTGCTCCCTCTCTCACTTCCGCTTTCACGCCCTTCGACGCCGGCGCGGAGGTCGTCGCCGCCGCCTTTCTCGGCGAGACGCCCGTGCTGGCGCTCGCCGATGGGCGGCTCGCCCTTCTCGAAGGCGATGCGCCTCGTCACGTCCTCGCCCATGCGGACGGCGCCATATTGGTCGCGGCGAGCGATGGGCGGCGGCTGATCACCGGCGGCGACGATGGCTGCGTCGTCGCGTCGGACAGCGCCGGCGGGCTCGAGATCATCGCCGACGAGAAGGGCAAATGGATCGACGCCGTCGCCGCGCGCTTCGATGGGACGCTCGCCTGGTCCGCCGGCCGCGAGCTGCGCGCACGCACGCCCAAGGGCGAGGTCAAGACGCTGCCGCTGCCGTCGAGCTCGCGCGGGATCGCCTTTTTTCCCAAAGGCTATCGGCTCGCCATTGCTCACTACAATGGCGTCTCGCTTTGGTTCCCCAATGCGGGCGCGCCGGAGTTTCTGGAGTGGAAGGGCTCGCATATCGACGCCACGGTCTCGCCGGACGGCAAATTCGTGCTCACCGCCATGCAGGAGAACATGCTGCATGGCTGGCGCGTTTCCGATGGCAAGAATATGCGCATGGCCGGCTATCCGGCGAAGACGCGCTCGCTGTCCTGGTCGCATGACGGCAAATGGCTCGCTACTTCCGGCGCCGACGCCTGCGTCGTCTGGCCCTTCCAAACCAAGGACGGGCCGATGGGCGAGGCGCCGCGCGAATGCGGCGTGCGGGCGGAGGTGAAGGTGACGCGAGTCGCTTTCCATCCGAGCGCGCTCGCCGTGGCGATCGGCTATGAGGATGGAATGGTGCTGCTCTGTCGCCTCACCGACGCCTCCGAGCTGCTGGTGCGCGCGCCGGACCGGGGCGAGCCGGCGCGCATTTCGGCTCTGAGCTGGGACGCCAAGGGAACGCGGCTCCTCGTCGGCGCCGAGAATGGCGCGGCCGGCGTGCTGATGCTGCCGAAGAAATAAGACAAAGAGCGGGAGGCGAGATGGCCGCCCAAATTCCCAAGCTTCTGTCGATCGCCGGCTCCGATCCGAGCGGCGGCGCCGGCGTGCAGGGCGATCTCAAGACATTTTCGGCGCTTCGCTGCTATGGCATGGCGGCGATCACGGCGCTGACCGCGCAGAACACGCGCGGCGTCAGCCTCGTCCATGCGGTTCCGGCTCCGGTCGTCGCCGCGCAGATCGACGCGATCTTCGCCGATATAGAGGTGGATGCGGTCAAGATCGGCATGCTGGCCGAGCCCGCCATAGCGCTGGCGGCGGCCGACTCCCTCGCCCGCGCCGGCGCGCGGCGCATCGTCCTCGATCCCGTGCTGGTCGCGACGAGCGGGGATTCGCTCTCCTCCGCCGGGCTCATCGAGACGATGATCGCGCGGCTCTTTCCTCTCGCGGCTCTGGTCACGCCCAATTTGCCGGAGGCGGCCGCCCTGCTCGGCGCGAGCGAG
This sequence comes from Methylosinus sp. C49, assembly GCF_009936375.1. Lineage (GTDB taxonomy): Bacteria > Pseudomonadota > Alphaproteobacteria > Rhizobiales > Beijerinckiaceae > Methylosinus. Next base: position 3,607,757 of record NZ_AP022332.1, on the reverse strand, counting down.
GCGGCGACGCCGCAGGAGATGGCGGAGCAGGGAAGCGCGCTGGCGGCGCGCGGCGCCCGCGCCGTGCTGATGAAGGGCGGGCATCTCGAGGGCGAGCCGCTCGATATTCTCATCGAGGGCGAGAATGTTCACGCGTTCCACGGCGCGCGCGTGGCGACGCGCAATCTTCACGGCACGGGTTGCGCGCTCTCCTCCGCCATAGCGGCGAATCTGGCGCATGGCGCCGAGCTGGTCCCGGCTATTCGCGCGGCCAAGGATTTTCTGACAGAGGCGCTCGGCGCCGCGGATGCGCTCGCGCTCGGCGGCGGGCGCGGGCCGCCGCACCTTCTCCAATCTCTCTGGAAAAGCTGAAATCAGCGCAGGATTTGCGCCGACCGCCGTCCCCTGCCGCGCAGCGAGGCGATACTGGTGCGATCGAGGATGAGCGCCATGGCGTCGCGCACATCCAGCATCAGATCGCGAATCGCGCAGGCGTCCTCGTCCGGGCAGTCGTTGCAGCGCTGATAGGCGGTGCGGCTGGCGCAGGCGATGGGCGCGAGCGGCCCGTCGAGAATGCGGATGATCTGGCCGACGGTGATCTTGTCGGCGGGACGGGCGAGGTGATAGCCGCCGCCCTTGCCCTTCTTGCTGTTGAGAATGCCGGCGTTGCGCAATTCCAGCAGGATCGCGTCGAGGAACTTGCGCGGGATGTTGTTCTGCGTCGCCATGTCGCCGGCGAGGCACTGCCCTTCGGCGCCGGCGAGATGGATCAGCGCCTTGAGCCCGTATTTCGCTTTGTTGGACAGCATCGCTTCGCAATCTCTCCCGTCCACGCGCCGCAGTGAGCGCGAGCCTCGCCTCCGGCAAGTCGGTAAACCCCATGGGCTGTCTCGCGATCTCCGCCTCGAGCGAGGCGCTTTCTTGATGGCGAAACGCGAGGGGGCGCGCCGAAACCCATGGGCGGCGAAGCGAATAGAATAGATATATCGACTATCACGCAAGAAGGAAAACGCCAGCATCGAATCCGTCGCCCGGCCGAAAATTTATGTCGTTGAAAGGGCTCCGCCCCGTGCGTGCGCGCTTTGTGCTGCGATCGCATCATTAATTCACTAGAATACTGCCGTGGCGCGGGCGGCCGCGCTCGCGTTATCGGGCCGGCCCGGGCGTGGCCGTCCGCGCGCGGCGGTCGACGGAAGAAATCTGCGACGCCCATAGGATTTGTCGCCTACAATTGTGCGGCGCACAGTCCCGCTGGACGGAACGCCGTTTCATCGCTAGGACGTGCGGCTATCCCGGAGAAGGTCAATGGCGCGCACGCGCATCTGTCTCGCCCGGCATGGCGAAACCAATTGGAATCTCGAGAGGCGCGTTCAGGGGCAGCTGAACATCCCCCTGAATGTGAGAGGACTGGCGCAGGCCGAGGCGCTGGCGCGCGAACTCGGCTCGACCCGTTTCGACCGCATCTACAGCAGCGATCTGAAACGCGCCATGCAGACCGTCACGCCGCTGGCGCGCCGGCTCGGCCTGCCCATAGAGACGAGCGTCGCGCTGCGCGAGAAGGACGATGGCGACTGGCACGGCATGACCTTCGACGATGTCGACCGCGCCTTTCCGAGCGAGCACGCCAAGCACCGCCAGCGTCAGGCGGATTTTCTCATTCCTGGCGGCGAGACGCTCTCCGCTTTCGCCGCGCGCGTCGGCGATGAGCTGACCGCGATAGCGGCGCGGCATCCGGGCGAGACCGTGCTCGTCGTCGCCCATGCGGGCGTGCTGGACATTGGCTATCGCCTCGCGACCGGCCTCGGCCTTTCCGAGAAGCGCGATCCGCCGGTGCTGCACGCCGCGCCCAATTGGTTTCTCTATGAGGACGGACGCTGGACGCTCGAGCGCTGGGCGGAGGAGGGCGCGCGCGAGCGCGTCGTCATGCCCTATGACGGGCGCAAGCTGGAGCGTCGTCCGGCCGCGCGGCTGCTGCCATTGGACGAGCAGAATCGCGTTCTTCTGTTCCGCTATTCGACGCGCCTGTCGCCGGTGTTCGTCGAGCAGGGACATTCGCATTTCTGGGGCTCGATCGGCGGAGCCTTGGAGCCCGGCGAGACCTTCGACGCCGCCGCCCGCCGCGAGCTCGCCGAGGAGACCGGGCTCACCGGCGTCGCGATCGGCGATATCGTCTTCTCGCGCGAGTTTCCGATGCAGCTCGGCGAGGATTGGTTCCAGGCCGACGAGCGTTTCTACGCTATTCGCACGGGCGAGTTCACGCCAGACACCAGCGGCTTCACCGAGATAGAGCGCAGCGACGTGCTCGGCTGGAAATGGTGGAGCGCGGAGGAGATCGCCGCGACTCAGGAGCTGGTGTTCCCCGAGGCGCTCGACTGGCTGCTGGGCAAGCTGCGGCGCTGAGCGTCGCCGAAAGGCTCGCGGGGTCCGAGACATTTCGGACCCCGCGCCTTCCGGCTCGCATTCCTCAGTCGAAATCCGCGGCGATGAATTCCGGCAGCGCCTCCGCGCGCAGGGAAAAATTCGCGAGAGCCGGATAATCGGCGGGGTCGAGGCGATCGGCGAGCACGAAGCGCGAGAATCGCCAGGCGACGGCGGTCGTTATGTCCGCCTGCAGCAGGCGCGCGCCGAAGAGAAAATTGTCCTGGGCCTCCGCGACCTCTTTTTCCAGCAGGCGATAGGCCGCCAAAAGCTGGATTTCGACGCGCTCGACCCAGGGCGCATAGTGTTTCTCGTCCGGCCGCTTCGACTCATAGACGAGCTGCACGGTCTTCTCATTCGCCGCCAGCGCCAGCCCGATGATTCGTTGCGCGCGCGCGAAATCTTCGTTCCTTTCCGGCGTCAGCCGGCGCTCGGCGGGAACGAGGCGTTCCAGATAATCGAGGATCAGAGTCGAATCGAGCAGCGTCACCCCTTCATTGGTGACCAGCGTCGGCGCCTTCACGATCGGATTGATTCCGGCGAAGGCGTCGAAATCGCGAAACACCGACAATGGCTCGTGCACGAAGGGCAGGCCGAATGCGTTCAGCGATACGGCGACGCGTCTGACATAGGGCGAATCCAGCATTCCGATGAGACGCATTTGCAAATTCCTTCTCGCTCGCCCCGGCCCAAAGACGCCATCATTGCGACAAATGCGATAATTCGACGACCTTTGCGATTTTCGCGCATAGGGCGAAAATGAGCAATCTCTGCAATGCGCCCGGCGCGGCGCCCCTTTATGCTCGAATTCCATGAAGCAGACGACACGCAATGATGGAGGCGGGCTATGAGAATGCGCTGAGCTTCGCGCGCGCCTTTCGCGGCTTCGTCGCCGTGAGCCCTACGCAATTTCGCGCGACGCATCGCGCCGCCGCCGATTTCACTTTGCCTTCCCCCGTCGTCGTCACGAGAAAGGACGCAGCCATGAATGTCGAAATCGTCGAGCAGGCGCCGATCCGCGCGCATCTTCTCGAGCACAAGGGGCCGGTGGCGTCGATACCGGAGACATGGGCGGGTCTGTGGCGCTGGCATATGCAGGCGGGCCTCGCCGGGCGGGCGCTCTATCCCATCGGCGTCTCCTATGACGACCCGGAAGCAGGTTGCGGCTTTCGCTATTGCGCCGGCCTGGTTTTTCCAGACGGCGTCGCCGCTTCCGGCGAGGTGACGATCGCCGATATCGTCGGCGGGCGCTACGCCTCCTATCGGCATGTCGGCCCCTATAGCGGGATCAGCGCGGCCTTTCAGAAGCTCTATGGCGAATGGCTGCCGACGAGCGGCCATGAGCCGGACGATCGCCCCGCGCTCGAGATCTATCGCAACACGCCCTATGACGCGCCGCCCGAAGGGCTGATCACCGATCTGCTCATTCCGGTGAAGTGATCGGCGCGCCGAATCATTTCGTCATGCGAAAGCGCAATATGCGACTCTCGCCGACGTCGAAAAACTGAATGCGCTTGCCGCCGGCGCGTTCGGCGGTCTTCGGCCAGAAGGCGCGGGCGGCGGCGTTGTCGCGATGGAAGGAGAGCTCCCACCAGCCGGCGCGCGTCAGAAAGGCCTGCCGCGCCGCCGCGCCGCCGCAGCCGCCGCGGCGCAGATGCGGCAGCACGTAGAATTCCGCTATGGAAGCTTCGACCGGGTAGCCGGAGATGGAGATGGCGTTGACGAGGGTGAAGCCGGCGGCGGCGCCATCGGCTTCGATCACATAAGGAGAGCGACGCGGCTCGCGCCAATAGGAATCGAGAAAAGGATAATTGTCGGGCTCGTCATATCCCCAAGGGCCGAGCTCGATGAGATAGCGCCGCAGCAGAGCGGCGATCTCTCGCTTTTCCTCGAGCGGCGCGAGCCGCAGTCTCACATCCATGACGCGCCTTTCTCTTTCGCCTCACGGCGCGGGATTGCTGTGCAGCTGATGAATCTCGTCGATACGCGCTTCGATTTCCGGCGTGATCGTCACCTCGAGCGAATCCAAATCTTCCTGCAATTGCGCCGTCGTCGTCGCGCCGATGATATTGGACGTCACGAAGGGCCGCGAGGTGACGAAGGCAAGGGCGAGCTTCGCCGGCGACACGCCGATCTCCTTCGCCAGCGCGAGATAAGCGTCGATTGCCTGCGTGACGCCGGGCTTCTCATAGCGCTGGCCGCGCTCGAACAAAGTGGTGCGCGCGCCGGCGGGACGTGCGCCATTTTGATATTTGCCGGTGAGATAGCCCTGCGCCAATGGCGAATAGGCGAGCAGGCCGACATCTTCGCGCGTCGCGAATTCGGCGAGGCCGATCTCGAAAGTGCGATTGATGAGATTGTAGGCGTTCTGGATCGAGACGACACGCGGCCCATGGCCCTTCTCCGCCGCGCTCAGAAAGCGCGCGACGCCCCAGCTCGTCTCATTGGAGAGCGCGATATGGCGAATCTTGCCCGCCTTCACCAGATCGGCGAGCGCCTCCAGCGTTTCCTCTATGGGAATTTCGTCGACCTTCGGCGGCGCGCGATAGATGGTCCCGCCGGCGCCGAACAGCGGCAGCGGGCGATCCGGCCAATGCAGCTGATAGAGATCGACATAATCCGTCTGCAGGCGCTTCAGCGATCCGTCGATCGCATATTCTATGTTCTTGCGATCGAGCCTGGTACCCTTGGAGTCGGGGCGCAGATAGGCGCTGTCGCTGCGGCCCGAGACCTTCGTCGCCAAAATCACTCTGTCGCGGTTCTTTCGCGCCGCGAGCCAGGAGCCGATGATGCGCTCGGTCGAGCCCTGCGTCTCGGCGCGCGGCGGGATGGAATAGATTTCCGCCGTGTCGATGAAATTGACGCCGCGATCGAGCGCATAGTCGAGCTGCGCATGTCCCTCGGCCTCGGTGTTCTGCTGGCCCCATGTCATCGTGCCGAGCATGATCGCCGACACGCTGAGATCAGTGCGGCCCAATTTGCGATAGTCCATTGCGTTACGACCTTTCGTTTCAGGCGTTCTGCGTCGTCGCATCGCCGACGATGCGGCCGAGGCCGTTGGGAATGCGCGGGCTGGGCAGAACATAACGGTTGCGGTCGCGCACCATTGTGGCGACGCCCGCGAAATCGAGCTTGCCGGAGCCGAGCAGCGGCAATTTGTCGACGATCATGAATTCCGCCGGGACCATCAGCTCCGACGCGCCTTTCGATTTGGCGAAGGCGAGGAATTCGGGACGCGTCGCGTCCTTCTGCTGCGTCACCAGCACGATGCGCTCGCCCTTGCGCGGATCGAGCTCGCGCGCCGCCGCCGACAGCGAATTGGGCCACAGCTCCGCGGCGAGCGTCTCCACCGCGGCGAGCGAGATCATCTCGCCGCCGATCTTGGCGAAGCGCTTGGCGCGGCCCTGAATTTTTATATAGCCCTGCGCATCGACGGTGACGATGTCGCCCGTGTCGTGCCAGCCCTCCGCCGGCGGCTTCAGCACGCCGGGATCGTCGGCCAGAAGATAGCCGAGCATCACATTGGGGCCGCGCACGAAGAGACGGCCGCCCTCGGCGACGCCGGGAACAGTCTCGAGGCGCAGCTCCATGCCCGGCAGCAGCCGGCCGACGCTGCCGAAGCGGTTGAACATGGGCGTGTTGAGCGCCAGCGCCGGCGCCGTCTCGGTGACGCCATAGCCCTCGAGAATGCGAATGCCGAATTTCTCGAGATAGACCTCGCGCGTTCCCTGCTTCACCGGCTCGGCGCCGGCGATGACATAGCGCAGCGAGCGGAAGTCATAAGAATGCGCGACGCGCGCATAGCCGTTGAGGAATGTGTCCGTGCCGAGCAGCACAGTGGCGTTGGAATTGTAGACGAGCTCCGGCACGATCTTATAGTGAAGCGGCGAGGGGTAGAAATAGACCGGCACGCCGGAGACGATCGGCAGGATGAAGCCGACATTGAGGCCGAAGCAATGGAACACCGGCAGCACGCTGAACAATTTGTCGGTGCGGCCGAAGTCTATGCGCGCAGCCGCTTGGGCGGCGTTGGCGAGCAGGTTTTTGTGCGAGAGCACGACGCCCTTGGGCGCGCCTTCCGAGCCCGAGGTGAAGAGAATGGCCGCCGCATCGTCGGGGCTGCGCTTCTCCAGCGGGCGCTTGTGGCGTAGCAAAGCGGAGAGCTTGTCGGCGCGCGTGATCTCGCCGCGCACATCCTCGAGATAGACGATGCGGAACTCCTTATCGAGCGCGGCGATCAGCGCGTCGAGCTTGCCCTTCTCCACAAAGGCGCGCGAGGTCAGCAGCGTCGTCGCCTGCGCGGATTTGAGGCCCGAGGCGATATTGGCGGCGCCGGCGGTGAAATTCACCATGGCCGCGACGCGTCCGGCGCCGACGACGGCGAAGATGGTCACGCCGGCGGCGTTGGAGTTGGGCAGCATGACGCCGAGCGCCTCGCCCGTCTGCGAGATGCGCTGCAGCTTGCGGCCCAGCGCATGGGCGCCGATCATGATGCGCTTATAGGTGAGCGCGCCGGTGATCGGGTCCTGTGTCGCGACGCGGCCGGCGCCATGCTCGCGCGCCGCGTCGACCAGCGCCTGATGTAGCGTGCGATCGATGGGGCTGGTGCGGAAGACGAGATCGGACATGATCTCATAGAGCGCCGCGCCGGAGGCGATGCGCCGCGCCTTGCCGCGCAATGCGGGATCGACCTCGAGACGCGTCGGCTCCAGCACGGTGAGCGTGAATTTGGGGAAGAAGCGGCGGCGCGCCTGCTCGCGGGTCAAGCGCGAGAACATCGTCGCCTCCGGTCCTTCTATGCGCACCGGCACGACCCAGGAGCCGGATTTTTCCGCGATGAGTCCGGCGCCGTCATAGACCTTCATCAGGCTGCCGGTGACGGTGAGGCGCCCCTCGGGGAAGATGATCAGCGGGTCGCCGTTGCGAACCGCATTGACCAGCGTGCGCGTGCCGAGTGGGCGCGTCGGATCTAGCGGAATGGCGCGCACATAGCGCAGGAAAGGCCGCACCCACCATTTCGTCGCGATCGTCGAGTCGATGGCGAAGACAGGATCGACCGGCAGCACGCAGAGAATGGCGGCGGCGTCGAGGAAGCTCACATGATTGAGCGCGATGATCGGATTTTTGCCCGCCCTGGCGAAATTGCCGAAGCCTTTCACCTCGAGCCGATAGAAGGCGCGGAAGATGATCGACAGGGCGTCACGAAAAGGGGAGACGACGACCGCTTTGTAGATCCATATCGCGGCGAGCGCCATCAGCGCGCCCATGCCGAGGAAGAGATCCGGCACGGAGACGCCTTTGCTCTGCAGCAGCGCGACGGCGAAAGCGCCGCCGGCCATGAAGGCGGCGTTGAGCACATTGACCGCGGCGATGATGCGCGAGCGCTCATGAGCCGGCGCATAGGCCTGCAGCGCGGCGAAGCTCGGCACGATCATCAGTCCGCCGGCGATGGCGAGAGAAGCGAGATCGATGGTCACGCGCCAGGCGCCGGAGAGCTCGAAGAATTCGGCGATCTCGAGCGGCGTGGTCGCCTCCTGCGGCGCGAGCGTCGCGAGAGTCCAGCCGAGATCGAGCGAGGCGCCGGCGATGATCGCCGCGCCGATCGCCGCCGGCAGCAGCACGATGCGTCCCGCCAGCAAGAAAGAGGCGAGGCCCGAGCCCACCGCAATGGCGATGGCGAAGACGGCGAGGAACAAAGTGACGACCAACTCCGAGCCGTGCATCACATGTGTCACCAGCGGCGCCAGCAGCGACATTGCGATGACGCCGACGAGCCAGAAAATTCCCGTCACCACGCCGACGCGCCACAGCTTCTTGTCCTTCCACAATTCACGCAGCAGCACGGCGGTGGAGCGCAGAATATTGGGATCGATGCGCAGATCGGGCGCGGCGCGGTCGGTGGGGGGTATGAGCCGCGCGGCGCCCCAGGCGGCCACGGCCGCGGCGGTGACGCCGATGGTGGTGATGATCGGCTCGCCGCCGCCATGCATGGCGAGGCCGCCGGCGATGGTGCCGGTCAGAATGGCGAGGAAGGTCGCGCCTTCCACCAGCGCATTGCCGGCCGGCAATTCCTCCTGGCGCAGATGATCGGGAAGAATGCCGTATTTCACCGGGCCGAACAGCGCGCCGAGCACGCCGAAGGAGAATAGCGCCGCGAAGAGCACGGGAACAGAAGAGAGCGCGAAGCCGGCGACGGCGATCAGCGCCGCGCCCATCTCGACGAATTTCAAGCGCCGCGCGACCAGGGCCTTGTCGTATTTGTCGGCGATCTGCCCGCCGAGCGCCGAGAGAACGAAATAGGGCGCGATGAAAATGGCGCCGGCGAGCGTGACGAGCGACTCGCCCTCATGCCCGCCGATCTTGAATAATATGAGCAGAACCAGCGCGTTCTTCAGGAAATTATCGTTGAAGGCGGCGAAGAACTGGCACCAGAACAAAGGCGCGAAACGTTTGGTGAGGAGCAGATTGTCGGACATGTGAGAAATTCCGTCGGCGCGCGGCGAGAACATGGAGGTTTCGCCGATTCTGTTTAAGGATGGGTTGGTCGGCGGGCGTTGCGCGCCCGCACATATTACGCCGCGAGCGAGGCCCGCGGCGATGAGATTCTCGGCTCGGGCTGCCCCCTCCCTCGCGAAGCCGGGGGAGGGGCGGGGAGGGGGTGCGCGCTGTCATCGAAAAGGCGGCTTGAACATTCGCGGCCTCCTGTTATGAACATCGTTCAGGAGCGACCATAGCACGATCTGAACAGCGCTCAAGAGAAAAATGAACGACGTTCAAAAATCTGGATCCGACTCTGCGGAGCGCCCCGGCGTCAAGACCTCCGCGCGCCGCGCCGATCTGCGCGCGCGGCTGGTGGCGGTGGGCCGCGCGGCCATAGCCGAGGGCGGGCTGCAGAATTTGAGGGCGCGCGACCTCGCCGCCGCCGCGGGCTGCGCCGTGGGCGCGATCTACAATGTGTTCGACGATCTCGACGATCTGATCCTGCGCATCGGCGCGGATACGCTCGCGCGTCTGGAGCAGGGGCTCGCCGCGCCGCCCGGCCCGGCGCCCGAGCCGGCGGAAGAGCTGCTGCGCCTGTCGCGCTTCTATCTCGCCTTCGCCCGCGCCAATAAGGCGCTGTGGCGGGCGTTGTTCGAGCACAGGCTGGCCGGCGGCCGCCCCGCGCCGGCCTGGTATCTCGAGGATCAAGGTCGGCTTTTCGCTTTGGTCGAGGCGCCGCTGGCGCGCCTGCTGCCGGACGAGCCGGCGGCCTCGCGCGTCCTGCTCGCGCGCACCTTGTTTTCCGCCGTGCATGGGGTCGTCTCGCTCGGCCTCGAGGAGAAGCTCGCGCCAATGTCGGAGGCGGCGCTGGAGGGCGAGCTCGAGCGGCTGGTGCGCGCCTTCGCGGGCGGGCTGACCGCGCGGCCCTGCGGCGAAGCGTCCCGAAACGGCTGATTTCGAGCTATGGCTTGCCTTCCAGAGCCCGAGCTGAAATATCGGGTTTGGGAAGTTTAAAAGGCGCGCCGACCCATGCTACTGATTCTGCTCTTTTTCGTCGCGATGTGGGCGGGCGCGCAAAATGCGCTGGCCGGCGGCGGCTCCTTTCTCACATTGCCGATGCTCATGCTCACCGGCATGGACGCCCGCGCCGCCAATGTCACATCCTGCGTCGCGCTGTTTCCCGCGCAGGTCGCCACCGGCTGGGCGGGGCGCGATCTCTCGCGCGGCGCGGCCGGCCTCGGCCTGCGCACGCTGTTCATCATCAGCATCGTCGGCGGGGCCGTGGGGGCGGCGATCCTGCTGCTGACGCCGCCCGCCTTCTTCGCCAAGCTCGTGCCCTGGCTGGTTCTGTTCGCGACCGTGGTGTTCGCTTATGGCAGCTTTCTGCGCAAGCCCGGCGAGGCCGATGCGCATCTTTCGACGCGCGGCGCCGGCGTGGCGCAATTCCTCATCTCCGTCTATGGCGGCTATTTCGGCGGCGGCATCGGCTTTCTGATGGTCGCGGCGCTGACCATGGCGGGGCAGAATGTGCGCATTGCCGCCGCGACCAAAAACGTGCTCGCCGCGGTGATGAACGCCTCCGCCGTGGCGATATTTCTGTTCTCGCCGGATCTGCACCTTCTCCAAGCGCTCGTCACCTCGCTCGGCGCCACCATCGGCGGCGTCGCCGGCGCGCGCATGCTGCATCACATTCCAGACAAATGGCTGCGCATCATCGTGGTCGTCATCGGCGCGCTCTTGACCTTCGGCTTGTTCCAGCGCGCGCCGTGAGGCGTTTCGTCGCCGCAGATGGCGCCGATGGCCGCGAGGCATGGCTGGTCGGCGGGCGCGGCCTTCTTATCTAACCGCATCGGCGAAGCGCCGGCGCATAGGCCGCGGCGCGAAAAAAGTCGATGGAGGCCGAACTGTCCGACAATCGCAATAGAAGCGCCGCTGTGGCGGCCGCGACCCCCGCCGCCGGCGAGGATTATGACAAGCTCGGGCGTGACGCGCTCGTCTCGCTTCTGCGCAGCGTCATCGAGCAGCGCGACGACGTGCTCTCCAAATATGAGGCGATGGCGCTGCAGGTGGACGAGTCGACCCGCGAGATCGACGACGCCCAGCTCGAGGCCAGGCGCAATGCGCAAAAGGCCGATGGCGACGCCCGCAAGGCGCAGGAGGCGGAAAAGCGCGCCGCCGATCTGCAGCGCCAGCTCGACGACGAGCGCCGCGCCAAGGCGAGTCTCGCGGGAGATTTCGCGCGTTATCGCGACAAGGTGACGAGCACGCCGGTGGACGAGCCCTGGAGCCAGCTCTGGCGCGCGATCTCACAGATCGCCGCGGACGCCGTCGCCTGGGCGCGGGCCAAGATTCCGGCGGACAGCCAATTCCTGCCCTGGTTCGACAAGGGCGTCGATTTCGCCAAGGCCACGGGCCGGCTGCTCGGCGAATGGAGCGTCGCGCTCTATGATTGGGCGCGTCCGCGGGCCATCGAGGGCTATGAATGGGCGAGGCCGCGCGCGATCGATCTGTGGAAAAGGGTGAAAACCGAGATCGAGCGGCGGACCGGCCCGGCAAAATCGTAAAAGGGCGCCGAAAAGCGCCTTTCGGCCAGCGTCGGCATGGCTGGTAAAGCCCGCGCCAATGCGTTAGATTCGCGACATGTACGCCCGTCGCGCCCTCGTCGCCGCCACCCTCTGCGCCACGCTCGGCCTCGCCTCCGCGGCGCAGGCGGCGGCCGCGCGCGGCGCCGTTCTCGCCTGCCGGGATCAGGCGGACATAAAACGCGCCTTTCGCCCGGCTTCGGACAAGGCGGCCAAGGACGACCCCGCCTATTTCCGCGGCAAGCTGCAGGCCGGCCAATGCGTGCAGCTCATGCGCGATCAGAAGGTTGACGTCGATCAGCGCGACGGCCCGCTGTGGTGCGTGCGCCCTTCCGGCGCGCTGGATTGCTTCTGGACGATCGATCGGGCGATCGAGCTCTACCCCGCGCCGCCCCTTCAGCCGGGCGAGCAGCCGTCCAAGAAAAAGGGCTGAATCGGCTTCCTGCGACGCGGCAACGCGCTTCCCTCGAGTTGGTCTGCAGCCTCTCGACTGGTAGAACTGTGCCGGTTACGTAATGATTCTCGCCCCAGGGAGCGACGGAAGCCATGATCCAGCCGGCGAAATGGTGGATCGGCCTGCCCGTGCTGGCCGCTTTGTTCACGATCGTCGCGACGTCGGACGTCGAGAAGATCGAAAAAGATTTGGGCGACCGCGTGCGCGCGGCGCTCGACAAATCCCCCGGCGCGATCGAGGGCGCGCGCGTCGACGTCGACGGTCGCGACATTCGCCTGTCCGGCGTCGTCCTCTCGCCCACCGCCGTCGCCGAGGCCGTCCGCAGCGCCGAATTGCAAGAGGGCGTGCGCTCCGTCGTGGACGCCACCACGCCGCCGCCTCTCGCCAAGCCTTTCGTCTTCGCGTTGGAGCGCAAAGGCAAGACGCTCGCGCTCTCCGGCAATGCGCCCGTCCCCGGCGAGCGCGTCGCAATTCGCGACGCGGCCGCAGGCAAGGGCCTCGAGCTTTCCGACAAATCGATCTCGGCGCTGGGCGCGCCCGAGAATTACACTGCGCTCACATCCTATGGCGTCGCTCTGCTCGACGCCATCGGCGACGGCAGAGTGTCGGTCAGCGACGCTTCGCTTTCCGTCACCGGCGCCGCCGTCAGCTTCGATGGCTATGATCGCGCCGAGGCGGCGCTGAAAGCTCCGCCCGAGGGCGTCGCGGTGAAGGCGGAGATCGCGCCGCCGCGCGTCTCGCCCTTCGTCTGGAGCGCCGCCAAGGCCGGCGAGATCGTCTCGCTGTTCGGCTATGCGCCGAGCGAGACGACGCGCGAGGCGCTCATCGCCGAGGCGGCGAGCCTCGGCGAGTCCAGCGATCAGACGCGCGTCGCCGGCGGCGCGCCCGGCGATTTCGCCGCAGCGGCGAGCGCCGCTCTGCGCGAGCTCGCCAAGCTCTCCAGCGGCAAGGCCTCCATCGCCGATGGCGTCGTCTCCATCGAAGGCTCTGGGAAAACCAATGTCGGCGCCTCGGCCGTCGAGGCGAGCCTGCGCGCGGCGCTGCCGAAGAGCTTCGGCCTCGGCAAGGTGGCGGTGGCGGCGGGCGCGGTCTCGCCTTTCGTCTTTACTGCGCGCAAGCAGGAGAGCGGGCTGGCGCTCGCCGGCTTCGCGCCGGACGCCGCGACGCGCGCGCGCATCGCCGAGCAGGCGAAGCGTGATTTCGGCGATGCGACGGATGTCGATCTCGCCATAGCCGATGGCGCGCCCAAGGGATTCGCCGAGGCGGCGAGCGCGGCTCTGCGGGCGCTGGCGCGGCTCGACTCCGGCGTCGCGTCGCTCTCCGACCGCAAGCTGGCGGTGGAAGGCGCGGCCTATAACGCCAAGGCGCAATATGACGTTCGCGCGCGCCTCTTCCGCGAGCTGCCGGAGGGCTATGAGCACGCCGCGCGGCTCGGCCTCGCGACGAAGGACGAGATTCCGCCGACCCAGCTCTACGCCGCTCTGTCGGAGACCGCGGCCAAAGGGCTCTCCTTCGGCGCGGACAATATGATTGCGGAAACATCCTTCCCGGTCGTCGACGCTCTCGCTTTCGTGCTGCTGCGCAGCCCGGGCGCGGCGGTCGATATCGTGGGACTTTTCGCGGGCGCCGGCTCGAATGCGGAGAATGAGGCCATCGGCCTCCATCGCGCCGAGGCCGTTCGCAATTATCTCATCGAGGCGGGCGTCGAAGCGGCGCGACTCTCCGCCTCGGGCGCTGCGGCGGTCGACGAGAGCGGCCGTCGCATCGAATTCTCGATCCGGTGATCCGGGGCTTTCGAGGGAGAACGCCCATGCTCTATCTGCTCGCCGCCTCCACGCAATGGCTCGCCGCCGCGCTCGCGCTGGGGCTCGTCATCGGCTTTTGGACGACAAAAAAAGAGGCCGGCGCGATATTCGCCGGCCATGGCGTCGTGGTGGCCTCGGCCTTCGCGCTCGTCGGCGGCTATTTGCTCGCCAATCTGCAGACCATCCCCGGCCGCAACGGCCTCCTCTTCGAATTGGGGCTGCTGCTCGCCACGGCCTATCTGATCGGCCTGCCCTTCGGCGGCGGCGTCAGGCTGCTGTTCGGCGCCGCCGCTCCCGCCGCGCCGGCGAAGCGAAAGCCGCTCGCGGATGTTTCCCTTCGCGGCGCCGCGGCGGCTCTGGTCGAGAATGGCCCGACAGCCGCGCCGGCTCCCGTTCCTGTCGCCGCGGAGCCGATCGCCGCAGTTGATCCGCCGGAAACATCGCTGACCGAGGCGCCGGCTCCGGTGGCCGAGCCGCGGCGTCGCGCCGGAGCGCCGCGCCCCGCCGAAAGCGAGCGCAAGGCCCCGGGTCAGCGGCCGGAAGGCCTGCCGGGACCGCGCGGCGGCCGGCCGGACGATCTCGCCAAGATCAAGGGCCTCGGGCCGAAGAGCGTCGAGAAGCTGCACGGGCTCGGCGTCTATCATTTCGATCAGATCGCCGGCTGGTCCTCCGAGAATGTCGCTTGGATCGGCGCGACGCTCGCGGTTCCCGGCCGTCCCGAGCGCGGCCGCTGGGTGGCGCAGGCCAAGGAACTCGCCGCCGCCAGGAGCGTTCCGGCCGCAGAGCGGGCGCAGGCGCAATGAGAGGCGGGCATCTTCTCGGAGCGTCGCTGCTGTTCTGCCTCGCCTCTGCGGAGGCGCCGGCGCAGGACATGCTGCGCAATGTCGATCTCGCCCAGCCCGCCTATTCGCAGTCCGAGTTCACGCGCGCCGACATTGAGGCGCGCCTCGCGGCGAGGAAGCCGGGCGAGACGCTCGATCTCTCCATGCGCAGCCTCAACGGGCTCGACCTCTCCGGCCTCGATCTTGCCGGCGTCAATCTGCGCGCGGCGCGGCTGGTGAAGGCGCGGCTCGCCGGGGCCAAGCTCGACGGCGCCATTCTCGATCAGGCCTGGCTGCTCGAGGCCGATCTCTCCGGCGCCAGCCTGCGCGGCGCGCATGTCTTCGCAGCGCAGCTGCAGCGCACCCGCGCCGAGGGGGCGGATTTCTCGAAGAGCCGCCTCGCCGCCGATCTCACCGGCGCCGATCTGCGCGGCGCCTCCTTCCGCGGCGCGGATATGTCCGCCGATATGAAGAACCAATCCATGGGGCTGATGCGCGCCGTTCTGCGCTCCGCCAAGCTCGACGGCGCGCATTTCGACGGCGCCGATCTTTCCCGCGCCGACATGCGTTATGCGCGGGCGGCGGGCGCGATCTTCGACAAGGCCTCGCTGAAGGATGTGGACGCCGCCGGCGCCGATCTCACCGGCGCGCGCTTCGAGGGAACCAAGGCCGAGGGTCTGTCGCTCGATTCCGTGCGCATCGACAGAGGCGCGGCCGCGACGCTGAAGGGCGCGGTCGATTTGGATCGCGCCTATCTGCAATAACGGGGGCTGCCCGATCGCGCCGCCGCCATAGATGAACGAAGGGCGATGACAAGAGAACCCTTCCGCATCGGCGTCGATCTCGGCGGCACCAAGACCGAGGCGATCGCCATGGGTCCTACGGGCGAGACGCTGGCGCGTCGGCGCGCCCCGACGCCCGCTCATGATTACGCCGCCGTTCTGGCGACCATCGGCGGCCTCGTGCTCGATCTCGAGCGCGAGATCGGCGGGCGCGGCAGCGTCGGCGTCGGCACGCCGGGCGTCATCTCGCCGCGCACCGGCCTCGTGAAAAACTCCAACACGACTGGGCTCAACGGCAGACCGCTGGACAAGGATCTCGCGGCGCTGCTCGAGCGTCCGGTGCGGCTCGAGAACGACGCCAATTGCTTCGCGCTGTCGGAGGCCGTGGACGGCGCCGGGGCGGGCGCGCGCAGCGTCTTCGGCGTGATTTTGGGGACCGGCGTCGGCGGCGGCATCGTCGTGGACGGCAAGGTTCTGCAAGGCGTCAACAAGGTGGCGGGCGAATGGGGCCACACGCCTCTGCCCTGGATGACGCCGGACGAGTTTCCCGGGCGGCTCTGCTATTGCGGCCATTACGGCTGCGTGGAGACTTTTCTCGCCGGCCCGGCGCTCGCCTTCGATTATGGCCAGCGCAGCGGCGCCGAGGCGAATGGCGAGGAGATCGCGGCGCGCGCCGCGGCGGGCGAGGCGGCGGCGCGCCATGCGCTGGAAGTCTATCGCGACCGCCTGTCGCGCGCGCTGGCGGCAATCGTCAATCTGCTCGACCCGGATGTCATCGTGCTCGGCGGCGGCGTGTCCAATATCGATTTTATTTACGAGGGCCTGCGCGATCTGGTCGAGAAGCAGGCATTCTCGGACGCCATCGACACGCGCATATTGCGCAATGTGCATGGCGACTCGGGCGGCGTGCGCGGCGCGGCCTGGCTGTGGGGCGGGCCGGATCGCGGGACGTGACCGGCGTTTCGTGACATGTTGCGCGGCGTTCTGTTTCTCGGGAGCCGTTCATGTCGAATTTGCAAACGATCGAATTGAAGGCCTTCGTGCCGGCGAAGGATTATGAGCTCTCAAAGCGCTTCTATCCGTCAAGCGTGCTATGGCGGATCGCGCAGAATGTTGAGTGAGTGCGGCTCCCGCTTCAGCGCGTGAACTTCATCGCGGCGAACGGGAAGCCGCCGAGGGCGAGCTGAGTCACGATCAGCCAGCGGAGAATATCGACCTTCAAATCGGCGGCCGTGGTCGCGATCTTGGCTTCGAGCTTCTGCTCAAAAGCGCGCAATTCCATCTGAAGCGCCGACAGATCGGTTTTGGTCGCAATCGCTTCGGTCGGCGCGCGCATCGAACGGTCCTATGCCGCTGCGAGCGCGTGGACGAGTGTTTTTGCGACTTCGTCGGACGACTTTCGCGACGCGTCGAGAATGGCGAAATCTGCGATCGAGGGCATCTCGCGGTCTCCGGCGCCTGGCATGACGACAAAGAGCCGCTTGCCCAGCGCTTTGGCCGCGCCGGCTTCGAAAAACGCCAAATTCGCTCCGTTGGAGCCGGACTCGGGAATGACGAGGATCGCCGCGTCGGATTCGTCGATCGCCTGCCGCAGCGCTTGACCGAGCGAATCTCCTGGGCGCGTGCTGATCGCGGGATCGATCACGCAGACGCCCATTCGCTCGAGTCCCTCGCGCAAGGAGCGGGCGAAGGGCTCGTCTCCATGGCTGTAGGAAATGAAAAGCTTCATTCGCGATCTCCCGAATGGATGCGCTCGGCCAGCTCCCGAATGTATGCGTCGAAGTCGTCGAGGGCAACGACATTGGTCGGGCCGAGACAGGCCATCCCGCCGTGATTCCTTTCGATTTCCTCGATCGTCACGCCATAGGTCACCCCGACGAAGCGCTTTTTCAACGCCCAGGCGGCGGCGACCTCGGTCCAGACCCAATTGCGGCCGACCGACCAGGGCGTGAGCAGGGCGACCAGCTCGGCGCAGTGCTCGATCCCCGTGCGGACGCGTTCTTCGATACGGTCGCCCTTCTTGATGTCGAATATGTCGATGAATGGCGCGCCTCCCGCATCGGAGATCGAACGCGCCATTTGTCTGGCCACCCATCGATCATGCCAGCCGTGGGAAACGAAGATCGAATATGTCACGCGTCCACCCGATGAATGTGATGAAACCTACCTCTCCATCGCCTCCAGCTCCGCGATCAGCCCCTCGATCATCTCGAGCCCTATGCCCCAAAAAGCCGGATCGCGCGCATCCAGGCCGAAGGGCGCGAGCAGCTCATTGTAGGGCTTGGCGCCGCCGGCCTCGAGCAGGCCGAAATAACGCTCGGCGAAACCCGTCTCCGCCTTTTGATAGACGCCATAGAGCGAGTTCACGAGACAATCGCCGAAGGCGTAGGCGTAGACATAGAAAGGCGAATGCACGAAATGCGGAATATAGGCCCAGAAGGATTCATAGCCTTCGCCGAGCCGGATGGCCGGGCCGAGACTGTCGCTCTGCACGCTCATCCACAGCTCGCAGAGCTTGTCGGCGGTCAGTTCGCCATTCTTGCGCTCGGTATGGACCTTGCGCTCGAAGGAATAGAAGGCGATCTGCCGCACCACAGTGTTGAGCATATCCTCCACTTTGGCGGCGAGCAGCGCGCGTTTCTTCTCGATGTCGGTCGTTTGCGCCAATAGCGAGCGGAAGGTCAGCATCTCGCCGAAGACGGAGGCCGTCTCGGCGAGCGTCAGCGGCGTCGGCGCCATCAGCGCGCCTTGGCGCGAGGCCAGCACCTGATGCACGCCATGGCCGAGCTCATGGGCCAGCGTCATCACATCGCGCGTCTTGCCCTGGAAATTGACCAGCACATAAGGATGCGCGGAGGGCACGGTCGGATGCGCGAAGGCGCCCGGCGCCTTGCCCGGCCGCACCGGCGCGTCGATCCAGCTCTTGTCGAAGAAGCGCGAGGCGATCTCCGCCATTTGCGGCGCGAAGCCCGAATAGGCGGTGAGAACGATGTCGCGCGCCTCGTCCCAGCTATAATTGTGCGAAGGCACGGAGGGCAGCGGCGCGTTGCGGTCCCAATAATCCAGCGCCTCCTTGCCGAACCATTTGGCCTTGAGCTTGTAATAGCGATGCGAGAGCCGCGGATGCGCTTTCGTCACGCTCTCCACCAGAGCCGCGACCACCTCCGGCTCGACGCGGTTGGAGAGATGGCGCGAGTCGGCGACATCCTCGAAGCCGCGCCAACGATCGCCGATCTCCTTGTCCTTGGCCAGCGTGTTGGTGACGAGCGCGAAGGTGCGCAGATTGGCCTTCAGCGTCGCGCCGACGGCGAGCGCGGCTTCGCGTCGCACCTCCTCGCGCGAATCCTGCATTAGATTGAGCGCAGGCTCGATCGTCAGCTCCTTGCCGCCGATCGAGAAGCGCAGCGAGGCGATGGTCTCGTCGAAGAGGCGGTTCCAGGCCGCGCGGCCGGTGGCGGATTTTTCGTGGAAGAGCCGCTCCAGCTCGTCGGAGAGCTCATAGGGCTTCTCCATCCGAATATCTTCGAGCCAGGGCTTCCAATGCGCGAGCGGCGCCGTCGCCGCGGCGGCGTCCAGAATTGCGTCGTCGATACGGTTCAGCTCGAGCTGGAAGAACAGCAATTGCGTGGAGATTTCAGTGATCTTGTCCTGAATGTCGCCATAGAATTTGGCGCGGGCCGGATCGGTGGTGTCGCCGGCGTAGATCAGTCCCGCATAGGACATGATTCGGCCCAACAGGTCCTGTAGCGCCTCATAGCGCCGCACGGCCTCGCCGAGCGTCTCGCTCGCCGCCGCGCCGCCCGCCAATTCGCTCAGGCGGCCGCGCAGCTCGGCTGCGAAGGCTGAGGCCTCCTTCTCCGCCGCCGCAATGTCGGCGGCCAGCGCCGGCGAATCCGGCGCGGCGTAGAGGTCGGCGAGATTCCATTCGGGGAGCGCGGAGCCGGGGCCGCCGGCCTGAGCCTCGGAGACGGAGTCGCGAAGGGGGCCTTGGACGCGGGCGTGAAGATGCGGCATGGTTCGAACCGGGAGTTGAGGATGAAGGGCGCTTCGCCGAATATCGGGCACGGAACGGAAAAAATGCAAGTCGCAGGCCGCCTGGTCGCGAGCCGCACAGGAGCTTTTCCCGTCCCCGGCCTTTGGATTCCTCCCGACGGCGAGGCTCACGTTAACGACGCCTTTACCCTGATCTCCGAGCATGGCCGGAAGGTGGCGTCGTCCACATCCTCTATTGCACGCCGCGGATCGTCGCGATCCGTCCGAGCCCCCGCCGCGCAGGCCTAAGAGATTTCAAGAGGATCAATGACTTCTACGATTCTGATCGCCGACGACGATCCGGTCCAGCGCCGCTTGCTCGAGGCTTCGGCGCGGCGCTTCGGCTATGAGGTGGAGACTGTCGAGGGCGGCGAGCAGGCGCTGGCGCGGCTGACGCAGAATGGCGCGACGCCGGTCGATCTGCTGATTCTCGATCTCGTCATGCCCGATCTCGACGGCATGGGCGTGCTGACGCGCCTGCGCGACCTCAAGATCGACGTGCCCGTCATCGTGCAGACCGCCAATGGCTCCATCGAGACGGTGATCTCGGCGATGCGCGCCGGCGCGCATGATTTCGTCGTGAAGCCGGTCGGCGCCGAGCGCCTGCAGGTCTCCATCAAAAATGCGCTGTCCGCAGACGCCCTCGCCGGGGAGCTGCGTCGCGTCAATCGCCGCCGGGACGGCGCGCTGACCTTCCGCGATCTCGTGTCGCGCAGCGAGGAGATGGCGCGCGTCATTCGCCTCGGCGAGCGCGCCGCTCATTCCAATATTCCCGTGCTCATCGAGGGCGAGTCGGGCGTCGGCAAGGAGATCGTCGCGCGCGCCATTCAGGGCGGCTCGGATCGCCGCGGCAAGGCCTTCGTCACGGTCAATTGCGGGGCTTTGCCGGCCAATCTCGTCGAATCCATCCTCTTCGGCCATGAGAAGGGGGCCTTCACCGGCGCGACCGAGAAGCATGCGGGCAAATTCCTCGAGGCCAATGGCGGCACGCTCTTCCTCGACGAGATCGGCGAATTGCCGCTCGAGACGCAGGTGAAGCTGCTGCGCGCCCTGCAGGAGGGCGAGATCGATCCCGTCGGCTCCAAGCGTCCGGTGCGCGTCGATATTCGCCTCATCTCGGCGACGAATCAAAATCTGATCGAGCAGGTGAAGCGCGGCCAGTTCCGCGAGGATCTGTTCTACCGCCTCAACGTCTTCCCCATCACCATTCCGCCGCTGCGCGCGCGCCGCGACGATATCGGCGATCTGGCGCGCCGCTTCGCCATCCGCTTCGCGGCGGAGGAGAACAAGCGCCTGCGCGGCATCTCGCATGAGGCGACGACGCTGCTGGCCAGCTATGACTGGCCGGGCAATGTCCGCCAGCTCGAGAACGCCGTGTTCCGCGCCGTGGTGCTGGCCGATGGCGACGAGCTGACGGTCAACGAGTTCCCGCAGATCGCCGCCCATGTGGAGGGCTTTTCCGCCCGCGTCCCGCCGGTCCCGGCGCCGGCCGCGCCCGGCGCCGCGCCGGAGCGGGAGATCGTCCGCGTCGAGATTCGCGATCCCAATGTGATGGCGCTGCTCGGTCCGCATGGCGACATGCGCCGCCTCGAGGAGCTGGAGGCCGAGGTCATCAAATTCGCCCTCGTCCATTATCGCGGTCAGATGTCGGAGATTGCGCGTCGTCTGGGCATAGGCCGCTCGACGCTCTACCGCAAAATGAAGGAGTACGGGCTCGGCGAGGAGATGGACGAGAATGTCGACGCCGCCTGAAGAGGCGAAGGCGCCGCGAATTTAGGCGTTTCCCGGCTTGCCCAAAAAAGCGCGCGCGGCCATTCTGCGCCCAGAATGCGCCGCGCGCTCTCGGGCGCCGCGCAAAGAACGGAGACCTTCTCAGTCATGTCCGAGCTCTATGATATCGAAGCGCGCACGATCGACGGCGAAACCGTCAAGATCGGCGACTACGCCGGCAAGGTGATCCTGATCGTCAATGTGGCGAGCCGATGCGGCTTCACGCTGCAATACAATGGCCTCGAGGCGATCTGGAACGAGAACCGCGACAAGGGGTTCGTCATTCTGGGCTTCCCTTGCAACCAGTTCAGCAATCAGGAGCCGGGAACGGACGAGGAGATCAAGACCTTCTGCTCCACCCGCTTCATCGTGACCTTCCCGCTGTTCAGCAAGATCGAGGTGAATGGCGACAATCAGCACCCGCTCTACAAGCTGCTGAAGGAGAAGGACCCGGGTCCGGCGGAAGACGTGAAGTGGAACTTCACCAAATTCCTCATCGACCGCAAGGGCAATGTGGTGAAGCGCTTCCAGGCCACCAACACGCCGCGCCAGATGGAGCCCGACATTCACGCCCTGCTCGCCGAGGCCTGAGAGACGGAAAGTGCCCGCTATCGGCTCTAGATGCCGGCGGGCGCGGTGACGAAAGCGCGAGTCTGCGCCATATTGGCCGAGTGGCTCCGCCGATCCGCCGTTCAGCGGCGGTTTCGGGGAGCCCCTCGCGCGCCGCGATCGAGGCGAATATGTCGAAAGGTCGCCTCGGCCATGAGCCCTGTCCGCGAGAATCGCGTCCATGATTTCGAAGCGCGTCGCCTGAACGGCGACAGCGTGAGCCTCGCCGATTGGGCCGGCCAGGCGCTGCTGATCGTCAATGTCGCGAGCAAATGCGGCTTCACTCCGCAATATCAGGGGCTCGAGGCGCTGTGGCGCGCCTATCGCGACCGCGGCTTCGCCGTGCTCGGCTTTCCCTGCAACCAGTTCGGCCATCAGGAGCCCGGCGACGAGGCCGCCATCGGCGCCTTCTGCTCGGCGAGCTATGACGTCACCTTTCCGCTCTTCGCCAAGATCGACGTGAATGGCGAGAACGCGCATCCGCTCTATCGTTTCTTGAAGGCGCAGGCGCCCGGAGTTTTGGGCACGCAGGCGATCAAATGGAATTTCACCAAATTTCTCGTCGATCGAAAGGGCCGCGTCGTGAAGCGCTATGCGCCGACCGATCGGCCGCAGGCGATCGCGGCGGATATAGAGACGCTTCTGGCGGAGGCTGCATGACCATCGCGATCGATATTGCGCGCCGCGACAATGGCGCTCCCAATACCCTCACCTTCGATGTCGTCGTGCGTGACGCCGCGAGCAAGTCGCGCCATCGCGTGACCATGTCGCGCGTGCTCGCCGAGCGATTGGGCGGCGGCGTTTCCAGCGCCGAGCAATGTCTCGACGCGGCCTTTCGCTTCCTGCTCGAGCGCGAGCCCAAGGAGCAGATTCTCGGACAATTCGATGTGAGCGTGATTTCGCTGTATTTTCCCGAATTCGAGCGCGAGCTGCCCAAATATTTGGCGTGAGCGGTCAGCGCTCGTCGCGCGGCGCCCTTATCGTTTCGCCGGGCTTCAGCCGCCGCGGATCGAGCCCCGGATTGGCGGCGAGAATCTCCTTCCAGCGCGTGCCGTCGCCATAGAGCTTCACGGCGATGTTGCGCAGCGTGTCGCCCGCGGCGATGCGATAGAGGTCGTCATGCGCGACGGAGCGCGCGCTCGGCCTTTCTTCCGCAGGCTTCGCGGCGATGGCCGGCGCGGGCGCGTTCTGCACGTCGAACTCGCCGCGCAGCATGCCCATCCAGCAGCTCCAATGAATGACGCCGGCCGCGCGCGGCGTGAACTCGATCGTCTGGACGCCGGGCTTCACGTCGAATTCGAGGGCGAGACTCGGAACGACGATGCGCTTGTTGCAATTGGTGATCTCCTTGCCGTCGATCACCCAATGCACGGGGACTCCCTTGGCGAGCGTGAAACGATTGGGCAAGAAGCCCGTGGCGACGACATCCATCTCGATCGTCTGATAGGCGCCGCGCGGCTGCGGCGCCGAAGCCTGCGGCCCCACAGCGGGCGCGGCTGCCGGCGCAGGGGAGGGCGCAGGCGCAGGTGAAAGAATCGAGCGCTCGGCTGCGCCGCGCAAGTTTCCGATCATGGATTGCAGATCATAGCCCCAGCCCGTGAGGATCATGCCGCGATTGATCATCACCGCGCCGAGCGCCACGACGATCGCACCGGAGGCCATCAGCAGGCGATGCGTCAGCGAGGCAGAGACCAGAGTCGACAGAGCGCCGAAGCTCATCATGACGGGCAGCGTGCCGAGCCCGAAAGCGAGCAGCATTTTCGCGCCCTCGAGCGCGCTGCCGGTTCCCGCCGCCATCACATACATCGCCTGCAGCGGCCCGCAGGCGATCATCAGCCCGTTCAAGAGGCCGATGACGAAAGGCCGATGCGAGCCCGCCGCACGCCGGTCGACAGAGCGCTGCAAGGGCGCGGGCAGAGCGAAGCGAAAGCGCCGCAGCGGCGCGAACAGGCCGAGCATGTTGAGGCCGAAGACGATCAGAAAAGCGCCCGCCGCGACGCCGGCGACGCCGCGCAGCATGGGCGTGAAGGCGATGAAGGCGCCGACGAGGCCGAACAAGGCGCCGATCGCCGTGTAGGAGATCGTCTTGCCCGCGCCATAGAGCAGATGCGAGCGATAGGATGGACGTCCGAGCCGCGCGTCATCGGCCGTGTAGCTCAGCACGAAGCCGCCGCACATTCCGATGCAATGAAAGCCGGTGAGCAGGCCGAGCAGGAAAATCAGCTCGAGGCTCATATGGCGGCTGACGTCCGGCGCGCCGGCCTCGCCGATCCAATGCGTGTCGATGAAGATCAGCAGAGCGACGCCCGCGAGGCCGAGGAGGACGCCGAGAATCTTGCCGAGGCGGCCGCCGGCGGGCTCCTCCGTGGGGACGGCGCGATAGCCCTGGCGCTCGACCGCGGCGCGGATCGCCTCGGGCGTGACGGCGGCGGGGTCATAGGCCACGCTCACGCGCTCGGTCGGATAATCGGCCTTCACGCTCGCAATGCCGGGAAGCTCGCCGACGGCGCGCTCTATGGCGCGCTCGCAGCCGTGGCAATGCATCCCGCGCGCGCGAAAGCCGAGTGTCGCAGAGCCGACGCTCGCCTCCTCCATCCGCCGCTCTCCTTTTCAAATCATATCTGTCTGAGCGCAGGCTCGGAAAAAGGCGCCCGCGACGGAGCGGCGCTGCGACTTTTTGTCTCGGTCGCGCGGTAGAGCGCGGCCGCGGCGCAGACGACGCTCGGACCGCGGCCCGGCTCATGTTTTCTCGCCATGGCGCATGACTGCATTTAATTTGGCGACTTGGGAATGCTGTCGTAAGGTCATAAAAGCGACACGCGCCGTCGACGCGGGAAATGTGTCTCCCGCGGCCGGCTGACGGTCCGTCGGAGGTCGTCGATGAAAGTGAATTACAAGCCCTTCATGATATTCGCGATAGTCGCGCTGCTCGCCGTCGCGCTGGCCATGCTGTTCGATCAGCGCAACCAGCGCTCCGCAGGACGTGACATCACCTTCAGCGAATTGCTGGCGCAGATCGATCTCGGCCGCGTCCATGACGTGACGATCGCCGGCAATGAGATCAGCGGGCATTTCGCGGATAATCGCTCCTTCACAACCTATGCGCCCAATGATCCGTCGCTGGTGCAGCGGCTGACCGCGAAGAATGTCGCCATCAGCGCCCGTCCCGCGAGCGACGGCGGCGGCTGGTGGATGACCTTGTTCTTGAATGCGTTGCCGCTCATCGCCTTCCTCGGCGTGTGGATTTTTCTCGCCCGCCAGATGCAGGGCGGCGCCGGCGGCCGCGCGCTCGGCTTCGGCAAGTCCAAGGCCAAGCTGCTGACGGAAACGCAGGGCCGCGTCACCTTCGAGGATGTCGCCGGCGTCGACGAGGCCAAGGAAGACCTTCAGGAGATCGTCGAATTCCTGCGTGACCCGCAGAAGTTCCAGCGCCTCGGCGGACGCATTCCGCGCGGCGTGCTGCTCGTCGGTCCGCCCGGCACGGGCAAGACCTTGCTCGCGCGCGCCATCGCCGGCGAGGCGAATGTCCCCTTCTTCACCATCTCCGGCTCGGACTTCGTCGAAATGTTCGTCGGCGTCGGCGCGAGCCGCGTGCGCGACATGTTCGAGCAAGCCAAGAAAAATGCTCCGTGCATCATCTTCGTCGACGAGATCGACGCGGTGGGTCGTCACCGCGGCGCCGGACTCGGCGGCGGCAATGACGAGCGCGAGCAGACCTTGAACCAGCTGCTCGTCGAGATGGACGGCTTCGAGGCCAATGAGGGCATCATCCTCATCGCCGCGACCAACCGCCCCGACGTGCTCGATCCGGCGCTGATGCGTCCGGGCCGCTTCGATCGTCAGATCAATGTGCCGAACCCCGACTTCATCGGCCGCGAGAAGATCCTCAAGGTTCACGCCCGCAAGGTGCCGCTGGCGCCGGATGTGGATCTGAAGGTCGTCGCGCGCGGCACGCCGGGCTTCTCGGGCGCCGATCTGATGAATCTCGTCAATGAGGCGGCGCTGCTGGCTGCAAGACGCAGCAAGCGCATCGTCACGCGGCAGGAGTTCGAGGACTCCCGCGACAAGATCATGATGGGCGCCGAGCGTCGCACTCTGGTGATGACGGAGGAGGAGAAGCGCCTCACCGCCTTCCACGAGGGTGGCCACGCGCTGGTGCAGCTCAACATGCCCGGCTCTATCCCGATCCATAAGGCGACGATCATCCCGCGCGGCCGCGCGCTGGGCATGGTGCAGGGCCTGCCGGAACGTGACCAGATCTCGCAGAGCTATGAGCAGCTCAAAGCCATGCTCGCATTGGCGATGGGCGGTCGTGTCGCGGAGGAGCTCGTCTTCGGTCACGACAAGGTGACGTCGGGCGCGGCGAGCGACATTCAGCAATGCACGCGCATAGCGAGAGCAATGGTGACGCAGCTCGGCTTCTCCGACAAGCTCGGCACGGTGGCCTATGCCGATCCGCAGCAGGAGCAGTTCCTCGGCTATTCGATCGGGCGTCAGCAGACGCTCTCCGAGGCGACGCAGCAGACGATCGACGCGGAAGTGCGCCGCTTGGTGCAGGAAGGCTATGACGACGCCAAGCGCATCCTCACCGAGAAGCGCGCAGACCTCGACGTTCTGGCCAATGGCCTGCTCGAGTTCGAGACGCTGACCGGCGACGAGATGATCGGCCTGCTGCAGGGCAAGATACCGGTGCGCGAGGATGTGCCGCCGGCGGCGCCGCCCGCGCGTCCCTCGCCCGCGCCGACGACCGATGCGCGGCCCTCGCCGGAGCCGGACGCCGATGGGCTGGAGCCGCATCCGGTCTGATCGGACGTCCCTCGAAAGCAAGAAGCCCGGCGTGAGCCGGGCTTTTTTTCGTGCGTTTCTTTGGGTCTTCTGCGTCAGCGTCCCGCGGCGCGCAGCCCGGCGATGCAGCGCGCGAGATTGACGCGCGCGATCGCGTCCCACGCCGCGTGCGTTTCCGCGCGGCGAAACACCGGCCTGTCGCCTTGCGCCAGCCCCTCCAGCATCTTCGCCTGATTAGCGGCGAATTCCGCCTCCTCGACGCCGATGGATTCCGAACGAATCTTCTGCGTGTTGGCGGCGAAGATTTCCCAAGGCGCGGCGAGCGGGCTGAGATCGAGATCGACGAAGAGATCGAGATCGCCGGAGAAGCCCTCGTAATGCTCCGTCGTTGCGCGCGCGCCGGCGTGATCGGAGGTCGCCATCACCAGATCTTCGACGGCCTGCGCTTCGCTTCCCGCGAGAACCGTGTGGCGACGGAAGGCGGCGACGCTGTCGCGCACATTCTGCCGGTCGAGCCGCGTCTTTCCATCTGGATCGCGCGCCAGATGCACGGCGTCGTGCCAGAAGATCGCCGCGGTGACGAGATCGGGCCGCGCGGCGAGCGAATCGAAACGCTCGAGTCCGGCGAGCAGCTCGTCTATATGCGCCCAGCTGTGATAGGCGCGATGCGGCTGGCGATAGGCTTGGTCGAGCGCCTCATAGGCGCCCGGCTCATGCGCCTCCGCGATTCGCCGCCAATAGCGCAGCCTGCGCGTCTCATCCGCGTTTTCCACTGTCGCGCCCGTCATTTGCTGTCCATCTTCCAAATGGGCGCGCCTCCGTTCCGCATGGGGGGAGCCGCCTCGAAGGCTGCAAATCGCTGTTCCATAGCCATATAGCAACCACTCCAATGCGATTCGACGGACGCCCTCAATTCCGCCGCTGCGACGCGGGCGCGGGCGAATTCCCATTCGGCATGATAACGCATCATCCTCACATGTTCGTCACGCCATGCCATGAAAGCCGGGCTCGCCGCAAAGCTCTCGTCTCCGGCGAGCGCATAGATGCGCGTCGGCGTCGAACGTCCGACGACTTGCGCCGCGCCGAGATCGAGCCAGGCGAAGCCCGCGGCGGCGTCGCGCAAATCGCCGGAAACGAGAATATCCACGCGAAACCATTTACACAGTCCTTCGAGCCGCGACGTGAGATTCACCACGTCGCCGAGGATCGAATAGTCGAAGCGTCGCGTCGAGCCCATATTGCCGACGCTGCAAGGCCCCAGATTGAGTCCTATGCCCATCGCCGCCTTGCGATAGTCGCGTCCTTCGCGCGTCGCCTCGGCGGCGCGCTCGTCGTTGAAACGCGCCATGGCCGCGCGCATATCGAGCGCGGCTCGAATAGCCTTGCGCGGATGATCGGCGATATCGAGCGGCGCATTCCAGAACGCCATGATGGCGTCGCCTATATATTTGTCGACCGTGCCTTCGCGATCGAGAATGGCGTCCGTCATCGGCGTCAGATAGGCGTTCATGAAATGCGTGAGCTCTTGCGCGCTCAGCCCCTCCGAGATGGTCGAGAAATCGCGCAGATCGGAGAACAGCACGGTGAGCTCGCGCGTCTCGCCGCCGAGCACCAGCCGCTCGGGGTGCTCGACGAGGCCCTCGACGACGGCGGGCGCGATGAATTTGCCGAAAGCCATATGCACATGGCGCCGCGCAGCTTGATCTTGGCGCCATAACGCCACGGCGCCGACGCCATAGGCGAGAGCGACCGAGAGGCTGGGGAAAGCAGCGTCGACGAGCAGGCCGTAGCGATCGAAAGCGAGGAAAGACGCGGCGAAGAGCGCGCCGATCGAGCCGATCGCGGCGAGCGCCGAGATCAAGGGCGCGACCAGCGGCAGCAGCGCGGCGATGAGCAGGAATGCCGCGCCGGCGACCACGAGCTCGAGGCCATTGGCCCAATCGGGCCTCGATAGCAGCGCGCCCGAGAGCAGCGATTCGAGAATTTGCGCATGAATCTCGACGCCGGGAATGGTCGGCTGCAGCGGCGTCGCGCGAATATCGCCGAGGCCGACGGCGGTGGTGCCGATGAATATGATGCGCCCGTCGATCTCGTCGCGCGGCGCGCGATCCTCGAGAATTGCGGCCGCCGAGACGATGCGCCGGGGCGCCTCGGCTCCATAGCGTGGGCGAATATCCGCTATGGAGCCGACGGCGATCTCGAAGGCGCCCACCTTGACCGCATTGACGCCGGTCTGGCGTCCGAAGGCGGTTTCGCCGCTGGCGTTGGAAGAGCGGACGATGATCGTCGAGGCGCCCTGGGCGACGCGTAGCGCCTCCAGCGCGAGGGAGGGCGTGACGCCGCCGCCGGGGCCTATGGCGAGCAGCGGAATGCGGCGCACGACGCCGTCGCGATCGGGCGCCCAATTGGTCGCGCCGAGGCCGCGCGCCGCCGCGGCCAGTTCCGCGATCGGCGCGACAGCGGCGGGGAAGGCGGCGAGGAAGGCGGAGGGATCGTCGCCGGCGATGGCGACGCCCGCC
Organism: Methylosinus sp. C49; assembly: GCF_009936375.1. Taxonomy (GTDB): domain Bacteria; phylum Pseudomonadota; class Alphaproteobacteria; order Rhizobiales; family Beijerinckiaceae; genus Methylosinus. The sequence continues at coordinate 3,578,721 of NZ_AP022332.1, read as the reverse complement.
TTTTGCGGCGGCGCGCGCTCTTGCCCGGCGCTCGAGAGGGTGAGGCCGAGCGCCGCCGGAGCGGCGGCGATGGACTGCGCGAAAATCCGATCATTGGGAATGGCGCCGGCGGCGATGGTGGCGATCTGCGTCTTGGCGGGGCCGTCCGGCAGGCCTCGCGCATAATGATCGAGGCTGGTCTGATCCGTCTCGGCGAAGACGATATCGAAGGCGACGGCCGCCGCGCCCGCCTCGACGAGCTTGTCGAGCAGCGTGGCGAGCCGCGTGCGCGGCCACGGCCATTGGCCGAAGGCGGCGAGGCTGTCCTCATCCACCGCGATCACGCGCACGGGAAGGCCGGGATCATAGGGGCGTGGGGCGAGGCGCTGATAGGAGTCGAAGACGAAATTGCGCAGATCGTCCAAGGCCGGCGGCTGCAGCCGGCCGATCGCGAGCAGGGCGACGGCCGCCGTGGCCGTCGCGAGAAAATAGGCGGGCCTGCGTCGCCGCGACCGCTTCAATCACGCCTCCTTTGCGCGTCCATGGAGGACACGAGATGTTCGCCGAAGGCGCGGTTCAAGCTGACTCGAAACGCCGCGGCGCGCAAGCCGGGCCGGGCCGCGCCGCGCATAAGCCGCCCGGCTGTCGCCGGCAGGTCACGTCGAGAGGCCGGCCCCGCGCATGACCGTATCGGGAGAGGCGCGACGCCTCGGGCGACGGGCGCAGCGCAGCGAGCCTGTCGATGACCCCGAGAGCGGCTTCCAGCGCCATCGCGTCCGGCGGCGGCGCCCGAAAGCGCGGCGCGCCGCGTGGAACCGAGAGGAAGCGGCGCAGCACCAGCAGCAGCTCGGCGGCGCGGCGGGTCGCGCCTATGTCGAGCGCTCGGCGCATGTCGGAGACGATGAGATCGCGAACGAAATCAGCGCCACGATCACAGAGCATCAGATAGCTCTCGTAAAGGGATCGATGAGCGGGCGAGGGCGTGGCGCCGGGAATCATCTCATGGGGGCCGAGCCCGCAGAGCTCGGCGCAAAGAGAAAGGGAGATGAGAGCAAAGGACATTGCGGGCTCGTCCGGCGGGTTGGGCGCTCTGGTCGAGCGCGTATCGCCATATTAGGCGGGTGCGCGGTCGCGCCTCTGTGCGAGAGCGCACAGAGGCGGGCTCAGCCGGCCTGCTCGAGGCAGGCGGTCAGACGCTGCTCCAGCGTCGAGGGGCGCAGCAGCACCAGCCCGCCGCGGATCTTCTCGGCGAGGCCCTCGTGGATCATCGCCTGCACCTCGCGATTGACCTGCTCGCGGCGGCAGCCGATGCGCGCGGCGAGATCGTGCTGCAGCGGCGGCGGCGAGATGATCGACTGGCCCTCATGGCCCTTGCGCGGCAGGGCCAGCCGCAGCAGCTCGGCGTAGAGCCGGTGGCGCAGATCGAGCACGGAGCGCTCGAACAGACGGGAATTGAGATCGCGAATGCGTTTCGTCAGCAGGCGCAGCACCTTCTCGCAGACCGCCGGCTGGCTGAACAGCACGGTTTTGAACACGCTCGACGGCATGATGCACAGCTCGGATTTGGTCAGAGCCGAGACATTGGCTGAGCGTTCCGCCCCGTCGATCGCCGCCATCTCCCCGAAAATCTGGCCGGGATGGAGATCGCAGAGAATGACCTCCTTGCCTGCCGGCGTGCGGATGAGCACGCGCAGATCGCCGGAGACGATGAAATAGACGTCGGTCGAGCGGTCGTCGTAATCGACGACGAGCTCGCGCTCATCGACGCGCCGCCAAATGCATTTGCGGGCGATCCGCTCCGCCTCGGCGGGGTCGAGCCCCTCGAAATAAGCAATGCGCAACAAAGAATTCGACACGGTATCGCCCCGCCCAGAGCCACGATCGCACTTTGACGAGTATTTCGCCGCGCGTCGAGCGGAAAGCGCTCAATGTTCGTGGACATAGTTTCCGGGCGCGGCGCAGAGCGGCGGAAAGCCTCGCGTCGCTTCTCCCATGGGCGGCGGCGAAACGCGCTCCGCCGAGCCATGGGCGGCGAGCCATTCCGCCCAGAGCGGCCACCAGGAGCCTTCCTCCCGCCGCGCCGCGGCCAGCCATTTGTCGGCGGAGACATAGTGGCCGCCCGCCGGGCGCAGGCCGACATGATAGGAGCGGCCGCGACGGCCGGGCTCCGAGACGACGCCGGCGTTATGTCCGCCGGTGGTGAGCGCGAAGGTCAGCTCATTGTCGGTGAAGAGATGGACCTTGTACACGGAGCGCCAGGGCGCGATATGGTCGGTCTCCGTGCCGATGACGAACATTGGCGCGGAAATATCCTTCAGCGCCACCACCTCGCCCTCCACGGCGTAGCGGCCGGCGGTGAGGCGATTCTCGAGGAAAAGCCCGCGCAAATATTGCGAATGCATGCGATAGGGCATGCGCGTCTGATCGGCGCTCCAGGCCATCAGATCATTGGGCTTCTGCCGCTCGCCGAGCAGATATTCGCGCACCGCCTTGGCCCAGACCAGCTCATTGGAACGCAGCGCGGCGAAGGCGCCCGCCATCTGCCGCGTGTCGAGCACGCCCTGATCCCACATCATGTCTTCCAAAAACGCCACTTGCGCCGCATCGACGAACAGCATCAGCTCGCCCGGCTCGCTGAAATCGGTCTGCGCGGCGAGCAGAGTGAGGCTTGCGAGACGCTCGTCGTGATCGCGCGCCATCGCCGCTGCCGTGATGGAGAGCAGCGTGCCGCCGAGGCAATAGCCGCAGCCGTGGACCTTGCGGCCGGGCAGCACGGCGTCGATCGCATTCAGCGCGGCGAGCACGCCGCAGACGCGATAATCGTCGAAGGAGAGATCGCGATCTTCCGGCGTCGGATTGCGCCAGGAGATCATGAAGACGGTGAAGCCCTGCGAGACGAGATAGCGCGTCAGCGAATTCTGCGGCCGCAGATCGAGCACGTAATATTTCATGATCCAGGCCGGGACGATCAATATGGGCTCGGCGTGGACGGTCTCGGTCGAGGGGCCGTATTGAATGAGCTCGATCAGCTCATTGCGGAAGATCACCTCGCCCGGCGTCGCCGCCACGTCGATGCCGACGCGAAAGCCATTGCCGCCATTGGGCGTGTTCAGAAGCGTGCGTGTATAGTCCTCGATGAAATTTTCCGCGCCGCGCAGGAGATTGGCGCCGCCTTCCTTCATCGTGCGGTCGATGACCGTGGGATTGAGCCAGAAGGCGTTGGAGGGCGAGAACAGCGCGAGCCATTGCTGCGCCATGAAGGCGACGCGGGCGGCGTCATTGGGCGTCATGCCGCGCGCCTCGCGCGTCGCCTGCCGCCACCAATGCTCGCTCGCGAGAAAGCCCTGCTTCCAAAAGGCGAAAGGCGGCGCGTCCCAGGCGGGGTCGTCGAAACGCTTGTCGAAAGGCGCGGGCGCGAAGGGCGCCGCGACGGCCTCGCCGCGCGCCGCATGAGCGACGAATTGGGCGTATCTGGCGGCGTCCTGCATGGCGGCGAGCGAGAGTTCGATCTGCCGTCCCGGCGCGCGGGAGAGATGCGTCGCCCAATCGAGCCAGGCCGACATTTGCGCGAGCGGCGAGACGCCCTGCGTGAAGCGCGCCGCAAAGGCGCGGGCGGCGCGATCCAGCGTGTCGAAGGAGGGGATTTCGCCGCTGAGGTCGATCTCCCGCGGGGTCGCTTCTGCGAGCGGCGGCGAAGTGACG